>NZ_JACJPY010000060.1 GCF_014696345.1 Pseudanabaena cinerea FACHB-1277
ATCAAGACAGGCTTAACGGTGAATACAATTACGCTGGAAGCATTGAGTCAAGCCGATATACATCAATGGATTGCTGACACCTTGATTTGTGATTTACCCAGTGCTCAGCCATTGACAGAATTAGTGTATCAAAAGACTGAAGGCAATCCCTTTTTCTCGGTGCAGTTGCTTAAGGCTTTATATGAAGACCAGAGCATTACTTTTAATTGGGATTTGCATAATTGGCAATGCGATATCGCAAAAGCGAGATTGACTCATGCTGATGATGTGGTTGAGTTTATGGCAAGTCAATTACAGAAGTTGCCTTTAAATACTCAGGATGTTCTCAAGGTGGCTGCTTGTATTGGCGCACAGTTTGATTTGCAGACCCTAGCGATCGCCTCGCAACAATCTCCCGAAAGTGCAGCAATGGCTCTATGGCAAGCCTTACAAGAAGGTTTTATCATTCCTACGACGGAAGACTATAAGTTCTTTACGCAGATTGATACGAATGTTATTGCGCCAACTGATGCGAATGCAACTTATAAATTTCTGCATGATCGCGTTCAACAAGCTGCCTATTCGCTGATTCCTGTAGAGAGCGAAGCAGAAATTCATCTCAAAATTGGCAAGTTAATTCAGCAAAGCTACTCAAAAATAGAACTTGAAGAAAGGCTGTTTGATCTAGTTGGACACTTAAATCAAGGTCAATCATTAATTACTGAACCAATTGAGCGAGAAGCCTTGGCAAAATTAAATCTTAAAGCTGCAAAAAGAGCGAGAATGTCTACAGCCTATGCAGCCGCAAGGATTTATCTTGAAAAAGGAATTGACCTGCTACAGGAGAATAGCTGGCAGTATCAGTACGAATTGACTGTGGATTTGTATCTTACATCCGTTGAGGCAAGTTATTTGAGTGGTGACTTTGCAGGGATGGAACAACAAGCGGATTTGGTATTACAGAAGGCGCAAACTATTTTTGATGAAGTAAAAATCTACGAAATCCAAATTGCGGCGAAAACCCTACAAAGTCATGTCTTAGAAGCTATTGAAATTGGTAGAAAAGCATTACTGCTATTGGGGATTAGTCTCCCGAATGAATCCAATGAAGTTGAAGTTGCTCAAGCAATGCAAACTCTGGCTAAGCAACTTGAAAATATCCAAATTGCAGACTTGGTTGATTTACCATCTACAAATGATGCCCAAACTCAATTTGCTATGCGAATTATGGGAATTTTGTTTTCCCCAATCATTCAAGGGATGCCGAGCCTATTACCTTGGCTTGGCGCAACAATGGTGAGTCTGTCTATTCAATCTGGTAACACGATAGCCTCAGCGATCGGATATGCCATTCATGGTCTAGTAATGTCGGCATTTCTGACAGAAACAGTTATAGGTTACGCTTTTGGAAAGGTAGCTCTAAATTTAATTGAAAAATTTAATAGCGCCGAGATTAAGTCGGTTGTGATGTTTCTATTTGGAAACTTTGTTCAGCCTCACAATGAGCCTTTGCTAGCTACAATTCCAATGTTGAAAGCTGCTTACAATGCTGGGATCGAAATTGGCGATTTTATGCACGCTGGATTTTCTCTGGCTACCTACAGTAATTCAATATTTTTTAGTGGTGGAGAACTGGGACTTTTTGTTCAAGACATGGCTACCTATAGCGTTAAATTGGCTCAGATCAAACAATCTTCTGCACAAGCCTATATTAATTTAGGAAAACAAACAGCCGAAAATTTGGTTAAACCAGTCAATCATCCCCATATCTTAATCGGCGATACTTACAACGAAGCGATAATGCTGCCTAAACAGCAGTTGGATAATGATCAAACCGCGATCGCTGAAACCTATATTTATAAACTGCTATTAGCTTACTATTTTGGCAATTATACAGATGCCATTCACTACGTTAAACAAGCAGAGCAATGTCTCATCGCCGTGTCTGGATCATTCTTTGTTCCTATTTTTCATTTTTTTGCAGCCCTAACGCATCTAAGATCGTTTCCCGATCAAATGGAATCAGAACAATCGGAAACTCTCATAACGGTGCAAAAACATCAAGACTTTCTCGATAAAATGTCTCGTAATGCACCAATGAACTATTTGCATAAATGGCATTTAGTGGAAGCAGAGCGACATCGTGTTTTGGGCAATAAAATAGAGGCTATTGAATATTACGATCGCGCGATCGCTGGTGCAAAGGAAAACAGCTACATCCAAGAAGAAGCCCTTGCCAACGAACTTGCTGCTAAATTCTATCTCGATTGGGGGAAAGAGAAAATCGCTCAAGTCTATATGACTGAAGCCTATTATGGCTATGTGCGCTGGGGCGCATCCGCTAAAGTCACTGATCTCGAAAATCGCTATCTCCAACTACTCGCCCCTATTCTTCGAGACTCACACAGCTCTTTCCAAAAAAAATCTACTAACTCCTCTAGTAGCACCTCTGAAGCAATAGATTTAGAGACTCTACTAAAAGCTTCACAAGCAATTTCTGAAGAGATAGAGCTTTCAAAACTTTTAGAAGCGCTCCTAAATATTGCCAATATTAATTCTGGAGCTGATAAATGCGTCTTACTACTGCAATCAGAACCAGAGTTGCAAATTGTCGCGCTCGTGGAATCTGGAAAACCTTCGCAAATCTTGACCGTTCCCATGTCCTTAGAACATAGTGAAGATATGGCGATTGGTATCGTCAATCAGGTCAAGCATAGTTTAGAACCCATAGTTTTGAGTGATGCGCGACATGATGCCCAATTTGCAAGCGATCGCTACATCCTCAAATATCGACCCAAAAGCGTTCTATGTATGCCCATTCTCAAACAAGGCAAGTTAATTGGGGTTTTATATTTAGAAAATAGTTTGACCATAGGAGCATTTACCAGCGATCGCCTTGAAGTGCTAAACCTAATTTGTTCTCAAGCAGCAATTTCCATAGAAAATGCCCAACTTTACCGCACCCTAGAACAAAAAGTCGAAGAACGTACTCAAGAACTTTCCGAAGCCTTAACAAATCTCCAGACTACTCAATCAGAATTGATTCAATCGGAAAAAATGGCAGCACTAGGACAGCTCACGGCCAGCGTCGCCCATGAAGTCAACACACCTTTAGGAGTAATTCGCAGTGCCACGGGCAATATTATCACTACTTTGAAAGTTTTACTGCCACAATTGCCAGTATTAATGCAACGCCTGAATCCTACACAACAAGCTGCTTTTATCGCATTGGTAAATACTTCACTTCAGCAACAGCAGTCTCTCTCAACCAAAGAAGAACGACAACTGCGGCGACGCTTGCACACAGAACTGGATGCTTTGGGGATTGCTAAGACCCAAGAGATCGCCGACCAACTCGCCCTCCTACGAATAGAATCATCTCTAGAAGTCTATCAGCCCCTTCTGGAATCGCCTGATTGCGATGAAATTTTGCAAGTTGCCTATGGGCTGGTGCAACAAAGCCAAAATGCCATTAGCATTCAGCAGGAAGTCGATCGCGCCGCCAAAATCGTCTTTGCACTCAAAACATACAGTCATCGCAGCAGTGACGCTGGGGAAAAAAGCCTGATCCAAATTAGCGATGGCATCGAAATCGCCTTAACGCTATATCAAAGTCGATTGAAGCAAGGAATAGAGGTAATTCGTAAATATGAGCCAGTCCCCAATCTTCTCTGCGACCCAGATGCGCTTACACAGGTTTGGGTGAATTTAATAGACAATGCCATCTATGCGATCGGTAAAGCAGGGACTTTAGAAATAGCGATCGCCCCGCAAGCAGGGCAAATAGTGGTTGAAATTACAAATTCAGGTGAGGCTATTCCCGAAGAAATCATGCCTCGACTATTTGAGCCATTTTTCACAACCAAGCCGAGAGGCGAAGGTAGCGGACTGGGCTTAGATATAGTGCGTCAAATCGTGCAGAAACATGAAGGAGAGATTCGCGTAAGTAGCCAATCGGGTCGAACTACCTTTATAGTAATCTTGCCTTTGTTAAGGTTTATGGGAGAAGCAGATGTTGAATAGACGACGTTTTCACCAGATGTCTCTAGGTGCTTTGGGCTTGGGACTGGCAAGCTGTAACCAGTCAAAATATCTGACTAATACCAGTAGTGGACAGTCTTTGAGCAAAGCTGATCTCTTGATTTGGTGGGAGCAGGGCTTTTTGCCAGAAGAAAATGAACAAATTAATCAACTCATTCGCAGATGGGAGCAAAAATCGGGGAAAGTTGTTGATTTGAAATTACTGCCAGTCGCTCTTATCGATCAACAGTTAACAAATTTTATCGGTCAATCGGAATCTAACCAAATTCCTGATATTGTCTACTCCTTAGGTATAGATGTTAGCCTCGCACCCAAATTTGCTTGGCAAGATCAATTAGTCGATCTTACGGACGTAATCACTCCCATCAAGCAAAAATATACAAGTATTGCCCTCTCCCATGTTTTCTATCACAATCAAGTTCGTAAAGAACGCAGTTACTATGCGCTCCCATTGTGGCAGTCTGATGACTACTTTCACTATTGGGAAAGTATGCTTGAGGAGATTGGCTTGACCCAACTGGATATTCCGCGAGAATGGAATCAGTTTTGGCAATTTTGGCAGACGGCTCAAAAGGAGTTGCGAGCCAAGGGGCGATCGCAGATTTATGGGGTCGGACTATGTATGTCGGCGATCGGGTTTGATACCTATACCTCCCTGAGGATGTTTATGGATGCTCACGACGTTAATGTGGTGAATGAGTCGGGAGAATTTCTCCTAAGAAAACCAGAAAATCGTCAGCAATTTATCACCGCGCTGCAAGAATTTACCAACTTTTATTTGCAGGGATATACGCCACCTCAATCAGCACGATGGACAGGAGCAGGAAATAATAACAGTTTCCTAAATAGTGAAACCTTAATGACTCAGAATCTCTCGATGTCGATTCCCCTGACCCAAAAGTTATCCCATCCTCGATACGATCGCGATGCGATCGCCAGATATCGTCAGATCATGACGATTGATCGCCCTCTAAAAGTGGATGGTGGCGAATTGCTAACGCGCAAGGGAACGAAGCAAGCGATCGTACCTAAAAACAGTAAGAATCCAGAACTTGCCAAGGAGTTTTTGAGTTATCTAGTCAGTCCAAATAACTTGATGTCTTTGCTCAAAGGTTTTAAGGGGCGCGTTTTTCCTGTGATGCCTGAGCTATTAAAAGATCCCTTTTGGAATGAGCCGAACGATCCCCATCTTGCATCTGCTCTGAAAATATTTGCCCGCCCTAGCTATATTCCTTATGAGGTAATGCATTCAGCTTTTAGTGAGGTGCAGAATCAACAGCTTTGGGCAAAAACAGTTCTCAAAGTGATCCAAGACAAAGCCTCGGTGGTGGAATCGGCGGATTGGGCAATCACTAAAATCCAAGATATCTTACAGTTAGCGGAGAAAAAAGCTTGAATATAATAAAACGATGGTTGAGGCACAGTTTACTCAGGCAACTAGTCAGCTATTTCTCAGGCTTATCAGTCATTACCGTGAGTGTAGTGGCTCTTGGCTCTTATTTTCATGCCCGCAGTTCTCTGTCAACAGAGGTCGTCAACCGCCTCACTGTAGCAACCCAACTCAAATCCTTGCAACTGCAAAAGTGGGTAGAAAATCAGTTGCAAGACATTCTGATGATCAGCCAAGATGGAGAAGTTAAACAGTTACTCAGTCAAATGTTGGCTTCCGATCCCAGCCAACCCGCTTATCAGAAAGCTTACGCTAATCTCAAAAAAAATATTGGGCGCATTAGTCTTGTGAAGCCAAACTTAGGCAGTATTCGTGTTACTCGAAATAGTGGTTTTGTGATTTTCTCTTCCACTGATTCTAAACTCGAAGGAACCTATTTACCCTTGGGCGATCCCGCCACCTACTTTACCAGCGATCGCATTAATACAGTTGTGCCTAATTTTTATATTTCACCGCGCACCAATAAAGTATCCATAACTGTCACTACATCACTTTTAGATGAAAATAATGTCAAAATGGGAGCCTTGACTGCCGATTTTAATCTAGATTACATTGACGCATTGATTCGCGATAATACGGGTTTGGGGGAGACAGGCGAAACCTATCTAATTGGCAAAGCTGGTAATAAAACCATTTTTGTGGCTGGTAATCAAGTGGAACCCAAAGATCCGTCACGAAAAAAAGCGGTACATAGCGATGGCATTGATCAAGCGATCAAGCAGCAGAGTGGATTTGGCTTGTATAACAACTATGCAGGAATTCCTGTAGTCGGCGTTTATTGGTGGTTGCCCTCTCAAAACTTAGCATTGATTGCCGAAATCAACCAAGATAAAGCCTTTGCGCCAGCCGATCGCTTAGCCATTAATATTCTAATCTTGGGATTTTTATCTTCTAGCATACTTCTCATCGCCATTTATCTATTTTCCCGCCAAATTACCCGCCCGATTTTAGCAATTAATGCTACGGCCGCACGTTTGGCGGAGGGAGATCTAAACCAAACCGCACCCATCATGACTGAGGATGAGGTGGGAGTCCTTGCCCAAACCTTTAACAAAATGGCAAAACAACTAGAAATCTCTTTCCACAAACTAGAAGAATATTCCCAAACCCTAGAGCAGAAAGTGGAAGAACGCACTCAGGAACTCTCTCAGACTCTAGCTGACCTCCAAACGACCCAGGCAGAATTAATCCAATCGGAAAAAATGGCAGCCTTAGGACAGCTTACGGCTAGCGTTGCCCATGAAGTCAATACTCTTTTGGGCGTGATTCGCAGCGCCACAGGCAATATTATCACCGCTTTGAACGTTTTACTGCCACAATTACCAGTATTGATGCAACGCCTAAATTCTATACAGCAAGCTGCCTTTATCGCACTGATCAAAGCTTCACTTCAGCAACAGCAGTCTCTCTCAACCAAAGAAGAACGACAACTGCGACGACGCTTGCACACAGAACTGGATGCTTTGGGGGTAGATAATGCTCAAGAAATCGCCGACCAATTTGCCCTCCTGCGGATAGATTCATCCCTAGAAGCCTATCAGCCCCTTTTTGTAGAACCTGATTGCGATAACATTTTGCAAATCGCCTATAGGCTGGTGCAACAAAGCCAAAATGCCATTAGCATTCAGCAGGAAGTCAATCGCGCCGCCAAAATCATCTTTGCCCTCAAAACATTCAGCCATCGCAGCAGTGAATCTGAAGAGAAAAGCCTGATCCAAATTAGTGATGGCATCGAGATCGCCCTAACCCTCTACCAAAGTCGCCTGAAGCAAGGAATAGAGGTGATTCGCAAATATGAGCCAGTCCCCAATCTGCTCTGTGACCCAGATGGGCTTACACAGGTGTGGGTGAATTTAATTGACAATGCCATCTACGCGATCGGGCAAACGGGGACTTTAGAAATAGCGATCGCGCAGCAAGCAGGACAAGTAGTAGTGGAAATTACTAATTCGGGGGCAGAAATTCCTGACGAAATCATGCCGCGACTATTTGAGCCATTTTTCACAACCAAGCCGAGAGGCGAAGGCAGTGGACTGGGCTTAGATATAGTGCGCCAAATTGTGCAGAAACATAGTGGCAGTATTTATGTCAAAAATCAGTGCGGAGGTGTCACATTTTCGGTTATTATTCCTTTGTCTGAATACACAAACCAGCGATCGGCTATTAACCCCAATGCAAATTTAATTTCCGAGTAATATCAATTCTAACCGTAGAAACTTATGACGAATAAACTGACTATTATTTGTGTGGATGATGAACGCAACGTTCTACTAATGCTTAGAAATCAGTTAATGCATTTTTTTAAAAATTGCAAGATTGAAATCGCTGAAAGTGGTGATGAAGCACTAGAAGTTATTGAGGAAATATTATCTAGTGGGCTTGATGTTGCGTTGGTAATTGCCGACCAGATTATGCCGAAGATGAAAGGAGATGAATTTTTAATCGAACTCCATGACCGCCATCCTCAGATCCTCAAGGTGATGCTAACAGGACAAGCCAATGTTGAAGATATTGGCAATGTCGTCAATCGGGCAAATCTCTATCGTTTTATATCTAAACCTTGGAACGAAAATGATTTGATGCTAACCGTAGCCGAAGCTTTGCGGCGATATGCGCAGGAAAAGCAATTAGCCGCGCATCAGTTAGCCCTTCAGCAAACTAATCTAGAATTAATCGAGCTAAATGCTAGTCTTGAGAAATCTAATTTAGAACTCAAGAGGGTTTCCAAACTAAAGGATGAATTTCTTACCATGATGAACCATGAATTGCGGACACCTTTTAACGCGATCTTGGGTATGTCGGAATGCTTACTTGATGAAATTTATGGTTCAATCAATCCGAGTCAAAAGGATGCGATCGCCCTAATCCAAAGTAGTAGTAATCATCTTTTGAAATTGATTAATGACATTCTCGATATCTCAAATCTTACCACGGGTTCGGTGAAGCTCGCTATCAAATCTGTGGCGATCGTTGAGTTATGCAATTCTAGTCTAGACTTGGTAAATCAACAGGCTCTCAAAAAGCAAATTCAAATCACGCTAAATATATGTTCAGATTTAGAATCTTTTGAAGCAGATCCTACTCGGATGAAGCAAGTACTAATCAACTTGCTCGATAATGCGATCAAGTTTACACCGATAGGTGGGAAGGTCTGTTTAGAAGTAAAAATCAATCATCAGCCACCAACTCAGCCCTTAACTTTTGCTAATGTGGCGAAGACATCAGACTCGCTAGAGCCGATAGATCAGAATCAGGAAAATTTGAGTATTAACTCTTGGGTTTCCTTTGCAATTACTGATACTGGCATTGGCATCGCCCCTAGCGACCACAACAGGATATTTCTGCCATTTATCCAGATTGACAGTGGGTTAAATCGTTGTTATGAAGGAACAGGCATTGGGCTGGCAACAGTAAAGCAAATTGTTGAACTGCACAGGGGATATATCGAACTAAGCAGTCAGATCGGTCAGGGGAGTTGCTTTACAGTGGGCATACCATCTACTCGCAGTCCTCATAGGCTTTGAGTTGTACAGCATGATCAAAGCGCTGTAACAGCAATTGCTGTGCTTGGGAGCAAAATAAAAAATAAAAAATAAAAAATAAAAAATAAAAAATAAAAAATAAAAAATAAAAAATAAAAAATAAAAAATAAAAAATAAAAAATAATCAATTGTATTAAATTGTATTAACAAGCTATGAGCAAACAAACTATCCTTTGTGTTGATGACGAGCGCAATGTTCTCCTCAGCATTAGAACTCAATTAATGCGCTGCTTTCCTGAGTTTATGGTGGAAATTGCGGAGAGTGCAGAAGAAGCCTTAGAAGTAGTTGAGGATCTGATCAGTAGTGGACAAGAACTTCCCCTCGTCATTGCCGATCAGATCATGCCCAATATGAGAGGCGATCAGTTTTTAATCGAACTCCACGATCGCTATCCTAAGATCCTCAAGGTAATGCTGACGGGGCAAGCCAGCGCCGAAGATGTGGGCAATGTCGTCAATCGGGGCAACCTCTATCGGTTTATGTCCAAGCCTTGGAATGAGAATGATCTTCAGCTAACTGTATCTGAAGCTTTGCGAAGTTATAAAAAAGATCGCACCATCGAAGAGCAGTATTTAGCCCTCGAACAGGCCAAATTAGAGCTAGAAATCCTGAATGCCAATCTAGAAAAGCAAGTACAAGAGCGTACTCAACAACTAAAACTGAGTGAAGAACACTATCGCATTCTTTCGGAAATAAGTCCTGTAGGGATCTTTCGCAACGATGCTAAAGGAAACTGCACCTATGCCAATGCCAAAACCCTCGAAATCACTGGACTTTCTATCGAAGAAAATTTAGGCAACGGCTGGGGTAAAAACTTACATCCCGACGATCGCGCTTGGATGTATGCCGCTTGGACAAACTTTGTCGAGCAGTCAAATCTTGGGCATGATGTCGAATATTGCTTTGAACATCGATATGTCAATCCTGATGGTTCAACCAAATGGGGCTTTGTACAAGCCGTTCCCGAATATAATGCTAATGGTGAGGTCGTTGGATTTGTTGGCACAATTTCTGATATAAGCGATCGCAAGAAGAACGAAGAATTATTGAGACTAAGCGAACAAAAACAACGAGCCTTGATCGAGGCTTTGCCAGATCTCGTGATGCGAATTAGCCGAGCAGGTGTTTATCTTGACTTTTACGCGACTAGTGCCTTTAAAGTAATTGGCAAAACTGGCGACTTTATTGGTACTCATATAAATGACTCCCTCCCTCCCGACTTAGCCGCCAAACGACTGAATGCGATTCAACAGGCTTTAGCAACTGAGGAAATCCAAATATATGAGCAGGAAATTCTTGTGGGAGGAGTCTTACAAATCGAAGAATGTCGGGTGGTAGCTTGTGGGGATGATGAAGTTCTGATCGTGGGTCGGGATATCAGCGATCGCAAATTTGCCGAAATAGCTTTGCGAGAAAGCGAATCCCATAAAGCCGCTCTAATTCGTGCTTTGCCCGATCTGATCATGCGAGTTCATAGAAACGGAACCTATCTTGAATTCCATAGTACAGATAGCTTTAAAGTTTTTGGAGAGGCGGAAGACTTTGTTGGAACCCATCTAGACAAATTTTTTCCCCTTAACTTAGTCGAACAGAGAATGAAGATGATCAATGAGGCTCTGGAAACAGGGGATATTCAAATATATGAGCAAGAGGTACTGGTAGCTGGTAAGTTGCAATCCGAAGAGGTGAGAATTGTCCCCTATACGGAAGATGAAGTTTTGCTATTGGTTAGAGATATCAGCGATCGCAAGCAATCAGAACTAGCACTCCAAAGTTTGCTAGAAGGAACAGCATCGGTTACTGGTAAAGAATTTTTCCCAGAATTAGTTAAGCATATTGCGATCGCCCTTGATGTTTCCCATGTCTTTATTTCTAAGGTGTCGGGAGAGAACCTCGAAACTATGACATGGTATGCAGATGATCGAATTCAGCCCAATATTACCTATGCAATTGCTCATACTCCCTGCGAAATAGCTTTTCTCAATGGCATCTATAACTGTTCTGCGGGTGTAAGGCAGGTATTCCCTCTTGACGATGATTTAGTAAAAATGAATGTAGATAACTATCTGGGAACCGCATTACAAAATTCATCGGGTGAGAATATTGGGCTGCTTTATGTATTAAATCATGAACCTTTAAATAATCCAAAACGGGCGGAACTATTACTGCGGATCTTTGGGGCGCGAGCATCTGCCGAATTAGAGAGAATGCAGGTGTTTGAGGATTTGCAAATATTGAATACAGAGCTAGAGCAACGGGTACAAGAACGAACCAAGGAACTATCAAAAGCTCGTAACTTTTTAGAAGCTATTATTGAAAATCTCCCTTTATCCTTATTCGTCAAAAATGGGAAAGAAGAAGGATTCGGTGAATTTTTACTATGGAATAATACCTGCGAACTCATGTTCGGTTGTAGTAAAGAGCAAGCACTTGGCAAATCGGTCTATGATTTTTTCCCAAAAGAACAATCTGATTTCTTTAATGAGAAAGACCGATTATCATTTGCGCTCGGTCAAATTGAAGATATTCCCGAAGAACCCATTGACAGTTTGACTTTGGGGCGCAGAATTCTGCATACAATTAAAGTCCCTATATTCGATGAGCATGGTAATCCCGATTATTTGATTTGTATTTCTGAAGATATTAGCGATCGCAAAGCCACAGAATTAGAACGCGATCGGCTGCTCCAAGAATTATCTCAACTCAATAAAAGCCTTGAACTGCGAGTTGAAGAAAGAACTACAGCCCTTGTCAAAGCCCAAGAGCGCATCATTGCCCAAGAAAAACTAGCCTCTCTCGGTACACTCACGGCGGGGATAGCCCATGAACTGCGTAATCCCCTTAACTTCGTCACAAACTACGCCCTAGGATCAATTGAACTTAGTCAAGAATTGTTAGAAGCAATTGAGCCTTTGCGTCCTTCTTTAGATTTTGACACTTCCGAGATGGTCGAGACATTAATCGCCGATCTCCAAGAAAACTCCACGACAATTCGCGCCCATAGCCAAAGAGCTGAAAATATTATTTTTAATATGATGCAACATACCCGAACTGATGATACAAAAGCGATCCCGCAGCCAACGCAAATTAATGATTTACTCGACCAATCATTAAAATTAGCGTATCACAGTAAAAAAATGCTAGACAACAATTTCAATATCAAAATTCTGACTGACTATGCTGCTGATTTAGATTTAGTCGATCTAGTTGCAGGAGCAATGAGTCGGGCTTTCATTAATCTCATTGATAATGCTTATGATGCTATGCGTCACCAAAGAAATCTTTTAAGCTCCTCTAAGCACACAGAAAAATATCATCCCACACTTAGCCTTTCAACGCGCAGTCTCGGCGATCGCGTCGAGATTAGGATTCGTGACAATGGCTGCGGCATAGCCCCAGAAACCCAAAGCAAGATCTTAGATCCCTTCTTCACAACCAAGCCTCCTGGGGAGGGAACTGGACTAGGGCTTTCACTTACCTACGATATAATTGTTAAACAACATAACGGTACTCTAACTATTAACTCTAATGCTAGTCAATTTACTGAAATAATTGTTACGATACCTAAGAGATATAATTAAAGCATCGTTCCGCACTGATGCTCAAAAATCTTTGCGTGTTTTCGCTAGTTGTTTAGGATCGCTATAAAAAATTAGAATCAAAGCCAACTGTACCATGATTGAACTATGAAAGAAGAGACAAATGTAGTATTAGTAGTTGATGATGAATTTGAAATTCAACGTCTTTTTAAGCAGATCTTTAGAAAAAGAATTCGGAACGGAGAGCTAAGCTTTCAGTTTGCTCAAAATGGAATTGAAGCATTAGAAATTATCAGAGCATCAAATTCAATTGCCATGATCTTGACTGACATTCAAATGCCAAAGATGGATGGATTAACTTTATTGACAAACTTAGCAGAGATTGAATGCCCCCTGAAAGCTGTAGTTATTTCCGCATTTGGCGATATGAAAAACATTCGTGTCGCGATGAATCGTGGTGCGTTTGATTTTCTGATGAAACCAATTGACTTTGAAGATTTAGAAATTACAATCAATAAAACTTTGGCATTTGTGCGTGATTTGCGATCGCAAAAGCAAGAGCTTCAGTCAACCCTAGATCGTCTCCATAGCCTAGTTTTCTACGATCAACTTACAGGCTTAAGCAATCGCTATGGTCTGCTCCAAAAAATCGCCAAAAGTATAGATCTAAAACGATCAAAAGGGATTGATTTTGCCGTATTAAAGCTAGATGTAGAACGCTATCCCATCATTAAGGCTGGATTTGGTCATACCCTTAGCGATCGCCTTTTAGTTGAAATTGCTCGTCGATTGGAAAGTTGGAACATTCCATCTAAGGTTGTTGCCCGTATGGAAAACAACGAATTTGCCATACTACTAGAGGGTGTTGAGAATTTATCTGTTATTGCAAATTACATTGAACAACTTCATCAACTTTTCAGCCATCCTGTTCAACTTGATGAAATTAGTGTATCATCAAAAACTCGCATAGGCTTAGTTACTAGCGATCTAGAAGGTGTCCAACCAGAAGACTTTTTGAGAGCGGCAGACACAGCCTTCGACTGTGCAAGAAATGATAGGGAGGGGACGGTTTTCTTTAATCATAGTATGCAGCAGAAAGCTATCCATCGCGTCAACCTTGAAGTTAATTTGCAAGAAGCAATAGCGACCAAGCAAATCTTAGTACATTATCAGCCTATTTTTTCATTGCAGACGGGCAAGATTAAAGGCTTTGAAGCTTTAGCTCGCTGGCTAACTCCAGATCAAAGATGGATTTCTCCATTAGAGTTTATTCCATTGGCAGAAGAAACAGGCTTAATCGTTCCATTAGGGCGTTGTCTCTTGGCAGAAGCCTGCGCTCAAATGGGGAGGTGGAAAAATCAATTCCCTGACATTTGCCCTGAGAGCATTAGCGTCAATCTATCGAGTTTACAATTAGCCAATTCAGATCTATTAGAAGATATCGATCGCAGTCTCCTCGCCGCAGGACTAAGTGGAGAAAGCTTAAATTTAGAGATTACTGAAAGTGTTTTAATGGAAAATGTCAAAACTGCGATCAATGTTTTATACCAACTGCGGGAGCGCTCTATTGGAATTTCAATAGATGATTTTGGTACAGGTTACTCCTCTCTTGCTTATCTCCAATCTTTACCCATCACCGCCCTTAAGATTGATCGTTCTTTTATTATGGATATAGACACAAATTCAAATAGTTTAGAAATTACTTCGATGATTATTAACTTATCCAATCAGTTGAAGTTGAAAGTAGTTGCTGAGGGCATAGATAAAGATGCACATACCAATGTTTTGCGATCGCTTTCCTGTGACTACGGACAGGGCTTTCTGTTTTCGCCGCCAGTTGATGCAACTGCTGCTACTAGTTTAATCGCTGCTCAAATCAGCGACTCCTTCAGCAAGAATGTTTAAAATCTTTGATGGCTACACTACACTGGAATGTATAACAGAAGATATAACAAAGCTTTGCAGTAGAGGTAAACCGTGATTGTAGTAACAAAGATTGGTACGCCAGCAGAGGAAGTGAACCGTATTTGTGAGGAGCTATCAAGCTGGGGGCTGTCTCCTGAGAAAATTGTGGGCAAGCATAAAACAGTCTTAGGCTTGGTCGGTGAGACGGCTGATCTAGATCGCCATCGTATTGAAGAACTAAGCCCTTGGATTGAGACAGTCTTGCGGGTGGAGCGTCCCTTTAAACGGGCTAGTCGTGAATATCGCGACCATGAATCCAGTGTGGTGATTGTGCCAACCCCGAATGGTGATGTGGCGATCGGCGAGAATCACCCCCTAGCGATCGCAGCAGGCCCTTGCTCTGTGGAAACCGAAGAAATGATCGTGGAAACGGCGATGCGGGTCAAGGCGGCAGGGGCGCAATTTTTACGCGGCGGAGCCTATAAACCACGCACTTCTCCCTATGCTTTTCAGGGGCATGGCGAGAGTGCGCTGTCTCTGTTGGCAGCAGCAAGGGCAGCCAGTGGTTTGGGGATTATTACGGAGGTGATGGATACTGCCGATATCGACAAAATTGTTGAGGTTGCCGATGTGCTGCAAATTGGCGCGAGAAATATGCAAAATTTTGCATTGCTCAAGCAGGTGGGCAAACAGTCTAAACCTGTGCTACTCAAGCGTGGTTTAGCAGCCACCATTGATGATTGGCTCATGGCGGCGGAATATATTTTGGCAGAGGGCAATCCCAATGTGATCCTCTGTGAGCGCGGGATTCGCACCTTCGATCGCGAATATACACGCAATACAATTGATATGGCGGCGATTCCTGTATTACGCAAGCTCACCCATTTACCGATTATGATCGATCCGAGTCATGGTACGGGCTGGTCAGAATTTGTGCCATCGATGAGCTTAGCGGCGATCGCGGCGGGAACAGATTCCTTGATGATCGAAGTGCATCCCAATCCCAAAAAAGCGCTATCCGATGGACCGCAATCTCTAACCTTTGATGATTTTGAGCGCCTGATGGTCAAAATCAAGAATTTAGAAACAGCGATGCACCAAATTTAGATTGCAGCAAAACCCCATAAGCCTGTGCGCGGTGCGAAGCTCCGCGCACAGGCTTTTCGAGATTACTCATAGGCTGTAAAAACAAACTATGCCACAACCATTTATCTACGATCGCCAAATTCACTTTGCCGATACCGACGCGGCGGGGGTGGTTTATTTTGCCAATGGGCTGAAAATTTGTCATGAAGCCTATGAAGCATCCCTTGCCGCCGCAAATATCAATCTGCGTACATTTTTTAAGGGTGAAGCGATCGCCGTACCGATTACCCATGCCAGCATCGACTTTTTTAAACCGATGTTTTGTGGCGATCTCGTTGCCATTTCCCTAAAAGCCACATTGCTCACGCCCGCATCCTTTCAAATTGACTATCAGATATATCAGCCAGAACCTAAAACCAAAGCGATCGCTAATGCCAC
This sequence comes from Pseudanabaena cinerea FACHB-1277, assembly GCF_014696345.1. GTDB lineage: Bacteria > Cyanobacteriota > Cyanobacteriia > Pseudanabaenales > Pseudanabaenaceae > Pseudanabaena > Pseudanabaena cinerea. The sequence continues at coordinate 15,982 of NZ_JACJPY010000060.1, forward strand.
CACTAAACATATTTGCATTGATGCCCAGCGCCAGCGCTGTTCGCTTGCGCCAGAGCTTTTACAATGGTTAGAGCTAACCACAATCTGACCTATGTGGAATCAAAGACCAATCGTGGCAAGGATTGCACCAACTCACTCTTTACCTTGGCGCTGCAATATCGCAGTCTGCAAATTGTCCTTGACAATTTGCAAACCATCAAATCCATATTTTCTATCTTCGGTTTTTACCTTGTCCGTACCAATGTGAAAACTGCTATAGGTCTTTTTTGAGGCTAATATTATGCCTTTGCAAAAAGCGACATATACTTCCTGTGGTCACTGACACTCCTGTTTGTTTCGCAACTTCTTCACAGTACTGCCATAGCCTCCAATCTGGATGGGCTAACACAATTTCAATAATTTTCTCCCGATGAGCCTCAAGAGGACTTTCGATCTGACTTCCTAATGGTTTAGGGCTTAAATCTCCTGTCTCTCGGTACTGCTTGAGTAATGTTTGGACTGTTTTGGTTGCTACTTGATATTGACTTGCAACTTTGCGTATTGATGTATTTCCTGCTTCATAGGTTGCGACTATTTTTTGTCTTAGCTCTAGCGAGTATGGTGGCATTTTTACCCTCTTGTTCTTATTACAGCCTATTGAGGCTTTGAGTAGTACAGAAATATTTTTGAGTTTTACAGCAATTGCCGATCAAACGAGCCGCAAGAAAAGTTTTGGGTGTGATCGCTTTGCGTTGTATCTATTCCTATACTACCTTGTGCTACTCTTTCCCTCAATAATTTACATAAATTTATGTTTCATAGGACTTACGCAAAACGACCAAAAGTAGGGGCAGTTTATGAATTGTCCCTACCCTAAAATCAAGGTGTCAACGAATTAATTGCCCCTACTTCTGGCTGTTTCGCCTAAGTTCTCTTGGATTTAATCAACTTTCAATCCTAAGCTAATTTAATATCAGACAATTGGAACTCAAAGGACTGCGCCGCATCATCGCAGGTGACGGTGCGGGCTGTCATGATGAAATAATCACCGAATGGAGCATAGTCATCATGGTGATGCTGCACAGGGCTGATGTAACTAGGATCGTTGGGCTTGGCATAGGTGGAGTCATAATCCATTGGTAAATAGCCTTTACCTGTGTCAAAGGTGCTAAGCACATTGATCGTCACCACCGTGCCATGAATATGGCGATGTACCATACTCACGATATTGTCTTTAACTTTGTAGCGATCGCCTGAAGCTGCACCACCCACTACAATCAATGCCTCATCGGTATTGTCAGCATCACCATAGCTAAATTCATTCTTGCCATGCACATCGGCAAATTTACGATGGACACGGTGAATGACAATCTCTTGCATTTGTCCATGAATTGCTTTTTCTGCTTCCTCACTGTTGGCATTGGCTAGTGTCACTTTGAGGTTGGGCGCAATGCTGACATCAGCTTGATGAGTTTTTCCGTTTTGGGTAATGCTTGCCTTGGCCGTAAACCCAGGGAAATTGGCATCCCAAGTGTAACGATTTTCATAGGCTGCTTGAAATAGAGAGGTGGCATCAATGCGTTCGGCTGTAATAGTCATGAGCTTTTTATAATATACTTTTGAAGCAATTGAGAATATTTAGCAATAGCTATGAATATTCTACTAGCTTGACGGTGCTTTTTGTTGAATCGAATCCAAAAGGGATTTTTGGGGATCGTGGCTTTGTGGCAATCCCCAAACCATTAAAGATCGCCAAGACGTAATCGCACCGAGTCGCCGTGAGAGGGCAGTCCCTCGGCTTCGGTGAGGAGGGCGATCGCCCCTGAGACTTCCCTGAGTGCCTCAGGCGTATATTGAATCAGGCTGGAATGTTTTAAAAATGTCTCCACACCCAAGGCTGACGAATATCTAGCGCCGCCACAGGTGGGCAGGGTGTGATTTGGTCCTGCTAAATAGTCGCCAACTGCCTCTGGGGTACTATGTCCGATAAAAATTGCCCCTGCATGACGAATTTGATCAACTAACTGCCAAGGCTCTTCGACCTCTAGCTCAAGGTGCTCTGGGGCAAATTGGTTGGATAATTCTGCCGCTATATTCAGATTTTCAACAACCACGATCAAGCCATAATGGGCGATCGCCTTCTCGGTCATGAGGCGGCGCGGATGGTTCTCTAACATCCGATTGACCTCCTCAGAGACACGATTGGCGAGGCGCGAATCATTGGTTAATAAAATTGCTGCCGCCATCTGGTCATGTTCTGCCTGTGCCAACATATCGGCAGCGACATAGGCAGGGGTGGCACTGGCATCGGCGATGATCAATACTTCCGAAGGTCCCGCGATCGAATCAATGCCCACCCTTCCAAATACTTGCTTTTTGGCAAGGGTAACGTAAATATTGCCAGGTCCCGTAATCACATCGACTTTAGGAATTGTCTCAGTGCCATAGGCAAGGGCGGCGATCGCCTGTGCGCCACCCACCCGATAGATTTCTTCGACCCCCGCCACCTGTGCCGCCACCAAAATTGCAGGATTAATCGTGCGTTCTTGCCCAGGCGGTGTAACCATAACAATCTTTTTGACCCCCGCCACCTGTGCTGGCACGGCATTCATTAGTACCGTACTAGGATAGGCAGCTTTGCCCCCTGGAATATAAATACCTGCGGCATCAACGGCAGTATAGCGTTTGCCCAAGACCACATCTTTATCCGCAAAATGCACCCAACTCTTAGGGACACGCATCTTATGAAAATCTACGATACGCTGGTGCGCCATTTCGATCGCCTTGAGCAGATCGCCCTTAACCTGTTGGTAAGCAGCATCGAGTTCCGATCCACTTACGCGCAGTTCCGCCGCCGTAAAATCCTGTCCATCAAACTCAGAGGTATAGTGCAAGATGGCATGATCGCCCTTGCGTCTCACCGTTTGAATGATTTCCGTGACCGTTGCCTCTTTGTGGATCATCTGATCGTCATAGATGCGATCGCAAATCCGTTTAATTTCGGATTCTGCTTCAGTTCTCTGGGTGACAATTCGTAGCATAGATTGTGACGTAAGAAGCGATGATTAATCCTAGCTTAACCTGTATTCCTATAAGTTGTGTTATTCGGCTTTGAAATTAATATGCAAATTAATAGGCAAAAATCTATGCGTCCGATCCAGTCAATGCACCAGCGCCCAATTCATGGGGGCAATCGTCAATGGGCGGCAGATATGGCGGGGATCGACCTAGCCACAATTTTAGATTTTTCCGCTAGTATCAACCCTCTCGGCCCACCTGACTCAGCGATCGCCGCTATTCAGTCCCATCTCCGCGAGCTAAATCATTACCCCGATCCCGCATACATAGATTTGCGGCAAGCAATCGGAAATTTTCATCAATTATCACCCGATTGGATCTTGGCGGGTAATGGTGTAGCGGAGCTATTAACTTGGGTGGGGCGAGATTTGTCCCAACTCAAGGCAACAGTTCTATTTACGCCAGCCTTTACAGATTACGATCGCGCCCTTGCCGCCTATGATTGCCAAATAGAGCGCTATCCCCTCATCCTTCCTTCTGAAGATCTACAGCATATCCAGATTCCATCGCTAATAAAAGTTTCCGATAATCAAGCTAAAGGCATTTTAATTAATAACCCTCATAATCCTACTGGATACTTATTCACGAAAGATAACTTGCTTCCCTATTTAGAACAATTTGCCCTTGTGGTCATCGATGAAGCATTCATGGATTTTTTACCGCCAGAACAACAGCAAAGCTTAATTGATTTAGTTCCTTTCTATCCTAATTTAGTGATTTTGCGATCGCTGACTAAATTTTATAGTTTACCAGGATTACGCCTTGGCTATGCGATCGCCCATCCTGAACGTTTACAGCGCTGGCAAGCATGGCGCGATCCTTGGTGTGTAAATGCTCTTGCTGTCGCCGCAGGGATTGCGGTATTGTCCGATCAAGAGTTTCAACAAAAGACATGGACTTGGCTAAAAACTGCCAGAGCGCAACTTTTTACAGGCTTAGCAGCAATTTCAGGCTTTAAGCCTTTAGCCAATGCCGCTAACTATCTCTTAGTGCAGACAGAAGTAGCAGGTTCTATTTTGCAAAAGGAACTATTACAAAAGGAGCAGATTTTAATCAGGGATTGTTTGAGTTTCCCCGAACTAGGCGATCGCTATTTTCGAGTGGCAGTACGCTTAGAACATGAGAATCAAAAATTGATAAACGCACTCTTGCTGTAAATAATTCGTTAAACAAGTTTAAACAAGTTAAATAATTTGTAAATAATTTGTTGATGGCGCTTTGTAGTCAAAGAGTTAAGAGAGCATTGAAATCCTGTTCTGATTCAAAAACTGTTCTGAGGTCATCAATGGAAGTCTGATGTTCTTCCATGAGGTTGACTAAAATATTGTTTAAGGAAGCATCTGCGATCGGATAATGTTTATCCTCGTACTCCTGAACTAGCAAGCCTAACAAATGTAAATACTCACGTTCATTATCCGTGAATGTTGGCTTATCCAAAAAAAGTCAATTATTTCTTGAATTTGATCGAGTTCTGTTTCTGAATGAATTGACTTTGGCGGGAAAATTTGCAGCAGTACATTCCCATGAAATGACTCTGATAGATGGGAGTACTCACGCTCAAGAAACGGAACTCAACAAAACTACTCGAAAACCGATGTTGTTGTTCCTATTGTCTGCATTCCAATTGTTGCGATAAGCAGAACTGCAATTGTTAGCATTGTTGTTCCACGAACCACCGCGAACGGCGCTATCGATCTACCCCTTCTCTAGCCTCTCGCCGTTCAACCAATTAATGATCAAACTTCAAGAAAACTAAATAACTGTTGCTGCAAATGCCATGTATCACCATGTTGCAGATGCCCTCGCCATGCTTGGCAGGATGCTATTAGCTTATTTGTAGAGATTCTACCCTGATTAGCGGCATTTTGTAAGCGTCTAATGTGTTTTTTACCCCTTTGAATATTTTTAGCCAGTACTCTTGTATGCGTTGGTAGGATGCGAAAACCGACAAAGTTAACACCATGATTAGTGGCAAACAATTGGGTTTTGATGGGATGGAGTTTGAGGCGTAAGTTGATTAGAAAATCAGAGATTGCTAATTTAGCAGTATTCAAAAAATTGTAGTCATTGGCAAAAATAGCAAAGTCATCGAGATAACGGATATATTTTTTAGCTTTGAGATGGTGTTTGATGAATTGATCTAATTCATTCAGATAGATATTGGCAAATAATTGACTGGTGAGGTTGCCTAGGGGTAAGCCTTTGCGTCGTTCGATTGGGGTAAGTAGATCATCGTTGGGAAATCTTTCTAGGATTAATTCTTGAGGATTGCTGCGATCAATGATTTGATCGATTAGCCAGAGGGTGTCAAGACATTTAATTTTGCTATGGATTATGTGTTTGAGGATCTCATGATCGATGCTGGGAAAATATTTACTGATATCGCATTGAAGGATATATTCACTGGTGCGAGTGAAATGGGTAAATTTTTTTAGGGCTTTGTGTGTGCCGAAGTTGCGGCGATTGGCGTAAGAGTCAGCGATGAAGGTTTTATCGAAGATGGGGGCGATGATGTTGCAGAGAGCGTGGTGTATTACTCTGTCGCGGTATGGTGGTGCGGAGATGAGCCGTGATTTAGGATCTGTAATGTGGAATGTACGATAATCCCCAGTCTGATAGGTGTGGTTTAGTAATTCTCTCTGGAGTTGAATAAGTTCTCTTTCTAGGTTTGCATTAAAAATAAGGATGTTGGGACGAAAGCGCTTAGTTTTTTGGGCTTTTTGGGCTGCTAAAACTAGGTTTTCAAAGCTGACAATTTTTGAAAATAAGTGACCGTGACGTTTCATTTTTGCTCATTTTTGCAATTTTTTGAGCCATCCGCCTAGCTCATTACCTATGTCATCAATCATCTTACTAGCATATTCGTAACGCTGGATAGAAAATAGGGAAAAATCAAATAGCAGTCTTGTTTGATAGCGGAGGACTGATAGAGAAACGTTGAGACTTTCTAGTTTGGTTTGCTTTTGCTTAGTAAACTTAGCTTCGATGAGGGTTTCGAGAATGTTGTAAAGTAGCTCAATAGTACGATTACCTAGTTGGAATTTATGCTCTTTGGGTAGTCGATTAAGAATGGGAACATACCATTTGATCAGGTCGTAGGTTTTTTGAATGATCGAGAGTTCTGTCATGAATAATCAAACGCGGAACACGGATTATATGGATTATTGGATTACACGGATTTTGATTAGGAACAGAAAGTTAAAATCTGTGTAATCTCTAAATCCGTTTAATCTGCGATTCTGAGCTTTTTTGTGATTGTGAGTCAGCCAAACTTTCAATTGCTTTACTAGCTCAACTGACTCGGTTTGATGTTTGGATGCAGTCACCCGCATCACTGGAATTGAGTTTGGACTCTCAATATACGCCCGATAAAATCCCTTCTATCGGCTCTGACGGTTGAGAGTACTCACAGGAGAGGCAAGACCACGCGAAAACCATAATTGTTGTTGCGGGAACTGGGAATATTCCTATTGCGATACGCAGAACGGCAGTGATTAGCATTGTTGTTCCAAGAACCGCCGCGCAGCATTTTGTAACTCAATCCCACCCAAGGTGCCTTACATACTAGGAAGTAAAAACAATGAATGGTGAGAGATAAGATATAGCAATACGTTGCTAATGTCACATTAAATTCATATTTCTTTACATTAAAAAAATTCGAGGCGCTTCGCGCCAATAAAGGGAAAGAGGGAAAAAGGGTAAAGGGAAATTTAAGTCCTCACAGGAGAGGCAAGACCACGCGAAAACCATAAATGTTGCAGCGGGAACTGGGAATATTCCTACCGCGACACGCAGAACGGCAGTGACCAGCATAGTGGCTCCAAGAACCGCCGCGCAGCACTCTATAAGACTGATCGCCACCACTCATCCAAGCACTACCATCGCTCGGCGCACCATTATAATTATCGTGCCAGACATCCTCACACCATTCCCAGACATTACCGTGCATTTGATACAAGCCCCAATCATTTTTGGCTAGACTATCAACGGCTACGGTTGTCACGCGGTACTGTCCTTTAGCTGCGCCACCAAAGGGATAGTTACCGTCATAATTGACTTGACTAGGAGTAATGGTGTCGCCAAAGGCAAAGTGGGTATTAGTGCCTGCACGACAAGCATATTCCCATTCAGCTTCTGTAGGTAGCCGTACAGGTTGCTTTATAGCATTAGAAAGGCGTTTGCAAAACTCTTGAGCATCATGCCAACTGACATTTTCTACAGGCAGATTTGCGCCTTTGAAACGTGATGGATCGGCGTTGAGGTCGTCTTTGACTTTGGGCATGGCGGCTACTGCCTTCCATAGCTCTTGGGTGACGGTATATTTTGCTATTCTGAAGGCTTTGATATGTACTGGATGAATCGGTTGTTCGTTGCTGTTTTGATTGCTACCCATTTGAAAATCATCTTCTTTGATCGCGGCAAGTTCAAGGGTAAGATTGGTGTTGGGGATGGGAATATTGAGCGCTTTACGGCGAGCTTCTTCATCTCGTTGTTTTTGCAATTCTGTTTGACGCTGGCGATAGGCGGCATCCTGTTGACGGCGCAACTCCTCATTAAAAGCATCAATACGTTCCTTTTGGACGCGCTCCAAGATCTCAGCATAGGGCTGAATATATTTCTCGCGCACCGCTTCAGGCAAGCCTACGTTGACCCGATCTAGTTTGGGCATATAGAAAGGATTATTGCCATCCACGATCGCATAGAGATCCATCAAAAATGTGGCGATCAGCTTCTGCAAACTTGTCAACCAATCGCCAATCATTTCATAGATATTATCCAAATTATGATCGCTCACTTCGCCCACAGAATCTAGCAAAGGTTGCAAAAACTCCTCGCGCCAAGAGAATTCCAAATCATAATGTTCATGAAGAATCTCCGCAATCTGACTACCCCACAGCTTGTAATGGAAATGGACATTACTGCGGGTCAGTTTACTAAAACTCATCACACAAGGTGTGTTAGGAAGGATAGTTTCTAATTGTGCAGCATTGACATCAAAGACATCTCGATCCTTAAAAAAGCGACTATAAAAACGCACATCTCGCCTAAAAGTTGAATTGGCAAAGGTTAGCATTTTGCTTTCTAATTCTGCCGCAAGTTCTGTTTGAAAATATTTTGGTGAACCCTCAGTGATTTGAATTTTGGAACAGATAAATAAGGGGAAATCAGATTTTTGAGCAAAAATATCTGTTAATTCTCGGCGACTAAAAATGGTTGGTAGTTCTTTCTCATCCCATTTAGATTGGATTTGCACTGCTTGCAATTCACCACGATTTTGAAACTCATTTTGTTGCAGTTCTCGTTGCAAATTGCAAGTGATCTCACACAGTTTTTCCTTGAGTTCACGTTCCTTTTGTGCTAGTTCAGCTTTCTGAACTAACTCAATTGCATTCAAGACCAGTCTCGCTTTTTGTAGCTTATTTTGTTCTGCTTGCACCGCCACTAAACTATTTTGAGCATCAGCAAATGCTTTCATGGCGATGCTATTGCTGCTGATGGCAGTGGCGATCGCTGCGTCATGGTTTGATCCACTACCATGCGGCGCAATGCCAAACACCTTTTTACCAAAGGATAATCCAAAGGATTCGGCAATACCACCGATGATTTTGCCACCAATTTCAAGTGTTTTTTCTTTAACCTTTTTCCAATCCCACATTTTTCTAATCCTCCCAAATTGTATAAATCTCTTCAAAAACCTCAGCCCAACTTAGAGATGTAATTTCTGGCTTTTTGCCCATTTCATCCCTCGCATCCTGTTTCGCCGCCGCAAAACATTTGTCCCAAATCGAAAGCAAAAAATCGCGATTCAGACTGGGCATCTCCTCTTGACTATCCGCAATTTCGCGCCGCGCCGAACGAATGGAAATCACCCAACTAGCACTACGTTTTTCAGGCTGGCAGCGCCATTTAATTACATGGAGCATTAATCGTGTTAATTGACTGCTTACCGCCTTTCTTTCCGATCGCCCCATTGCTTCTGCTAAACTCTCTAAAACGTTATATGCTTCTGACATCTGACCATCCTGTAACAGTTCTTTTGCTTTGATCACTGCTAAATATGGAGAGCGAAATACCAGTTCATCCCATGCAGTTGTTAGCATATTTTTTAACCTTCCTCTTCCCAAAAATCGCGATCGAGCATGGTCTCAATATCAGTAGGATATTGCCAGCGATCGGGAAAGGTAACTTGACGATATTCCTTTCGCACAGTTTTCAAAGCGACTTGCCACGCCTCTGCAAAACTATCCTGCCATCTAGTTTTAAGACTTGGCGCTTGCTTGAGTAAATATTCCAAAGCGTTCCTTTGGTTGCGAATTGTGCGCTCCCAACCTCGGTAATCATCAGACAAAGGCACATATAGACGTTTTAAGAGATGCTCTAATAAAACCAGCAGACGACTATAAAGTTGGTGCTTCTGCGAAATACCCAAGGATTCCACCTCTTCAATCAAGTTATCCATATCCACACTTTCAAAATCACCTGCTTTAAGCTTTGCAACAGTATCTTCTACCCACAGCAAAATATCCTGCTCATAAAGCGATCGCGCTTTTGTGGTTTCAGCAACTACTTCTGTCATAGCTCTATCCTAAATATTGCTTGATGGGAATTTTATGAACAGCTTTAATATATACTGTCATTGACGCATTATTTTGTCAATATATTATTTATATATTTCGCATGATTAATTTACAGATTAGCTCAGATAAACAATGGACACTCGAAGAACTAGCAGCAATTGCTAATGAAATGCTGCCCCAAGTTCTGCCTGCGCTGAAACCCAATGCCAAATTAAATACCAAATTATCGGAAGAAATCACACCCCGATTAATTCGTTATTACACCAATCAAGGCGTACTAGACGATCCGATCCGCGAGGGGAAATATGCCTTTTATAACCAACGCCATTTATTACAACTGTTAGTCTGTCGGCGACTCTTGACTGAAGGTTTTACCGTAGCCGTGATTCAGGAGATCGCCAAACATAAAACGAATACAGATCTAGAAGCCATGCTTACAGGTGGTATCGAATTTAATCTCAGCGCTATACAACCTGATCTACAATCAAAAAATTTAGAAAATGACAAGCCCAAAATCGCAACTAGGCAAGTTTCTAATCAATGGCTGCGTATCCAAATTCGTGAAGGTGTGGAAATCCACTGGCGATCGGATGCCCCATTACCACAAACAAATTTAGAATTTCAGCGCTTTCTTCAAGAAGTAGAAGATGCCCTCAAAAATCAGATTCAGTTCGTATTTAGCGATCGCTAGTTTAGCAAATTCACGCCGAAAGAAGATATTCCAAGCTGTGTCTGGGATCGCTAAGTCTAAGAGGCGATCGCTATCGTCTAACTTTAATGCTAGGCAATGATATTGTCTTGAGATTTTATGAGGTGCTTCTTCCTAGCCAAATCTTCATTTAAAACTAAAATACTTGGAGGTAATAAATTCCATGTGCTTATCGTAGGACGGAGTGCTTTGTTGAGTGCTTCTTTAATAGGTAGTAGCCACTCTTCTTTACAGTCTTTAATTACTAGCACAAAAACAAATCGAACACGGGATAGATCAACTTGCTTAAAATCCTCTGACAATTCAGAGTCTCCCTTGCTATGTCTTTTTAAGTGAATAGCAATGAATAAAGTTAAGGCATTAACAAATTTATTGCAAATTTCTTTTACATAAACATCAAGTGGATGGGGAGTTAGCTCTAAAACAATATTTTCTATTTGTGCTTCTGAATATTCTAAATTACTATTTAGCTTTTTCCTTACTTCATTCATACTTTCTTGAAGTTTTCCGTGCGTCTTAGAATTGGGAGAACTTTTTTTCGCCTCGATCATCCAAATAGCTGTTTTGTTAGTCTTAGCATCAGGGTGAAGTAACAGAAACTCTACCATCTTTACTCCCGACTCAATTCGTTTGTATGTTTGGCTTTTCTCAATATAAAAGCAGTGTCCTTCTGGAAATGCCCCAAACATCAAATCAGATTCAATAATAGGCTCTGTCGTCATCATACTAAATCTATTTCCTCTTTATATAGGCGAATAGACTCATCAATAATCGGATTGTCAATCATGCCATTTTGTAAGTCTTCAGAATGCCAAGTTTCTGCGGCTATGATAGGAATTGACATCTCTTTTTGTTGAGAAATTAGATAGAGTTTTTTGATCACAAAATATGAATGACTAGCCAGAAAAAATTGAATCCCCCTTTCAGCTAAGGTTGCGATAATGTCAAGTAATTTTGAAATTGCTTCTGGATGTAATGCCGCCTCTGGCTCATCAATAAAAACTATAGAATTTGGTGTTAGGTAACGATTGCCAAGTAAAGTATCTAAAATCGCTATTTTCTTTACGCCTTCAGCCGTAGTTCCTATGGAAAATTTTTGCTTGCCTTTTATAAATTGCCAATGATTAGAATCTTGTTTATACTCTATCGTTCCACCTAAAATATCTTCTAAATTTTTACGAGCCTGTGAAAACTCCGTAAAGTTTTTCCCTTTTTGGGGTTGAGTACGCAAAGCTCTAGCTAAATCTAAATATGTGTCATCAAAGCCAAATACTTTATCTTGCTCTCGCGACTTTAAAATAATGTTGTGGAGAGAAAGAACTTCTTTTGCAGGTAAAAATATAGAATTATCTTTGCGCTGTGGAATATTATTATCTACATTCTTGATCTCTTTGGCTGTCTTCTTGCCAAAAGAATAGCAAAAAATTTTGTCGTTTAAATCTGACGGGGCGACAAAAGATATGGGAAGTATGAGTAGATGGGGATTTGAGGATTTAAGATAAAAAAGATAGGTCAAGTCATAGTAAGTATGACCTATCTAG
>NZ_JACJPY010000061.1 GCF_014696345.1 Pseudanabaena cinerea FACHB-1277
CTAGATAGGTCATACTTACTATGACTTGACCTATCTTTTTTATCTTAAATCCTCAAATCCCCATCTACTCATACTTCCCATATCTTTTGTCGCCCCGTCAGGGTGCGATGACTCCTTCAAAGTTAGGCGAAATACCGAAAGATTGGCACATTGGGACTTTAAATGATTGTTTGTCTTTAATCATTGACTATCGCGGAAAAACTCCCAAAAAATTAGGGCGTGACTGGTCTAATGAAGGAATACCCGCACTTTCGGCTAAGAATATTAAAAACGGAAAAATTCTTGCAGAGAATCTAGTTAACTTTGGTGATGAAGATTTATATAAAAAGTGGATGAAAGATGAGCTAGTAAAGGGAGATATTTTATTAACTTCTGAAGCTCCTTTAGGAGAGGTATATTGCTTAGCGAGTAATCAAAAATATATTTTGTCTCAGCGATTATTTGCTTTACGAATCAATAATGAATTTAGCTATCCTTATTTGTATTTTTGGCTCAGATCACCACAAGGACAACATTTACTTCTTAGACGCGCAACTGGATCAACTGTGCAAGGAATAAGACAATCAGAACTTAGAGAAGTTGAAGTTATTATCCCTGAAAATAAGATATTAAAAAATGCTTCTAATTTATGGATGTCTGTATTAGAAAAAATCGAGCTTAATTATCAACAAATCCAAAACCTAACTAAAACCCGTGATTCTCTATTACCTAAACTAATGAGCGGTCAACTCCGCGTTAAAGAATAGCCAATGAAACTACGAGAAATTGTCGATGAAATATTGATTGATCCTCGAAAACTTACAACCTATGCCCTCGATTCAGACAACCCCAAAGGAAAAGACAAAGCCTTCATGTTTCAAAAACATCTGGGCTACACCAAAGACAACTACCAACCACTACTCGATCAGATCTACGCTCAAGCACTCAACGCAGAAGCCCTAGAGCAGAACAGCGATCAATATGGCACAAGATATCAAATAGACCTAAAAATTCAAGGTGTAGAATCAGAGCAAATAGAAACTGTGCGTACAGGCTGGCTAATTGCTCCCAACTCAAAACAAGCTCGACTAGCCACAATCTATATCCCTAAAAAATCATGATTAAGCCAGAATTACTCGACATTGTAGAAATCCTTGTTAACCTGCCAGATCACAAACAATTTGTAGGCGATCAAGGCACAATCGTTGAATGCTATGACGATGATAATTTTGAAGTGGAATTTGTTAATGAAAGTGGCGAAACTACCGCACTATGCGCCCTATCATCCAAACAATTTATAGTCGTCTGGCAAATCTCCACAAAGCAATGGGTCACACCCACCGATAAAATTGCCGCTATTTTTAGCAACCTTTCCGACACCAAACGCCAAGAAGTCCTTGATTTTGCCCGATTTATTTATCAGAGAGCCTAACTATTGCTATGAAATCTAGCCTCACCGAAGACGAGATCGAACAATACCAACTCCAACTCTTGCAAAACCTCGGTTATGCCTACCATCACGGCTACGACCTCCAACCCGAAGGCAAAGACCAAGAGCGCGAAAACCTCGGTGAAATCGTTTTAAAAACACGTTTACAACAAGCCATCTATCGCCTTAACCCCACCATTCCCGCCGATGCACTCAACCAAGCTCAACGGGAAATCTTTAATATTGCCAGTTCCGATCTACTCAACAACAACGAAATATTCCATAAATACCTTACCGAAGGCATCACCGTTGAATATCAGAAAAACGGCGAAACTAGAGGCGAACCCGTCAACCTGATCGACTGGCACAACATCGACAACAACGAATTTCTGGTAGTTAATCAATTTACCGTCATCGAAGACAACCACAATCGCCGCCCCGATCTGGTCATCTTTATAAACGGCTTGCCCCTCGTTGTCATCGAGCTAAAAAATGCCATCGATGAAAAAGCCAACCTTCGCGCCGCCTATAATCAACTGCAAACCTACAAACGCGAAATCCCTAGCCTATTTACCTACAACGCCCTGCTAGTCATTTCCGATGGACTCTCCGCCCGTGCAGGTTCCCTCACCGCCGACTTTAACCGTTTTTCGGCATGGAAAACACCCACAGGCGAGAACCACATCAACGAATTAGAAATCTTGACCACAGGACTACTCAACAAACAAACCCTCCTCGACCTGATCCGCCACTTCACCGTATTTGAAAAAACTCGTAGCGAAGACCTCAATACTGGCATTGTCAGCATTACCACGATCAAAAAAATCGCCGCCTATCACCAATACTACGCAGTCAATAAAGCCGTCGAATCGATCATCAAGGCATCATCTCAAGAAGACAACCCTCGCAAGGGCGGCGTAATTTGGCATACCCAAGGAAGCGGCAAATCCCTATCAATGGTATTTCTGGCAGGAAAACTAGTCTTAAACCCAAACCTGAATAATCCCACAGTGGTTATGCTAACCGATCGCAACGACCTCGACGATCAACTATTCGACACCTTCGCAGGTTGTCAGCAACTCCTCAGACAAGACCCACAACAAGCAGATAATCGCGATCGCGTGCGCCAACTGCTCAATACCAACTCAGGCGGAATTATCTTTACCACCGTCCAGAAATTCTCACCCGCCGACGGGGAAACCCTCTATCCAAAAATTAGCGATCGCGCCAATATCATTGTCCTCGCTGATGAAGCACACCGTAGCCAGTACGGATTCACCGCCAAACAAGTCGATATCAAAGATGAAAACGGCAACATCACAGGCAAAGCGACCCGCTACGGATTCGCTAAATATATTCGCGATGCTCTCCCCAATGCTTGCTTTGTTGGCTTCACAGGCACACCGATCGAACAAAGCGACAAAAACACACCCGCCATTTTTGGCGATTACATCGATATTTACGACATCTCCCAAGCCGTCGCCGATGGTGCAACCGTCCCCATTTATTACGAAAGCCGCCTCGTCAAAGTTGACCTCGACGAAACTGGTCGTCAACTCCTCAATGAACTAGACGAAGACCTCGATTCCCTTCTCCCTTTGGGAGAGGGGCTAGGGGAGAGGGAACAAGCCAAAGCTAACCAAACTCGCATTGAAGCGATCGTCGGCTCAACCCAACGCCTCCAACAAATCGCTCAAGATATCGTTACCCACTTTGAAGCGCGGCAACAGGTCAACAAAGGTAAAGCGATGATCGTCACCATGACTCGCAGAATTGCCGTCAATCTCTACGATGCGATCGTCAACCTCCGTCCCGATTGGCACAGTGACGACCTGACCACAGGCAAAATTAAAGTCGTCTTTACCGCCAGTGCCTCCGATGAAGGAAATCTCGTCAAACACCACACCAGCAAAGCCAACCGTCAAACCCTAGCCCAACGTATCAAAGACCCCGAAAACTCCCTCGAATTGGTCATAGTCTGCGATATGTGGCTGACTGGCTTTGATGCCCCTTGCTTGCACACCATGTATATCGACAAGCCGCTTAAAAGTCATAACCTCATGCAAGCGATCGCCCGCATTAATCGCGTCTTCTTTGAGAAAACAGGCGGTTTAATTGTGGACTATCTGGGACTTGCCGCCGAACTCAAAAAAGCCCTATCCTTTTATGCCAATAGTGGCGGTAAAGGCGACCTCACCCTCAATCAAGATGTAGCCGTGGGGCTAATGCTTGCCAAACTAGAAATAGTCGAGCAAATCATGGCGGACTTTGCCTATGAGCATTATTTCGACAGCACCACAGGCGAAAAACTCAATATCCTCAAAAACGCCGCCAACTATGTCGCCGCCCCCACGATTAAAGATCGCTTTTTCTCTGAAGTTAGCGCCCTATCTAAAGCCCATTCCCTAGCTGTCCCCCATCCCGACGCGATCGCCGCCTCGGAAAAAATCTCATTTTTCCAAGCCATCCAAGCCAGTCTCCGCAAACTCACAGGCGAAGGAGAAGGCGGCAACCTCAGCAACCACGATATCGAAACCGCGATCCGTCAAGTTGTCGATCAGGCTCTCGTATCTGATGCCGTGATTAATATTTTTGATAAAGCAGGAATAAAAAGCCCTGACATCTCCATCATCTCCGATGAATTCATGGCAGAAGTGCGCGGCATGGAACATCAAAACCTCGCCGTTGAACTTCTGCAAAAACTGCTCAAGGATGAAATCAAAACAAGTAGCCGTACCAACATTGTCCAAAGCCGCAAACTTGCCGATCTCCTCGAAGATGCCCTGCGCCGCTATCGTAACCAAGTCATCAGCGTTACCGATATCCTCGAAGAATTGCTGAACATGGCAAAGGATACTAAAGCCGCCCAAACCAGAGGTGAAACCCTAAAACTAGAACCCTACGAACTAGCTTTTTACGATGCCCTAGCCCAAAATCAAAGCGCTCAAGATGTGATGGGTGTTGATAAATTGCGAGACTTAGCGATCGTTCTATGCGATCGCATCCGTAAAAATGCCTCGATCGACTGGAATCTCAAGGAAAGCGTTAGAGCCAGAATGAAAGTTGCTGTCAAACGTTTACTTCGGAAGTATGGCTACCCTCCCGATATGGAGGCGTTAGCCACCGAGTTAGTCTTAGATCAAGCCAAAGTCTTTACTGAGTTTGAAGTTGCAACCAATCACTGCTGACTTTTCTCGCAGTTTGTCTGAGACAAAGGTAGAATATTAGACAAAAATTATGTGGCTGTAGCAGACAAGGGGCTATTTTGGAAAAAGGGACGCTGGTTGAAGTGAAACTGCATGGCGATCGCCGTTTGATGGTGATCGATCGACCTGAAGGGAAAAAACATTGGCAAGCGATCGATGAAAATGGCAATAATCACATTATTCACCCCCGCGAAATTAACTACACCATCAAGGTCAATGGCGAAAGTAATAGTTTTACTTACAATCAAATTCCTAGCTTTCTGCAAAAAGTCACCAAGTTTCTCGATCCTTCTAGCCTCGAAGTGGCTTGGGAAATTTTGAGCGAAGATAGCCAAGCGACTAGCCCCAACGATCTGGCAAATCTGCTTTTTTCGGAGATCTCTAGTGTTACCAGTTATGCCGCCTATTGTTTATTGAGTGATGACAAAATTTACTTTAAACAAAAGGGCGATCTCTATGAGCCGCGCTCTGGTACACAGGTGGCGGAGCTAAGACATCAGGCAGAGGCATCTGCCCAACGCGCTAAACTGTTGGCAGAGTTTCAGCAAAAGTTGCATGATAAGCTAGCAGGTGGTGAAGTAGCATGGACTAGTAGCGATCGCACAAGGCTAGAATGTTTAGAGCGCTATGCCCTCAATGGTGACGAATCCTCAGACAAGGCGGCAGCGCAAGAGCTTTTAAGTTTTGCCAAACGCTCAAAGGGCGAACAGTCGGCATTTCAAATGCTAGTGGATCTCGGTATTTGGAATGAGCATGAAAATTTAAATTTACTCCGTAGTCAAGTCCCCATTCGTTTTGCCAATGAAGTGATCGCTGCCGCCCAAGACTGTATGACTAATCCAATCCCTGACAATATGCAGCAGTTGCGGCGCGACCTCACCCATCTGCACGTTTATACCATTGATGATATTAGTACCACCGAAATTGACGATGGACTGAGCATTGAAACCCTGTCCGATGGCGGCAAGCGCATTTGGATTCACATTGCTGACCCCACCCGTTGGCTAGAGCCTGAGAGTGTGCTGGATCGCGATGCGCGTAAGCGTGGCACTAGCGTCTATTTGCCAACGGGCGTGATCCCCATGTTCCCCATTGAGTTGGCGGCAGGACCCATGAGCTTGATCCAGAGCAAGGTCTGTCATGCCATGTCCTTTGCCGTGGATCTCGATGAGTCGGGGGCGATCGCCAATTATGAAATTGTGGCAAGTCTCGTTAAGCCCAACTATCGCCTCACCTATGAAGATGTGGAGGAGATGCTGCAATTAGGCGTGGAGGATGATCTCGAAAGGCTTGCCGATTATGCAAGATTACGCAAAAAATGGCGCGTTGCTCAAGGGGCGATCGAGATCCATCTGCCCGATACGACGGTTAAGGTGGATTCGCAAAATGGAGATCGCCTCACCCTCGAACTGATGGAAGATACCTTCTCGCGCCAATTGGTTGCCGAGATGATGATCCTCGCAGGTGAAGTTGCCGCCAAATTTGCCCAAACCCACAATATTCCCATTCCCTATCGCTATCAAGAACAGCCTGAACTGCCGCCCCTAGATACCCTGATGCAGTTGCCATCGGGACCCGTGCGTGAGTTTGCCATCTGTCGCTGCATGACCAAAGGGCTACTGGGGCTATATGCTTCGCGCCATGCAGGTTTGGGGCTAGATGCCTATGCACAAGTAACTTCGCCGATCCGCCGCTATAGCGACTTGCTTGCCCATTGGCAGATCAAAGCCTTTTTGCGAAATGAACCTCTGCCCTTTACCGCCGAAATGCTCACGGCAATTTTACAAGCGATCGATCCTGCGATTTGGGATGCTAATCAGGTAGAAAAGCAATCGGTACGCTATTGGAGTCTAGAATATCTGCGCCGCAATAAGGATGAGGTGTGGGAAGCCCTAATGTTAGATTGGTTGCGTGAGAATGAGAAGTTAGCGTTAGTTTTAATTGAAGATTTGGGCTTGAAATTACCGATGCGAATCAATCGCCAAATCCAAGTTGGGGATAATTTGCGAATTAGAACCTCTGAGGTCGATCCACGCAAGGATGTGATTTATTTCCAAGAAGCTTCTCAAACAACTTCCGAAATTGAGCTAGAAATGGAGCGCTCCCCCTCGTTATGCTGATTGACTAAAAATTGGGTGATGTTTCACAACCCAACAAATGTGACACACTACTTGGGCTTCCTAGACTTTTGTCAGTCAATCAGCTTGCCAACTATTATGTTTTTGATTGATGATT
The DNA here is from genome assembly GCF_014696345.1 of Pseudanabaena cinerea FACHB-1277. Classification (GTDB taxonomy): domain Bacteria; phylum Cyanobacteriota; class Cyanobacteriia; order Pseudanabaenales; family Pseudanabaenaceae; genus Pseudanabaena; species Pseudanabaena cinerea. The sequence goes on from NZ_JACJPY010000061.1 coordinate 6,850, forward strand.
TCCAGATCTAAACAAGCTGGAAATCATCAAGACTATCGGAATGTTGGGATTTGAACCCAAGACCCCCACTACCCCAAAGTGGTGCGCTACCAAGCTGCGCTACATCCCGTTGTTTTTTGTGCTTTTTTAATATAGCACAGTTGTCGAAAAAGTTTGCAAGCCTAAAGGGAATTTGTAAATAAAGAACTAGCTAGCAAAGATTTGGTTGCCCACACGTATTAAGGATGCCCCTGCTTTTACCGCGATCGCATAGTCCGCAGACATTCCCATTGATAGCTCTTGAATGTTTGTCCATCCTAGCGATCGCATTTTTTCGGCTAATTTGCCAACTTTACAAAATAGCTCATAGGCTTGGACTTCGTTAAGACCAAGGGGCAGGATGGTCATCAGACCGACAATGTTAAGGTTTTGCAATTTTGCTAATTCGGGCAGATCGGTTAGCAATTCTGGCTCTGACCAGCCCGATTTGCTGGGATCTTCGGCGAGTTTTACTTGCAAAAGCAGTTGGGGAGATTTGCCTAGCTCCGCAATCAGGCGATCGCACTGAACTGCCAAACTTAGGCGATCAAGGGAATGAATCCAATCAAATTGGGCGATCGCCGCCTTTGCCTTGTTACTTTGCAGACTACCGATCATGTGCCATGTGATATCACCTAGATCCGCTAATTCCTCCTGCTTGGCTTTTGCATCTTGCACCCGCGACTCGCCAAAATCTCGCACTCCTGCGGCATAGGCAGCACGGATGGCAGTAGGGGTGGTGTATTTGCTGACTGCAACTAGTTTGACCTCTGAAGGAATGCTACGGCGAATTTGGGCTATACGATCGGCAATCATGAAATTATTATTCACTAGGAATTGCGTCCATTTTAGCAAATCCAATTACCTGCATTTTTCCTTCCGTTAGCTCTAGCTTTAAAACCCTTGCAAAAATCCCTTTGCTTTCTAATTGCCGCAGGTCAAGAATTTTGTTGAGTCCATCCGCAAAGACTTTGGTTAGCCGATCAGGTACGGGCGTACCTTCTAGCTCGATTACGGGATTGATGATCTGTAACCTTGTGCCGCCGATGGTTTTTAGCTCTGCGTTAATGGCAATATTGAGCTTGGTGGGGGTGGGCTTGGTGGGAGTAGGTTGAGATTGCAGGGTGGCGGTTAAACGTAGGCGATCGCCTTCTAAAAAATTAATTTCAGGATCAACGAGATCTAAAATCTCAGGATTTTTATTAGTGCCTGTAATGTCAATACTGAGGCTTTTGAATGAAGATTGAACAATTGGCGATCGCAATGCTTGATTAATATCATCGGAGCGCAACAACACCCGCACGGCAGCTTGCAATGGACGGCGCAAAACTACCTTACCAGACTGCAAGGTATTGGGATCGATGCTGATGGGATCAGTCTCTAGATCTATTTCATCAATTCTTAAAAACTCCAAAACATAGATGCCCCGCCCCGCCACACGAATGCGATCGACATTACCTAACAAAATCTGGTAGTTGGGCGCGTTATCAACCCGTACTTCCAACCGATCAGCCCGCACAATTTGGCTACGCAAAAAGTCGGTTGCCACTCGATCAATGGCAATACCAGGCGCACCTGCCAGTCCCAAAAACGCCGTCATCAAACCTGCAATTATTTCCATACCAATCATCCTATCGTATAGAATTGTCTCAGTTGTAGTTGTAGTCACTGACATTAATGCCAAATCAAAGAATAGCTAAGCCATTTCTTGATTTAAAAACCTTACTGAGTTTAGTCTTCAATACAGTCTGTTGTGGCCTTATATAGTCCAGAGATTGTTTTGAAATGAGTGCAGAGCGCCCCTTACAAAAAACACTCTAGGTTCTAAGTAAGCGCAAAGGTAAGCGTAAAGGTAAGCGCAAAGCCCCGTAAGACTGGCAACAGCTATATCTAAACATTAAAATCCAAAAATCTAAAAATCTAAGTTTATAAATTATGTCATTAACCCCCGATTTATTTGGTCAACTTGCACAGGGTATGGGCATATTTGTCCTTGCCTGCGCTTTGGTGACGGGCTTAGCTATGGCTCGTCAATGGAGTTGGCGCTATCGCATGGTTGGTGTCACCCTATTTTCGGTGGTGTTGGTAGTGGGTTTATTTTCCTTAAGTTTTGAGCCAATTACGCGATCGCCTGTCACTGGGGCATTGCCTTTTAAAGTGGTGTATGACCGTTTTGGCCCTGCTGCCACGATCGCCGTTGCCCCCACGATTACCCCAGAACAACTTGAACTAACGCTGCAACAGGCAAGTAACAACCTATTTTCGTCTGGTCGTAACACTCAAGGCGAAGAAAAACTAACTATTTATGCCCGCACCGTCATTCATCCTCAAGTGGGGCTTTCCAAACCGCTATATCTAGGGCGAGTGAAACGATCAATGAATTTACGCAACGATCCCAACATAGAAATAGAGATATTTTTAGACAAGTTTGCGGAACTGCCCTCAACTCAAGCTTAACTTATTGATGAAATAGCACCGTCATAGTGCTTTGCGCTAATTTAAACCCCATAAATCTTAAAGCCCACAAATAATATTGCTCATCAGCACAAAGCGTTGATGAGCAATATTATTTCTGTAACACCTAAAGCCTCAATAGTCTGTACTTTCCTGCAAGCGATAAACTTTGTTACCCCTGAAGCTATGCAACCACAGTTTTCTGAAACGTTGTCAGCGATATTAGAATGTATAGACCGCCTTAGCAACTCCCCAGAACTGCCAGCTACAATGCAAGCAGAATTGCGAAATATGCGATCGCTAAGCGCTGAACTTGCCGACTGCTACCAAGAAACTGCCAACAACGCTAGAAGACTGAGTCAACAGCTAGACCAGCTTAGTCGCTTAGGTTTTGATTCCCACACATCAACTAATAACCAAACTGATCCCAAAACTAATATCCAAACTAATATCCAGAATAGTTTGCAAAATGAAGATGAGACATCGATATTACTAGCTCTCACATTTGCCCGTCTCAAGCAATCTATGGATCTTGAGGAACTGCTCGATACCGTTGCCTTTGAAATCCTGCAATTACTTCAAGCCGATCAAGTAATTGTTTATCCTTTGGCGACTCAAAATCATTTAAGTAACACCGTCCGCGATGCAACCTTTACAGCATCTGAAGATAGATTTTACGTTAAGCACGAAGCTGTTAGGCTTCCGACAATATCACTACTAAACCAGCCAATTCCAGCTTTGTACAGTTCCGCAGCATGGCTTGCCTCCTGCCAGCAAAACATTAGCTATGCGATCGCGGATATTAGCAATGTCGATCCACAAATATCAGCATCATTGCAGCCTCTAGGTATTAGGGCGGCGATCGCTGTGGCTATCCCCAATGGCAGAGAAACTTGGGGACTAATTTTGATCCATCAATACGATGCACCGCGCACTTGGCAAGCATGGGAAGTCGACTTACTAGAAAAATTTGCCACTCAGTTAGCAATATTTATTCATCAAATGCAGCTACTAGAAAAGTCAGAGGTCGTCAAACAGGAACGGGATCAAGTACTAGCCAAATTACAGCATAGTCAATTACACGACTCCCTTACTAGTCTGCCCAATCGCAACGCCTTTATGAACTCCCTAGATGCGGCATTTAGGCAGTCCCAAAACAATCCCGATTATAATTTTGCCGTTCTCTTCATCGACTGCGATCGCCTGCAATCGATTAATGAAAACTTCGGCATGGCGATCGGCGACCAAATTCTGCAAAGCATTAGTCGCCAACTACGAACCTACCATCAGCCCAATATAACCATAGCTAGAATTGATAGTGATGAATTTGCCATTCTCATTGAACATCTTGATCACGTTGATACTGCCCTAGCGATCGGCACACAGATTCTCAACAGCATCAAGCAGCCATTTGTGCTTGATCAGCAGCGAATTTTCACCTCCGTCAGTATTGGCATTGCCCTCAAAGCGCCTCATCATAATTACTCCAATGAAATTCTCAGAGATGCCTGTCTTGCCATGCATCAATCTCGCAAAATTGGCAGAGGCAAGCAAGCACTATACATTCAAAGAGCAGATCAAAGTCCCAAATCCACTGTTCAACTAGAAAATGATCTACGCCACGCCCTCGCAAATCAAGAGTTATATTTGCTCTATCAACCAATTGTATCGGTTCACCAACATCAAACTTTGGGCTTTGAAGTCCTATTGCGATGGATGCACCCTCTGCAAGGATTAATCTCACCTCAAGAATTTCTGCCGATCGCCGAAGAGACAGGCGAAATTGTCGCGATCGGTGAATGGGTTTTAGAAAAAGCTTGCCAACAACTGAGTATATGGCAGTCAGATCTTAATCATCTGCAACTTACCTTAAGCATCAACGTCTCAACCATGCAAGTGACCCAGCCTAACTTTGTGGAACGGATGAGCCAAATCATTCACAGCCAGCAAATATCACCACGCTCCATTAAATTAGAAGTCACCGAGTCCGTATTCATGCAAAATCTTGATACGTCAGCCCAGAAACTGGCAGAACTGCGCGAACTTGGCATCCAAATTTATATCGATGACTTTGGCACTGGCTACTCCTCCTTTAGCTATCTTCAAAACCTCCCGATCGATGTCCTCAAAATTGATCGCAGTTTCACTAACAAGATAATTTCCGATATCAAGAGCAAACGTATCATTCAAGCCATTTTGCGCCTAGCCAACAACCTTGGCATGGGCATAGTCGTTGAAGGCGTAGAGACGGCTGAAGAGCTAGACTATTTCGAGAATGTCGGAGGCAGTAGTATTGGTATCCAAGGTTATCTGATTTCCCATCCCCTAGACAGTCAAAAAGCAACAATCTGGCTAGCGAACCAACTAAATCTTAACCATCCACAACCTTGATTTTTCCCGACTGAATAGCTTCAAAAACAGAACGGATTTGATGCACCTCCTGATCTGTCAAACCAGCATGTTCAAAAAGGGTATTAAAAATTGCCTTACTAAAATATAAGTAAGCCTTACGGTTGATTGATCTAGATTGCATAATTCTAAGAACCACTTCATCAAGGGTTAATCGACTGGTGGGCGTGCCCCTTGTAGTCTCCTCTGGCAAACTAAACACTGACTTAGGAGCATTGCTAATATTGAGTGCAGTATTAACCCTACCAATGGGCATCGTTGGCGGATTTGTTGGTGGATTTTGGGTCGGTAGTTTATTAGCTAAGCAGCGATTAATCGCCGCCTTCAGCGTATCAGGATCAAAGGGTTTCGTAAGATAGTCATCCGCGCCAATCTCCATACATTTCATGACGCTATCCATTTCCTCGATCGCTGAGATCATAATTATCGGAATATTTTTTAGGCGCGGATCAGCCTTCAAAAACTTCAACACCGTATAGCCATCCACCTCAGGCATCATAATATCCAGCAAAATCAAATCGTAAGGAGATTGACGCACCCGATCTATAGCCTCGCGACCATTTACTGCCATCGTGATCTGAAAGTCCCTTCTATGCAGCCGTCTCGCCAACATATCGCGGTTGATTTCATTGTCATCGACAATTAACACTTGAAAATTTTGATGGTTCATAGTTTATTCCTGGGGATCTTGCCAAAGATGAACGCGATTTCTGCCATCCCGTTTTGCTTGATATAGTGCTAGGTCAGCTTCTTTGATCAATTGCAGTGCTGTAATCTGTAGATTAGGCAAAATAGTTGACACACCAATGCTGGCGGTAACGTATGGAATGATCTGTGACGATTCATGTTTAATGCGAAGGCTTTCAATTTCTGCTCGAATTTTCTCCGCACATACGCCAGCCCCCACTAAGTCAGTCTCAGGTAGAATGACTGCAAACTCTTCACCACCATACCTTGCGAGGGTGTCACGAGGCCGCTTAGTTACCCGCGAGGCAGAGTTAGCCACTTGGCACAGACAATCATCCCCCGCTAGATGTCCATAGGTGTCATTATATTTTTTAAAGTAGTCAATATCAAATAAAATCAGCGACAGACATTTCTGTTCCCTAAGCGCTGATTTCCACTCTCGGTCTAGGGTCGTATCAAAATAACGCCGATTGGCAATGCCTGTTAGCCCATCACGGTGCGACAGTGCCTCTAATTCATTCTTGATAATTTCTAACTCATAGTAAGCAACTGCTAATTCTTTATATGCCCCCTCTAGCTTTTGTTTATTCAAAATTTCGCGATCGTGTAAAGACTTCTTATCCAAGCAAGCGGAAACCCTAGCTTTTAGCAGTACGCGATCGTAAGGTTTAATCAAATAGTCTTCTGCCCCTTTTTGAATGCAGGATAGCATCATTGCTTTTTCGTCTAAAGCCGAAATAACAATCACAGGAATGATGCGCCATTCCTTATGTACCTTAAGATTTTCCAATGTCTCCAATCCGTTCATGATGGGCATCATCATATCTAACAAAATTAGATCCACTGTCTGCGAAGCTACTACCTCTAGGCAACTCTTACCACTATCAACACTGGTGATGTTGGTATATCCTAAATTTCTTAAATGACGATGCAAAATTTCCCGATTCATCGGATCATCATCCACAATCAATAAATTCGAGTCATTAGTTTCTCGCATACTTATCCAAGAGTTTCTCGATTTTTGCCAAGAGACGGGTGAATTCAATGGGCTTAGTATCATAATCATCACAGCCAGCTTTTATACCTCTTTCGCGATCGCCAACCATCGCATGCGCCGAGCAACCAATGATAGGAATGTTATGGGTTGCCTCTATTTGTTTTAATCTTTTTGTGGCTTCCCATCCATCTAAAATTGGCAAACTCATATCCATCACAATTAAATCTGGCAACTCTTGCTCAGCCGTGATTACCCCCATGTTGCCATCTACAGCAATAATCACCTCAAAGCCGCGACGTATTAGTCTTCGTGACAACATATCACGGTTCATTTCATTATCTTCGACTAGTAGAATTTTTGCCATTGTAAATTGAAAAATAAAACTAGCAATACCCAATTAAAAAATGGCTGCATGATTGTGTAATTAGTAAACCCTGATGGGGTTTGGTTTTCAATTCACAAAAGTGTTAGTACACTTTCGTGAATTGGCATTATGGCTTAAACCGCAATAACTACTTGCCCATACCCAACTGCTGCGCCTTTTGATAAACCTTGCCTTCAGTCAATAGCGAAGGGGCGATTACCACCTCAACTGCTTGCATTTCGCGAATGTTAGCTGCGCCAAGGGTTCCCATACTGGTTTTGAGTGCACCTAATAAATTATGAGTGCCATCGTCAAGTCCCGCAGGACCACACAAAATTTGCTGCAAATCTCCTGTAGTCCCCACCTTGATGCGTGTGCCGCGTGGCAAGACTGGGCTAGGGGTAGCCATACCCCAGTGAAATCCTCTTCCAGGGGCTTCCTTGGCTCTGGCAATGGGTGAGCCAATCATCACGGCATCGGCTCCACAGGCGATCGCTTTGCAAATGTCACCGCCAGTAATCAAACCGCCATCGGCAATAATCGGCACATATTTCCCCGTTTCTTTAAAGAAGTCTTCGCGGGCGGCGGCACAGTCAGCAACTGCGGTTGCTTGCGGAATGCCCACACCCAGTACGCCCCTTGAGGTGCAAGCTGCCCCAGGTCCAATACCCACTAATACCCCAGCCGCCCCTGCTTGCAAAAGCTCTAGGGTGACATCGTAGGTGACGCAGTTGCCCATAATTACGGGGATTGGCATATCTTGACAGAATTTGGCGAGATCTAGGGATACTAGCCCCTCGGCGGCAACGTGAGTGGTGGAGACGACTGTGGATTGCAGGAAAAATAGATCACAGCCTGCTTCTGCGGCGATCGCCCCATATTTAAAAGCATTGACAGGTATGCTACTGGCACAGGCGATCCCACCTTGGGCTTTAATTTCACGAATGCGTTTTTGGATTAATTCAGGTTGGACAGGGGCAGCATATAGCTCCTGCATCAGCGCCACGAAATCAGTTACACCCACAGATGCAATTTTGTCTAATATTTCGGTGGGGTTTTCATATCTTGTTTGAATGCCATCTAGATTAATTACCCCCAAAGCACCTAATTCCGACAGCTTAACTGCCATGCCGACATCGACCACTCCATCCATCGCACTAGCAATAATGGGGATTTCACGGCGAATGCCCCCAATTTCCCAATGGGTATCGGCGACTTTGGGATCAAGGGTTCTACCTCCGGGGACTAGTGCAATTTCGTCAATGCCATAGGCTCTGCGTGCAGTCTTACCACGCCCAATTTGAATGTCCACTGTTTTTGTACTCTCTTGTCTAGAAATTAGGTGATGGATTAATTGATCGCAAAAAAACTTAATAATTTCTTAACGTATTTCTGCCTATCGATTAATGATAACTAATTACAGCGCTTTACGCTGACTTAAAACTCAGAGAACTTTTTGAAAGCGCGACTCTGCCACACTTTCAAAAATATCCCTGTATTACTTTAATCCACAACAGAAGCTATAACAGGCTGTATGCCATTTTGTGCTTTGGTATTATTTAGACATCTAGTCTATGACTAAAAGCAATGGCTGATTTTTTCAATACCTACAGTTTGTTGATTGTTTCGGCAGTCTTAGGGGCAGTTTTAGGAATCTCGGTATATTTGCCCTTAATGGCAGGGCAGTTATCCTTAGCAACCCCAGGTTTTTATGCTTTGGGCGGCTATGTGGCAGCGATCGCCTCAACCAAGATCTTACCTGTGACGGCGACAGGCACTAATTTCCCTGTGGCATATGTGTTGCTAGAAATGCTAGTGGCTGGTTTACTGTCGGGACTGCTGGCGGTTATTTTAGGGATTTCGGTGCTGCGGTTAAAGGGTATCTATTTGGCGATCGCCACGATCGCCTTTGTGGAGATATTGCGAGTGCTGGCACTGAATTTAGAAATTACGGGCGGCGCGGTCGGTATTTTTGGCATTCCCCAGCCATTTACCAACACCCTAGAATATTTGTGGATTGCTTTGCCGCTCTTAGGGCTAAGCATTGCTTTTATGTACCGCTTAGAAAAAATTCGGGTGGGACGCGCCCTAATTGCGATTCGTGAGGATGAGCTGGCTGCCGATGCCATGGGCATAAATCCCACCTATTACAAGGTATTGGCTTTTACCCTCGCGGCAATTTTGGCAGGCATGGTGGGCGGACTCAATGCCCATCTTTTGAATACATGGAATGCGCGGCAGGGAACTTTTGATGCCAGTATTATCTTCTTAGCATTTGTGTTGATTGGTGGTTCGCGTACTTTTTGGGGGCCTGTGGTGGGTGGCATTGTACTAACGGCTTTGCCTGAAGTATTGCGGGCGATCGCATCTGTCAATGGCATACCGCTATGGCTTGGTCAATTCCTCAAGGATGGACGCTTGATTATTTTTGGAATACTAATTGTGATCGGCACAATTTTTTATCCGCAGGGCATCATTACGCCCGAATTTGTCAAAAGCACCCAGCAATCCATCAATAAATTAATCCGTAAATTAATCAATAAATTACAGCACGCCACACCACACAGCTAATTTGGGGGTCGTAAACTAGAACGAAATCTACTCACTCCTCCAACGCGGCACAGCGATCGAAATATTGCATTAGCTTGTTTAATGAGATTTGGCGCAAAGCGCCAAATCTCATTAAATAAAAAACAACTTTTATATTGACAACAATACTAAAGATTTGCGATAATCATAAATTGTGAGATTTTATTGAGCATAAAGACTCTTGGCTAATGTAATTGTTATTGGGGCGCAGTGGGGTGATGAAGGTAAGGGTAAGATTACCGATTTGCTAAGCCGCTCCGCAGATATTGTTGTTCGCTATCAAGGCGGTAATAATGCAGGACATACGGTTGTCGTTGGCGATCGCACCTTCAAATTGCACCTAATTCCTTCAGGAATCCTGTATCCCAAAACGGAATGTATCATTGCCAGTGGCACGGTAATCGATCCGCAGGTGTTGTTAGAAGAAGTGGATCGCCTCACCGAACTCGGCGTGTCAACAGCAAACCTATTTATCGCACAGACCGCCCATGTCACCATGCCTTACCATCGGGTGCTAGATCGTGCTGCCGAAGATCAACGCGCTGAGCATAAGATTGGCACAACGGGGCGCGGCATTGGTCCGACCTATGCTGACAAGTCAGAGCGTACTGGCATCAGAATGATTGATCTAATGGATCAAGCGCGAATGCCTAAGAAATTGCGCTGGGCGATCGAACAGAAGAATATCATTCTCGAAAAGCTTTATAATTTAGAACCCCTTGATGCAGACGCAATCATTGCCGAATATCAGGGCTATGCTGAGCGTTTGCGCCCCCATGTCATTGATGCTTCCCTCAAGATTGATGAAGCGATTCGTGAGCGCCGTAACATCCTATTTGAAGGCGCACAGGGAACCTTGCTAGATCTTGATCATGGCACATATCCCTATGTCACATCTTCTAATCCTGTTGCTGGCGGCGCTTGCATTGGTGCAGGCGTAGGACCAACCTGTATAGATCGCGTCATTGGTGTTGCTAAGGCATATACAACCCGTGTTGGTGAAGGACCTTTCCCCACTGAGTTACATGATGCTATTGGCGCACAGATAGGCGATCGCGGCGCTGAATTTGGCACAACCACAGGACGCAAACGTCGTTGTGGTTGGTTTGATGGCGTAATCGGACGCTATGCAGTTCGCATCAATGGACTTGATTGTTTGGCAGTAACCAAACTTGACGTTCTTGATGACCTTGCCGAAATCAAAGTTTGTACAGCCTACGAGCTTGATGGCAAGGTTGTACGCGACTTCCCTAGCGATGCCCGTGCCTTTGCCCGCGCCGTACCGATCTACGAAACCCTATCGGGTTGGCAGCGCTCGACTAGTGAATGCAAAACCGTTGAGGATTTGCCCTCAGAAGCAAAGACCTATCTCAAATTTCTTTCTGACCTAATGGAGATCCCGATCGCCATTATTTCCCTCGGCGCAAGTCGAGGACAAACCATCATCGTTGAAGATCCAATTCACGGGCCCAAGCGTGGTTTGTTAAGAAGTTAAACACCAATCACCAATCACCAATCACCAATCAAATCCATGTCACTAACAATAAACGCCTCCACCCGCTCTCCCAAAAGTAATAACCGTGCGCTACGCCGCAATGGTCAAATCCCCGCAACCGTATATGGACATAAGGGTGCAGACTCCATTGCGATTAGCTTAAATGCCAAAGAAACCACAACTCTACTGCGCGAAGCAACGATCAATAACACAATGATCGAAGTGAACGTGATTGACGGAGACTTTAAAGGTAAAACCCTATTGCGGGAAGTTCAAAATCATCCTTACAAAAACTCGGTATATCACCTAAGCTTCTTTGCGATCGAGTCGCAGTCAAAAATTGAAGTCGACATTCCTTTGCACTTTGTAGGCGTGCCTGTGGGCGTAAAAGTTGGTGGTGGTTCCATAGACACCATCAAGAATTTTGTGCGTGTTGCTTGCGCTCCTAGCAATATACCTTCCAGCTTTGAGATTGACATTGCCCCTCTAGAAATTGGTAAAGGCGTTCACGTCAATGAAATTGCATATCCTGAAGGGGTTAAGCCTGTAACCGATGGTACGGCGCTTGTGGTAACTATCTTGAAGAAGTAATTGCAAAAAATGAGCCGCGCTCACAGCACGGCTCATTTTTTTGATCACATTAGGATGATATGGCGATCACGGTCAATCTTGAGCCAGCCTTCATCCTGTAAAAGTTTCATCGCCCTCGTAACGGTGACTCTGGTACTGCTGATGGCACTAGCTAGATGCTGATGAGTGAGCCTTACAGTAAGTCTTGTGCCACCATCGATGGGTATGCCAATTTCTTGCTTGAGCAATAACAAAATTTGTCGTAAGCGTTCCTCAACGCGCTTGTTGCTGACCAGTGCCAGCAAAGATTCAGTTTGCTGAAGGCGACGATTGAGGTGTTGCAAAATACCTTGATAAAGCTGGGCAGAGTTTTCCAACTCATTGAGGGTAAACCGCATCAGATCAATATCTGAGAGGGCGATCGCCTGATAGGGGTCAAGGTTGGTGAGAGGCAGACCAAAGGGCATGGCTTGAACCGCGAAGCCCACTAGCACCTCGTCCCCCGAAGGATGCAGTGTATTAAGCTGGACAACACCACGACATACTACCCAAACTTCATGGGGGTACATAGGAACAATTTGACCACTTTTGTAATTGTGCATGGTGCGACCGCGATAAATTTCTTCAAGCGATCGCCGCCAATCAGTTACCAAGTCAGTGGAACTAAGATCAAAACCAGAAAACGTATATGTCATAAGAGCGTGAGGTACACATTAGCCATACTATGTGTTTCTCGACACTTATAGGTTAAGCCTAGTTTATTAAGTAAATAAGCTTCCCTTAAGTTTTCCTAGGACAACGCTTGGTGCTGACCTAAAAACCTGAAAAAAAGCAAAAACCTGTTCAGGCAAGATGCCTGACCTATAAATTTAAAATTCTTGTAATGCAGGCAGGGTGTCTGCTACTTTCTAGCTCACAAGCGCCCCTTGCGAGCTTTTTGACTTTGGATCGGTCAAAACTGCTATATACCAATCCCATCTGATTGCTATAATGTAAGCAAATTTTGCAAAATTTTAATTTATACATGACCACAACCATTGCACCCGAAGCCGTGACTGTAAAGCACGAGATTAAGGACATTAGCCTTGCGCCTCTTGGCAAACAACGTATCGAATGGGCAAGCCGCGAAATGCCTGTATTGCGTCAGATTCGCGATCGCTTTGCCGCCGAGAAGCCCCTCGCTGGTATTCGCATTTCTGCTTGCTGCCACGTCACGACCGAAACTGCTAACCTCGCGATCGCCCTCAAAGCCGCAGGAGCCGATGCTGTATTGATTGCCAGTAATCCTCTGTCGACCCAAGATGACGTAGCTGCTTCCTTGGTTTACGATCACGGCATTTCTGTATATGCGATCAAGGGTGAAGATAACGCCACATATCACCGCCATGTGGAAATGGCTTTGGCTCACCGTCCCCACATCATCGTTGATGACGGTAGCGATGTAACTACCACTTTGGTACTGCACCACGCTGATCAAATTCCTGACATCATCGGTACTACCGAAGAGACCACCACAGGGATTGTGCGCCTCAATGCCATGTTTAAGGATGGCAAATTGACTTTCCCTGCGATCGCTGTTAACGATGCCGAAACTAAGCATTTCTTTGACAACCGTTATGGCACTGGTCAATCTACCCTTGATGGCATTGTCCGCGCTACGAATATCCTGTTAGCAGGCAAAGTAATCGTGGTTGCTGGTTACGGCTGGTGTGGTAAGGGGGTCGCCCTTCGCGCTCGTGGTATGGGTGCAAGTGTCGTTGTCACCGAAATCAATCCTGTAGCAGCGATCGAAGCCGCGATGGATGGATTTAATGTCATGCCGATGAGTGAAGCCGCTAAGGTTGGCGATATTTTTATCACCGTTACTGGTAACAAGCACGTAATTCGCCGCGAACATTTTGATGTAATGAAGGATGGCGCGATCGTGGCTAATTCTGGTCACTTTGACCTCGAAATTGACCTCGTATCCCTCAGTGATTTGACCGAATCCTCCAGCTTTGTGCGTAACTTTACCCAAGAGTACAAGCTCAAAACTGGCAAGTCGATCATCGTCATCGGTGAAGGTCGTCTCGTCAACCTCGCGGCGGCTGAAGGACATCCTGCTAGTGTCATGGACATGAGCTTTGCCAACCAAGCCCTCGCCTGTGAGTTTTTGGTCAAAAACAAGGGTAATTTGCCTGCGGGGGTTGTGCCAATTCCTAAGGATATCGATCAAGAAATCGCTCGTCTGAAGTTACAAGCGATGGGTATTAAGATTGATACTTTGACTCCTGAGCAGGTGCATTATTTGAACTCTTGGACTGAAGGTACATAAACACCGTGAATTGGGGATCACCCAAGTCCTGAAAGCTAGGCTTTAAATTTCAAAACAGCAAAAGTCTCACTTTGTGGGACTTTTGCTGTTTTAACTTCCGAAGTATTGAGTCGTCTAGGTTGAGGCAAGAGCTATTTGTGATTGTTATGGCAAAACAAGCTGAGCTTTTAACCATATCTCAATCCTAAGTGTATACTGTATACAAGTTATAAAAATTTGTCATTCATAATGGATAGCTTAAAAGCAATTGTTATTGGCGCGGGTATCGGTGGGCTGACTACGGGTATTGCCCTATTGCAGGCTGGCTATGAGGTGGAAGTTCGAGATCGCGTTCGAGAATTGCGCCCCGTGGGCGCAGGGATTTCCCTATGGTCAAATGGCTGTAAAGTGCTGAATCATTTGGGCTTAGGCAAAAAATTGGCGGCGATCGGTGGCACGATGAACTATATGGAATATCGGCAAATTACAGGGGATATGCTGAACCATATTTCTTTACAGCCCTTGATTGAAGAGGTGGGGCAGCGTCCCTATCCAGTGGCTAGGCGCGATCTCCAACAGATCTTACTCGACACCTATCTGGAATATGGTGGCAAACTCCAATTAGGGGCTAAATGTATTGGCATCATGGATAGTTTTCGCGATGTCACCGCTAAATTTGAAGATGGCAGTACATTGACGGCAGACTTATTGGTGGCGGCAGATGGGGTGCGATCGCAGTTGCGCGAATATATACTTGGCGATCGCATTGAACCTAAATATGCAGGATATGTGAATTGGAACGGATTAGTCCCCATGAGCAGTGACTTAGCCGCCGAGGACACATGGTCAATTTATGTGGGCGATCACAAAAGAGCCTCAGTGATGCCTGTGGCGGGAGATCGCTTCTATTTCTTTTTTGACGTTCCATTACCAAGGGGAACTGTTAACCAAGTTGATCGCTATCGTGACGAGCTAAGACATCACTTCCAAGGTTGGGCAGAGCCTGTACAGTTACTCATCGATCGCATTGATCCTGAAACCGTAGCAAGGGTTGATATTCATGATGTCGGGCCAATTAATAAAATGGTCAAAGGACGGGTCGCGCTCTTGGGTGATGCTGCCCATGCCACCTGCCCCGATCTTGGTCAGGGCGGCTGTCAGGCGATCGAAGATGCTTGGGTATTAGCCAATTATTTAAAATCAACGACAGTCAGTGTCCCAGATGCGCTCCGCCGCTATGAACAGGAGCGCAAAGTCAGGACTACCGAAATTGTCAACAAAGCTCGTAGTCGTGCTGAAGCCATTCATGGCAAAGATCCTGAAGTGACTCAAAAGTGGTATCAGCAACTCGCCACCGAAAATCCTTTGGATGTGACCAAGGCGATCGCCAAAATTATTACTGGAGGGCCCCTACATTGATTAATTCATCCTCACAACCCTATGTGATCGCCGATCTCAATCAAATGAACCAATCTGAATTTACTCAGGCTTTGGGCGCAATTTTTGAAGATACGCCGACAATTGCATCTCAGGCTTGGTTAGCACGTCCCTTTGGCGATCGCCAACATTTACATCAAGCAATGGCGGCGGTGGTTTTGCAAATGTCTCCGACAGAGCAGGTGCGCTTAATCTGCGCTCACCCCGATCTAGGCAGTAAGTTCAAGATGGCGGATGCATCCGTGCAGGAGCAAGCCACTGTCGGTTTAGATCGTCTATCGGCGGCTGAATATGCCAAATTTCAGCAGTTAAATCAGGCATATAAAGATAAATTTGCGTTCCCCTTTATTATTGCCGTCCGCAACCATACTAAAGACAGCATTTTGGCAGCCTTTGAGACTAGGCTCACCAATGCGCCAGATCTAGAACAACAAAGAGCGATCGCCGAAATTATCGAAATTGCACGATGGCGATTGACCTTAGCGGTTAGGGATTGAGTAACCGTAGGATGGGTTAGCGATAGCGTAACCCATCATCTTTAGCCAATAGATGCGTTACGTTGCACTAACGCATCCTACATTTAATTAAGCTTTATAGTAGTTGAGTTAACTGGCAAAAATATCGTCAAAATCTCCCCATCATAGGCGGCACTATTGCTGTGCATCCGCACAGTTAACTTACCGCCTAGAGCTTTTAGCAGCGTTTTGGTCGTGGGCAAGCTTAAACTCAAAGTTCCTGTCTCAGGCTGTAGCATCAACCACTGACCCACAGCCTTCAGCAACGGCAAATCGCCCAAACCTTGACTCATCACCTGTGACTGAAATTGCAATTTTACATATTCCCCCGCATTGGTCAGCACTAGCTGAATATGGCTATCGGGCGGAAAACTGCGAATCAGTCGATCCACCAATCCATTGAGTACCTGCGACAGTAAAGTCGTATTACTGCAAATAGTGGGGATCTCCTTTGGCAAAAGCATTTCTAAGGAAATCTGCCGCCTTCCTGCGTATTCTTGCCAACGCCCAAATCCATCACTCAAAATTGCCGTGATCTCCGTTGGTTCCAAGGCGATCGCATAGCTATCTAACTGAGCCGCCTCAAAAATCAGATTAAAACGCTCAATTTGATCGGTGCATTCATCATCAACCCGATCCAACCTTGATTTGACCTCTGTTGATATATCCTTGCGGCGCTTGAGCGATCGCACCAACATCCTGATCGTGGTCAATGGTGTGCGTACCTCATGGGTAATCGCCTTAATAATATCGACCTCCTGAATTTCAGGAACCGTTAGCTCTTGATGCACTGACAACTGCGCCATCAAAATCGCCCCGAATCGCGACATCACTTGATAGGAAGGGGATATCGGTGGGAACTGTGATAACTTGGCTTGAAATAGGGACTGCTGCTCACTACGGCGACAACGGTGCAGCAGTGTGGCGATCGCCTTTTGCAAAACATAGGGATGCAGCGACCAAAGACAACTATGCTGGACTGCCGAAGAAACCACTAAAGCACTGAAGGTTTCGGTAATTAAAATACAAAACCATTCCTGATTAAGGGGATCAGCTTTAGCGATCGGCACAACTTGAGTATCACCAATCGGTAAAGACCCTTGAGGAAATAGGGATGACTTACTGGTGGTAAATACCCAAGTTTGGAGATCGATTTGATGTAATCCCAAATTTTCAACTAAGTTTTCCAGATTGGGAACTGTATTTTTAACATTGGCAAAAATATAGGGGTGGTGGGTAATTAATAATCCCTTACAAGGAATCTGCACCGCAAACTGACGTAGTACCGCGATCGCCCGATACCAAAACTCCCTAGCCTCAGTCTGGTGCATCTCCTCAAATAGCCCTTGGGTTTGCGCGTCCTGATGCAATGCCTCATATATCGTCGCCAGCCCAGCCAATGTTGATAGCCCTCATATTACAAATTTACTAAGTTAGCGGCTAATCGCTAACCGCTAACCGCTAACTTAGGCTTGGTGTTTTTTAACGTCCTTGAGCCAAAGCCATTTCTGCACGCTCAAACTCCATCAACAAGCGATCGCGAACCTTAACAGGGATCGCCCTCTTGGTTGTGCCATTGTAATAACCTGCCAATGTATTTAAAGCCGTAGACATGGTGGTGTATGAATATAACCCGCCTTTATCATGGTCAGCACGATAGCGTGAGATATAAGCATTGATCTTATATCTCGCGGAAGTCTTCACAGCAGCACGGTTTTCAGCATCTTCAGGTAGGTTGACAGCATCGCGCATGGTCTTAATCGTATCCGTGGTATCCGCAACATAATTACCCGTCAAACCCGCATTAACCAGAGCTTGAATTTCCTTAGTAGTTAATTCATTTTTTTTGCTAAACAATGCAGCATCGGCAGCCGAGCTAAATCCCGCGATCATAACCACAACCGCTAGCATTAACGCGATCGCGTTACGACAGATTGCCTGCCAAGAATTCATCAGTTTTTTCATAACACCATTAAAAGATTAGTCTTAAAAATTTACTGGAAAGCCGACTGGAAAATTTCCTAGTAAATTTATTTAACTCATTACTTAAAAATTCATTTAATACTAATTCACAACAGTGTGACACTAATTTTGTGAACTAAGAACCAAAACCAGTAAGAGTTTTCAAGTTAAGAAATGGCTATGTCATTTCTTAACTTAGTTTAAAAATTTATCCAAAAAATTCGCTTAGGAGCTTTCCGAGCAAATGGTAATTTACTTGTATCTTTACAAACTTATCAGAAAATAGGGTTTAAAATCCTGTCTTGCTAAGACGGCTTACTAATTAGTAATGCACCTTGGGGATCTATGTGGGCTCTTCCAAGAACCATCCCAAAACTCCCTAGGGATCACAATGTCATGAAAACATAACATTGTGATCCCCCTAACAAGAAGCGATCGCGATCCCCCTAACAATTACCACTGTTTGATTCTAGCTAAGTATTTGTACTGAATACCCGTTGAAGGAATGGGGCGATCGCTGCAAATATCCACTCCAGAAGCATTGACCATCTACATATTTTTGACAGAATGTATCTAGCTACCGTTCGATTCAAGACAATTGGAGGTTAATTGTATGGCGAGGGAACGTCCTCCCCTAGAAGAAATGACCTTGCGTCAACTTCGCAAAGTAGCAGCAGAACTAGAAATTTCTCGTTATAGTCGAATGCGAAAATCTCAGTTACTCGCTGACATCCAGACCATTTTAATGGCTAAAGAACCAGCCTCATCTCAAGCAGATCGTAGTAATTCGGAGACCCAAGAAATCGTGGAAGCATCAAAGTTTAATCTAGGTAGTGAAGAGACCGCAGAAAATCTAGAATCACTTGCCGCCATTGACGAAAATATAGGCGACTTACCCAGTGGTTATGGCGAAAGCCGCATTACATTACTGCCCCGCGATCCTCAATGGGCTTATGTATATTGGGATGTTCCCAATTCTCAAAAAGAAGAGTTGCGTAAGCTCGGTGGTCAGCAACTAGCACTGCGTCTTTACGATGCTACCGACATCAACCTTGACTACCAAACTCCTAACAACTTACAGGAGTATAACAGTGATGAGCTTGCCCGCGAATGGTACATCCCGATCCCCATCAGCGATCGCGACTATGTAGCTGAGCTAGGCTACCGTTGCGCTGACGGACGTTGGTTAGTGCTGACTCGCTCCAAGGTCGTTCATGTCCCACCCGTATTCCCCTCAGAATGGGTAGAAGACAACTTCATCACCGTACCCTGGGATCAAACCCTCAAGGGTCAGACCTTCTTTACCCTAGTGCCTCCTAGCAAAAAACCTGCTCCAGAACCAGAGCCTACCGCCACCACCAGCGAAACTTCCTACGATGAAATCTTCAACATCGCTCGTGAAGCCCAAGAACAACGCATTGCGGGATCGCTCTATGGCTCTATGCAGCACAATTCAGGCATCGGTATGGTTCCTGAATCCATCAGCTCCTACGTCTTTCCATCGGGTGCAGGCATGATGACTAACGAAATGGGCGCAGGGGCAATTAGCGCCAGTGGCATCAACTACTCTGGCATCGGTATGTTGTCCTCAAGCTATAGTTTCTTCTCTAGCGAGTCAACGCCAATCCGTCCTCGCCAATTCTGGCTAGTTGCCGATGCGGAATTGATTGTTTACGGTGCAACAGAACCCGATGCTTCTGTCACCATTGGCGGTCGCCCGATCAAACTCAATGCTGACGGCACATTCCGCTTCCACACATCTTTCCAAGACGGCATTCAAGATTATCCAATCTTTGCTGTTGCCGCCGATGGCGAACAAAATCGCGCTATCCATATGAAGTTCGAGCGCCAAACCCTTGAGCGCCGCACTAATACTAAGGAAGAAGCAATCCCTGAATGGATTAGCTAGATTTCTAAAAAATATGCTAGAGCAAAGCTCTAGCATATTTTTTTGTCTGCAAAAAATCTTGAAAATCTATATTGCATTGTGTACGTAATCTGCTAATATATAATTCCTGATAAATTTGGAGAGATGGCTGAGTGGACGAAAGCGGCAGATTGCTAATCTGTTGTACGGCAGGTAACTCCGTACCGAGGGTTCGAATCCCTCTCTCTCCGTTCACAAGCTTTTTATAGAGCTATATGGTAAATAATCCATCTAAAATGATTGAATTGGGCGAAGTCCCTGATGTCAATCCTCAAGATTTTAATGCGTCAGATGTGGCTGCCTTAGCTGATCGCTTGGAGCGTGATGATTACGATAATGCCTTTGAAAGCTTAAATGACTGGCATATATTGCGATCGCTTGCTTTTAAAGGATCATCATTAGTTGAGCCTTACCGATATTTACTAGACCTCGAAGCCTTTGATGAATGCTAGGGTTGCCATACATTTTAAGGGCTTCCGAAATTGCTACTTAATATCAAAGAGGTTATCAATTTACTAAGCATAAAATGATAACCCTTTTAATGTTGGCTTTTAATATTGGCTACAAAAAGCGAATTTTACGCGCAGCATACAAGCACATTTTCAGTAAAACGATGCCCTCGCGAACATGGGCAATATTAGAGCTTCCGTAGATGCGTGGTTGATAGCGGATTGGTACTTCGACAATGTGTAAGTTAAGTTTGGCTGCTCCGAAGAGTAAATCAAAGTCGCCAAAAGGATCAAAATCTCCAAAATAATGACGCTGTGCCACAATTCTTTCGTAATCACTACGCCATAAAACTTTTGTGCCGCAAAGTGTATCTTTGAGTCTTTGATTTAATAGAAAGGAGAAAAGACTCGCAAAGAATTTATTGGCTAAAGTATTTAACCAAGGCATCGCCAAATCCTGACGGGGCGACAAAAGATATGGGAAGTATGAGTAGATGGGGATTTGAGGATTTAAGATAAAAAAGATAGGTCAAGTCATAGTAAGTATGACCTATCTAG
>NZ_JACJPY010000062.1 GCF_014696345.1 Pseudanabaena cinerea FACHB-1277
TCCCTGTTAGATTTAGACCTTACTTCGATTAAATTACACCCTAATTTCCACAAGCTTTGCTCTTACGGCTCTATCTCTGACCAATTTTGTCCGTAGTATTGTTATAGTTTACAATAATATACATTGCCAATGCAATTTGTGACAGGCTTTCAAAATAGAAAACTTCACCATTCGTATATGCAGCCAAAAGGCAATCAACTTCAGAGAAACCAAAAGTGATCAGTATATACAGAGAGCGCTCTCAACAGGAGAGGGTGAGCAGTCGTCATCGTCTAATTGATTCAATTTTGGCGGTGAATCCCTGTTGTGCCAGTCGCGATACCTGCGCCTCGGCAATGCGCCGATCGCTGTAAGCGCCAATCTGCACCACTAAATATCCATTCAACCGCGATGCAAAAGAACTCGGCACAGCCCGACGCACTAACGCGACCTCATTGGGTGAATCTACAGGCACAACCACCCGATAGCGGGGCGGGTCTTGGGGCGTGAGGTTAGGGTTAGAAAGGGGCGCAATTAAGATTGGTTGATTTACAGGCTCACCACTGGGCGGCGCAGACCTCACGGGGGGCAAACTAGTGGTAATTTCGGCATTTTTGGGAAAGGGTGATTCGGCGCGTTGTGGCGTAATTCTGATGATTAGGGAATTAACAGGCTCATACCAAAAGGTGGAATTATTGCTGGCAAGGCGATCGCCACTGTTAGCAATAGTAGAATTACCAGAACTGCCATTAAAATTACGCTCAAAATTACTAATCAGATCATTAGTCCTATTGCTGGACTTGTCACCAATTTGGTTAATGGGCTGCTTAATAGACTGATTAATAGGCTGGCTAAGGGGCTGACTGGCAATATTGGCAAAGAGACTTACGGGTGGGCGCACATTTGTTAATTGCAATCTGCCCTTAACCTTTTTGGGATCTAGAAAATTGCCCACGAGCGCGATCGCATTGGTACTGACATTTTGCAGATCTAAACGCCCATTGCCTTGAAAAGTATTACTGCCTTCATCATTGGGTTTACCCAAGTCTGGTGCAGCTTGGTCGGAAATGGTTAAGCCATAGTCGCGGTTATTCACAAAAGCATTGCCGCGCAGTATTGGCTTAGCATTGCCTTGAATCAGCAACCCATTTTGATTTTGGGTAAAGGTATTTTCACTAATGCTAGGCGTGGAACCTTGGCGAATACTCATGCCATAGGTGGTTTGCTGAAACAAATTGCCGCGCACATCGGGGCTAGATGCACCCTCGATCGCCAAGCCGCTTGTGCCATTGCGAAAAAATTGATTGTTGCTAATAATTGCCCTAGATTGTCCTGTTACCAAGCCGCCATCCTGACGGTTATCGATGAATGTATTATTGGCGATCGCGGGACTCGCATTCTCAATCCATAGCCCATACCCCCTAGGATTAGGATTTGTCACCGTTACCCCCCGCAACTCTGCGCCATCGGCAAGGGCGATCGCCACATTTTGCGGTAACACTGTCCCCGTTCGCATCACCCCGCCACCCAAGATCACCACATCTCGCCCCTTATTGCGCTCATCACCCCGCAGGGTCACATTTTGCCGCAACCGCAAGGGAAATTTTTCGCCATTTTCCTGTCGATATGTACCATTGGCTAATTGCACGATCGCAGGTTGCCCCACCTTAACCTGACTAAGAGCATAGGTAATCGTCTTAAAAGGCGCGGCGATCGTGCCATCTCGATCCTTAAGGTCGCCCCCCGTTTGCGGATTTACATAGAAAATAGTCTGTGAATTAGCTGCCGTAGTTTTGGCTTCAGCCATTGATTGGGCGTGACTAGGGGCAGAGATCGCTAAACTAGGTATAGAAAAGATACACACAATCGGCAAAGCTATGGACACAACTGCTTTAGCTGGCAAACAAATCAAACGCGGCAACGTCAATTTAGTTAGCAGAATGGTCAATTCTTTGTGGCTAATCTTCATATACCTATAGGAATTGGATAATTTGGTAATCAATTAATAATTTTGTTAACTATTTTTAACACGCTTTAGCATTATTTTAGGCTTCGTTTTAGGCTGCACACCAAAATAATCGATAAATTTGACTAACACAATTACTACTCCCTTCCCACTAAAGAAATAGACATATAAATCCAATAAGTTACGAGAGCTAAAAAAATATTCCCCTTAGTGCTTCTCATGAACAAGCAAAAGATAATCACTTTTCTCTCTCTGCTCGTTGTCACCCTATGGGCGATCGCGGGATGCCACTTTTCTTCTGCCACAATCGAACAGGGAAATACACCCGCTAAGGCAAATATATCTCCTGTTAAACAAGAAAATGTAGAATTAACGGTTTCGGCAGCCGCTAGTCTTAAGGATGCGTTAGGCGAAATCACCTCTTTGTATAGTAAGGCAAAAGCCACCGTTGCCATTCGCAATAACTTTGGTAGTTCGGGCGATCTGCAACAACAAATCATGAATGGCGCTCCTGTTGATGTCTTTATTTCTGCCGCCCCCAAGCAAATGGATGAACTGCAAAAAAAAGACTTGATCGTTGTTGATACTCGCCGCGATTTATTGACTAATAAGTTGGTTTTAATAGTACCTGCGGATAGAAGCGATGCTAAAGAAATAAAAGACTTAACCAATGCCAGTATCGAACGTATTGCGATCGGCGATCCTCGCAGCGTTCCTGTGGGGCAGTATTCTGAACAGGCTTTGACCAAACTAGAGCTAATACAAGAACTTCAGCCCAAATTTGTCCTAGGGAATAACGTGCGACAAGTGCTGCAATTTGTCGAGTCTGGTAACGCTCAGGCAGGAATTGTCTATGCCACTGATGCGAAAACTTCCTCTAAGGTTAAAGTAGTCCAAGTCATTGATGCTAAACTTCATAAACCGATTGTCTATCCGATCGCTGTTTTACAAAAAAGTCCGCACCAAGAGACTGCTAAATCCTATCTAGAATATCTATCTAGCGAACCAGCCAAGAATGTTTTTGAGAAATATGGATTCAGTACCCTTTGATTTCTCTCCATTTTGGATCTCTTTAAAGGTGGCGATTACTGCCATCTTTTTTACGTTCATTTTAGGGATTACCGCAGCCTATAGCCTCCTTGAATATCGCGGCAAATGGAAATCCGTACTTGATAGTATTTTCCTTGCACCCTTAGTTTTGCCGCCAACCGTGGTCGGCTTTCTGCTGCTGCAATTATTTGGACAATATGGCTGGGTAGGCAAGTTCTTACAACTCTTCCGTTTCAATATTATTTTTACTTGGTATGCAGGCGTAGTCGCGGCGGTCGTTGTCACCTTCCCACTGATGTATAAAACGGCTCAGGCAGCCTTCGAGCAAGTGGACGAAAATTTATTGCGGGTTGCCAAAACCCTAGGGGCTTCAGAATTGCGAGTCTTTTGGCAAATCGCCTTACCCCTCGCTTTCCCAGGGGTGTTAGCAGGCACAACGCTTGCCTTTGCTAGAGGTTTAGGCGAATTTGGCGCAACCTTGATGTTAGCAGGCAACATCCCCAAGCACACCACCACAATTCCCCTCGCCATCTATGCCGCCGTTCAAGCAGGGGCAAATCAAGAAGCTTGGCTCTGGACAGCGATCATTTTATCAATGTCTTTTTCAGCGATCGCCCTAGCGCATCTATGGACAAACCAGAGAGAAATGAAAAGGGAAAAAGGAAAAAGGAAAAACCGCAATCACCAATCATCAATCACCAATCACCAATCACCAATCACCAATCACCAGCAAGGCTTATTCATCAATATCACCCAACAATTACCTGAGTTTGATTTGCAAATTGCTCTGCACTGTACCGATCAATCCATCGGCATTCTAGGCGCATCAGGTACAGGTAAGAGTATGCTGCTTAAATGTATTGCGGGGATGGAAACTCCATCAAGTGGATGCATTGTAATTAATGGAAAAGTTCTATTTGATAGTGCTAAAAATATCAATTTACCTAGCCGCGATCGCCACATTGGTTTTCTATTTCAAAATTATGCGCTGTTTCCCCATTTGACTGTTGCCCAAAATATTGCCTTTGGCTTATCCAAAGAGTTGCCAGCTTTACAAATCAAGCAAAAAGTGTCTGAGCAACTACATAGCATTGAGCTACAAGGTTTTGGCGATCGCTATCCGCATCAACTTTCTGGCGGTCAACAGCAGCGTGTTGCCCTCGCTAGAGCTTTGGTCTGCCAACCCGATATTCTTCTACTAGATGAACCATTTTCGGCATTGGATACCCATCTGCGTAGTCAAATAGAACGCGAACTAATTTCAGTTCTCACTACCTATCAAGGAATTACACTCTTTGTCACCCACAATATCGATGAAGCTTATCGCATTTGCCAAAACTTACTGATTTTGGATCATGGTCAAGTGATGAGCTATGGCGAGAAATCAA
The DNA here is from genome assembly GCF_014696345.1 of Pseudanabaena cinerea FACHB-1277. Taxonomy (GTDB): domain Bacteria; phylum Cyanobacteriota; class Cyanobacteriia; order Pseudanabaenales; family Pseudanabaenaceae; genus Pseudanabaena; species Pseudanabaena cinerea. Next base: position 4,384 of record NZ_JACJPY010000062.1, read on the forward strand.
CGGTTTTTGAGCATCCCGCCAATGTTGAGACAGCAAGGCTTACGGGTTGTAAAAACTTCTCACAAATTGAGGCGATCGCGCCTAACCTAATTAAGGCTCTAGACTGGGAATGTCAGCTACAGGTTAGCTATTCCAATTCTAAACTGCTCACTCATATAGGAATTCGCGCTCACCATATCAGATTTCTAGAAAGTTCAGCCCAGAATGATCTTCCTAATATCATGCCCTGTTGGTTAGTTCGTAAGACAGAAACACCGCACCGTATGACTTTATACATCAAATTAAATACTCCTCCCAACCATGATTGGGATTATCATCTGCAAGCTGAAGTATTCAAAGAGAAATGGCTGATTATTAAGCAATATTCTCAACCGTTGCAGGTTTATCTTGATCCCACGCAACTATTTTTGGTCTAGCATCGCCAAAGATGGATCTAACCCATGCTTCACAATTTGTCGGATCGGTCGTTACATATGCTGCGTCAACCCAATACATGAGCGCTCAGAAATTTCTGTGCGACATAGTGTTAAATGGTGATGTAATCCATCGCTATATTTGGATAGTCAAGAATTATGCGGCGACTGATGGGGCTTTTTTGGGTTGGAGTATTGAGCTTCTGGCTTGCCACCGCGACGGGCGCACAAAGCTTTGTGCCACCGACAGAATTGCATCTTACCTATCCGCCTTTGCAACATACTACGGTGAGCGATCGCCTATTTTTTATTGGTACGGCTCCCAAATCAGGACAGGTGAGCATTAATGATCAGGTAATTAATCGCAGTGATGCAGGGCATTTTGCGCCTAGTTTACCTTTGCAGGTTGGCACAAACAAGTTTCAGATCGTTTATAAAAGTGCCGATGGCGATCGCCGTCAAGATCGCCAAATTAATGTTGCTGTCACCCGTGAGCCGCGTCTTGTGCTGCCACCGCAACAATTTGGCTTGATCAAAGATGCCCTGTTCCCTGTGGTCAATGTGGCAAGGTTGCCAGAGGATCGCATCTGCTTTGACGCGATCGCCACACCGACAGCCACCGTTAGCGTCAAGATCGGTGATCAGCAAATTCCATTATTGCCGCGCCGCCGCAATGTGCAGTTGCCCCCAAATTCATCGGTACTCACAGATAATAATCTGGCGATCGAATTATCGCCCTCTGGCTATTTTCGGGGCTGTACTAAATTTGCGGTCGCCGCCAAAATGGGACAACCAGAATATGAGGTGCGTCTGGGGGATCGCGTGATTAGGCAAAAAGCGATCGGCTCTTTAGAAATCCTTGATCCCCAAGATTTGCAGGTTGCGGAAATTACGACTATTGCTGATGCGAGGACGGGGGCAAGCACAGATTTTTCGCGGCTGACCCCTTTACCCCAAGGTACTAAGGCCTTGATTACGGGCAGACAAGGTAATTGGCTTAGGCTAGATTATGGTGGTTGGGTGCGCGACAGCTTGGTGCAAATTAGCGTCACCGCCGACCAACCGCGATCGCTCGTCCGTGCCATTGATGCTAAGCCAGTAAAAAATCGCGGCAATGTCTGGACAGAAATTAAAATTCCCCTCGAAGTGCCTGTGCCAATTTCCATTGTCCAAGGCGATCGCCTATTTACCTTAACCCTACATAACGTCACTGCCCAAACCGATACGATCGCGATCGCCCCCGACACGATCATCAATAAAGTTGACTGGCAACAACCTGATCCCGACAAGGCTGTTTACACGATCCAGCTAAAACCCAAGCAGCAATGGGGCTATAAGGTACGCTATCAAGGCTCGAATTTGATCGTTTCCCTAAAACATCCACCAGCGATCGCTAAGCAAAATACGGGATCATTGCAAGGAGTAAGAATATTAATTGATGCGGGACATGGCAGTGCGGAGGATTTGGGAGCGCGAGGACCGACAGGCTATCCCGAAAAAGATGTCACTCTAATCACTTCAAAATTGCTAGAAAAGGAATTGCAGCAGCGCGGCGCGATCGTGATCATGACCCGTACTGACGACTCTGACATAGACCTAGCACCAAGGGTTGCCAAAATTGAGCAGGATGAACCAGATCTGGCGGTAAGCGTTCATTACAATGCCTTGCCCGATGATGGTGATGCCTTAAATACATCTGGGGTGGGAACATTTTGGTACAATTACCAAGCTCAAGATTTAGCAAAGTTTATCAATAGCTATATTGTGCGAAAGCTAAATCGCCCCGACTATGGTGTTTATTGGAATAATTTGGCATTAGTTCGCCCCACGACAGCGCCATCGATACTTTTGGAACTAGGATTTATGATTAATCCTGTGGAATTTGAATGGATTATTGATCCTCAGCAGCAAAGATTACTTGCCAAAACCATTGCGGATGGTATTACGGAATGGCTCAATGCTCTCACTTGAAATAAATTTGGAACTTAATAGTTTTTTGTCTGTTTTCCATTTCGGTGATCTCCTAGATGCTTACTTACCTTTGATGCTATGGACAGGGGTGGGATTTGGCATCTCCAGATTTGCGCCGACTTATACTTCGCGTTTTTTAGGATTGGCTTTGTATTGGGTGGGTGTGCCATTGCAGTTATTTGTCCTTGCAAGGCATACGCAGTTTTCTGATACACCTTACATTCCCTATGTGGCGATCGCTACCCTCATGATCAGTTGTTTGCTCGCCCTAATTGGCTGGCAATTTGCCAAAACTGAGACCAGCGATCGCTCTAGTTTGGGCAGCTTTATTTTGGCAGCAATGCTAGGTAATACGGGTTTTGTCGGGCTGACTTTGACCAACTCTCTGACCAGTGACAGCTATAACGATTGGGCAGTTTTATACAGCATTGCGAGTAATGTTGCTGGTAACTATGGCATTGCTGTATTTATCGCCAGTTATTTTGGTAAGAGTGAGGTCAAACCGCCTTGGTGGAAATTGATCATCAATGTGGTTACTGTGCCGAGTTTATGGGCTTTTGCCATCGGTTGGTATACCCGATCAATCGCTTTACCTATGGCGATCGAGTCAGGCTTAGATATTAGCATCTGGGTAACGATCGCCTTTGCCCTGTCGTTAGTGGGCTTGCGCCTTGGCAAAATCGAAAAGTGGGACAGTTTTAAGCCTGCGGCGATCGCCGCCTTTTTGCGGGTGGGGGTTGTGCCATTGGCGATCGGTTTAGGGGCGACTATTTTAGGTTTGCGCCATGATCCCCGCTTGATTTTAACCCTAATGTCAGGTACACCAACGGGGCTGTCAGTCTTAGTCCTTGCCGAAGTATATAACCTTGATCGCGATTTATTAATTAGCACGATCGCTTTTTCTTTCCTCGGCTTAGTTTTTATGATCCCCATCTGGATTGTTTGTTTTGCCTGAGCTAGTTCACCATAAGCTAGTTCACCATAAGTTACTGCTCAAAAAATGCCATAGCCATGGCAAAATTCAAGTACGATTCTAATCTCCTTTAATTTTAGATTCCTGTGCCAAAGCCATTACAACTAATGTGGGCGTTATCTGGGCTACTCTTGACTATCGCCAGTACCTTCGTTCAACCATACTTACTTCTACCCTCCAGCAATAATTTGGCGATCGAGTCCATCAGTGTCACCATGCAGATTGGTGCAGTATTGCTGACAGGTTGCCTTGGTGGACGTAATGCTGCCCTGCTATCACAACTGGCTTACATCATTTTAGGACTGAGCGGTTTTGGTGTGTTTTATCAAGGGGGCGGCTTAAGCTATCTCAAATCCCCTGCCTTTGGCTATTTACTCGGATTTCTGCCTGGGGGATGGCTCTGTGGATTTTTAGCGTTTTTGCGACCTGCCAGCCTTGAGCGCATGGCAATTAGCTGTTTTGGTGGTTTATTAGCCATTCACCTAGTCGGCATTATTTATCTGATTGCCATCCAAATCCCCAATTTTGCTGCCATTCAAACTTCCCTGTGGCAATATTCTGTACAGGTGCTATCGGGGCAGTTTTTAGTGGTCTGTGCCACGATCGTCATCGCTACCATTTCTCGCAAAATCTTATTTTATTAAAAATCATTTAAAAAAATAAGCGGCGCATCGCGCCGCTTATTTTTAATGCGCCCAACTAGGCATCAGTAAAATCGGTGGATCGTAATTATTAGGCTGATAGTCAGTGCCTGCAAAATTAGAAACTAAGCGATCGCTAACCCCATTCCCCAAATTCAGCGCCCTGCCTAACACCGTACTCCGCAATAGATCCCCCAAGGGCGAAGAAATGCTAATCCCACTTTCGCTTAATAGTTGATCAAGGATTTTTTCAAAGGAGGCTGGCGATCGGCGGATTGGCAACTCTCGGCTGTCTGGCAGTGCAAATTGCTGGCGTGCTAACCCTCGCAAATCAGCGATCGCTTGATCAAGCGTACCGATCGCATCGACCAAGCCATTTTCTTTTGCCTGTGTACCTGTATAAACCCTGCCATCTGCTAATTTGCGAACAACCTCTAATTCCATTTTCCGACCCTTAGCCACATCATCAATAAATGAGCGATAGGTACTTTGCAATAGCTCTTGCAAAAGTTGACGTTCAGGTTCCGCAAGATCCCGAAAGGAAGAGAAAATGTCTTTGTAAGGACCAGTTTTAATCACCTTGGACTGAACCCCCACCCGATCTAGTAGTTCCTTGGCATTAAATCCACTTAAAATTACACCAATACTGCCCGTTAGTGAGCCTTCATTGGCATAGATCTTGGTGGCAGCACTAGCAGCATAATAACCACCGCTAGTGGCTTGATCCAGCATACTCACCACCACAGGCTTGACCTTCGCCAGATCCCTTACGGCGGCATAAATTTCTTTGCTCGCGCCAACGGTTCCCCCTGGGCTATTAATCGATAGCAATACACCTTTGACCGCATCTTCATCGATCAGTTCACGCAGGCGATCGCGTACAGACATCGCCCCCGAAGCCGATCGCCCTCCCGTAATTGCGCCGTCAAGGGCGACTAATTCGAGGCGATCGCGATCAGTAAACTTTTTCAGATCTAGCGCTTCATCCATTTGGCGGCGTTGAATGCCAAAGGTTGCGGCAATAAAACAAATTGCCACTAAAACTAGGGCAATAAGACGATTTAAAGGCATAGCATATATTTGGTGATGGCTACTATAGTTTACATCTTGAGTTTGGTTTTCTCGCAAAACGCTGTAAGATCAATCTCTGTAACAAAACTACTTATTTAAACAGCTTTTTTTAAGCTTTCTTAACAATTATGGCAAATAAAGCACTCAAGAACACCGCGCCATCAGATCCCAAAGATAAACAAAATGACAAACAAATAGTTCGCGATTATTTTAATTCCACAGGGTTTGATCGCTGGCGGCGCATCTATGGCGAAGGCGAAGTTAACCGAGTGCAACGGGATATCCGCACAGGACATCAACAAACCGTGGATTATGTTTTAAGTTGGTTTAAAAATGACCAGAATGCAGTTGAACAGACAGTTTGTGACGCGGGATGTGGGACTGGCAGCCTCAGTATTCCTTTAGCGGCAATGGGGGCAAAGGTCTATGCCAGCGATATCTCGGAAAAGATGGTTGGCGAGGGCAAAGCCAATGCCGTTAATCCAGAAAATCCGATCTTTGAGGTCAATGACCTAGCCAAACTTTCAGGAGAATATGACACCGTTATTTGTTTAGATGTATTGATTCATTATCCCGATCGCGAATCTGAACAAATGATCGCGCATTTAGCCTCCCTTGCCAAATCCCGTCTCATCCTCAGCTTTGCCCCCAAAAACCCCTACTATGTCCTGATGAAAAAAGTTGGCGACATGGTGCCAGGTCCTAGCAAAGCAACCCGCGCTTACCTGCACAAAGAAGCCGATGTGCGCCGTGTTCTTAAGGAGCTAGGCTTCAAAATCAAGCGTCAGGAATTTACAGCCACTTCCTTTTACTTCTCTCGCTTACTAGAGGCGGTGCGGAATTAATTACCCATTTGCAAAGCCTTTGCCCCCTTTCTAGCCAAAAAATAGCTGTGCATGGCAATTCCGTGCACAGCTATTTTTGTTTTTTAAGCAATATTGCGAGACAATCCAACGAGCGCAACTAAGGATTTGAAACTACGTTTGATTTGATGTTTGCGTTGCAGTCTGCGGAGAATCTGTACTATATGTTCTAAATCAGCTCGATCGTCTGGAGGTTTTTTGGCGCGATTTTGCCAAAAAGGAAGGACAATCCCAAATTGTGATGTGGCATTACAAAAAGCGTTGAGCATTGCCTTCTCAGGAGAATGGATGCCAATAGTTGATGTGCCGACATGAATCAAACAACCTTTATCGCTACCTGTGGCTATATGAGTGACAGCACCTAATGTCAAGGCGCAACGCATTGTCATATAGCCCGATACAGATATTGGGGAAGTGAAATTAATGTGCCAATTGGTATCAATCGCATCCAAGCGGGAACAGAGCGCCTGCCAAATTGCAAAAAACTCAGAATCACCTTGGCATCTTTCGGCAATACCAAAGGATCTCGCCTTCGATGCAGACAAGGACAAAATCGGTGCAGATGGTTCAGAGGAGCGCGTCATAGAAGTACCAAAAGCTATTTGATTAATGTACTACAATCAAATAGCTTTTGTCATTCTTGATTTACTAGCAAAATAAGGCATAAACTAGTAAATAATTATTCAGACTTAATTTTGCTTGACTTTGCTTGACTTTGCTTTGATTATTACCGATTTATCATTCATAAAGATAGCGGCACACAGCAAATTTGCGTATCGCTATTTCTTGGTTTACCTGCGAGGAAACGCTTAAAAATTGAAAGCGCGGCTTAGCCGCGCTTTCATAATTCTTTGGGGTTACAACCCATGGATGACATTTGTAACTACGCCCCAAAAACTACGCCCCAAATATGTAGCTCCATATTTTCACCAATCTCTATGGGCGGGTAATCAGGATTCTCAGGTATTAACCAGAGGCGATCGCAGGCGTTATTGCCGATGACCATGTAATACCAAATCAGCAAAAATCAGCAACAAGATAAGCCACCTCATGGTTTACTCCCTTCCCAGTAAAAAATCAGACGTAGCGGCGCATCGCGCCGCAACACTAATTCTTGATTTTATATGTCTATTTTTTTTGTTATGTCTATTTTTTTGTGTAGAGGGAGTAGCATAAACAAACATTTAAGGGATTGCCAAAATTGCCATAATGCCTTAATATCTTGCAGTCAAAATCGACAAAATCGGATGACGCTGTACCGAAAACCAAGTAGGCAGCAGAGGAAATTTTTTATGCGTATTTATTACCTAGCTGGCATACTTCTCAGCATTACTGCAACCCTTGCTGCCTGCGGTGAAGCACCGCCAGTTACTTGTACGATCAGCACCAACAGAGATCTAAAAATGGGTATCCAGAAAACAGCTAACTTTGTTTCTGGGACTAACTGTGATGAAATTAGAAGACTAGCCGAAGAAGGTAAACCCCTTGTAGGCATGATTAGTGAAAACAACCCAAGCGCTCCTGCGAAACCTGTAGAGACCGCTAAGCCTTTAGCTTTTGACACGCCATTTGTCTCTGGGCAGAAAACCCAAGAACTCATACCTACTACCGATAAGGAAAGTAGAATTCAGGAATTAGAAAAGAAGATCGAAGTTGATGCTAAACAGTCCCGCGATCCATTTACCAGTACCATCATAAATCCTGTACCCAAGTTAGAGACCCTCCTCCTCAAGCCCAAGGCTCCCCCTAAGCTGAAACCCGCGATTGTTGTCAGAACTAATCCCAGGCGTTCCATAGTTGCCCCCCCACCGCCCCCACCTGACACTAGTGCTGCTCAAGGAACTGCCGTTACGGGAACTGTCGAAATCGGCGGCACGGTCTATGCGATCATCAAAGCTGCTGGTGAGGCAAATTCACGCAATGTCAGGGCAGGGCAAACAATTTCTAATGGCAAAGTGTTAGTTAAGCGCATTGATACTAATTCTGAGCCTCCTATCATCGTTTTGCAACAAAATGGTGTGGAAGTGTTACGGGCTGTTGGTGCGCCCGTAATTGCCTCCAATACGACTCAAACTGGTGCTAATCCTGAGGCTCCTGCGACAGGCAACAGCCCCACAGCACCCTCAACTCCGCCTATATCGATTCCACCGCTAATTCCAGCGCAATAACACCATCCTACAAAAACAGACAACAAAATGGCGGCTGTTCGAGCCGCCATCTTATTGCTTACTTTTTAGGAGCCATCAGCATTGTGATGTTGCGCCCTTCGCGTTTAGGAGATTGCTGAATTTCTGCCACTGCTTCAAGGTCACTTGCCATGCGATTGAGTAGCACTTCAGCGAGATCAACGTGCTGAATTTCACGTCCGCGAAACATCACTGTTGCCTTGACCTTATCGCCTTCCTTCAAGAAACGCTCAGCATGGTTGATCCTAACTTTGTAGTCATGCTCTTCAATTTTGTAGCGCATCTTTACTTCTTTAACATCAGAAGTATGTTGTTTTTTACGCGCTTCCCTTGCCTTCTTTTCTTGCTCAAACTTGAATTTGCCATAGTCCATGATCCGACAAACAGGAGGATCGGCTTTGTCACTGACTAGCACGAGGTCAAGTTCTTTTTCTTCAGCCATTTTCAAGGCTTCTTTGGGGGTGAGGATGCCGAGTTGCTCTCCCTCCATATCAATAACTCGAATTTTGGGAAATCGGATGCGTTCGTTGATTTGGGGAAGATCTTTAATTGGCTTTTTAGTCATGAAATCTCTGTTGTCTAGACTCTGGGAAGTATGGATTTACTAAGGGTTTACAGGTGATAGTCCGAAGTGTTGTGTATAGATACTGGCAACACTTTAGCAGGCTTATGTCTTGAGGTGATTCAACAAAAAATCGCTGATCATTTACTTGACATAAAGGTTTAAGTATAGTACGAATTACCCACTAAAGTGTCAAGTGTTAAGCAAGTATTTTTCGTAAATTTTGATTAATAAGTTCAGTGGTGACGCGATCGCTGAGGGTGACTTGACCGATCGCTGTGGGTAAAATAAAGCGCACCTTGCCAGCTTCAACCTTTTTATCGGTGGCTAGGCAGTCAATAATCGCGGCTTGGTCAATGTCGGCGGGGAGGGTTTGGGGTAGTCGGGTTTTCGTAATTAAAGCAACCTGTTGAGCTTGTTCGGCGGCTGACCATAGCCCCATGTCAACAGCGATCGCCCCTGCAATGATCATACCTAAGCCCACCGCTTCACCGTGATTAAACAAACGATAGTTGGTGACAGACTCGATCGCATGACCAACGGTATGCCCATAGTTGAGAATGGCGCGAAGATCGCCTTCTTTTTCGTCCTTAGCAACAACTTCAGCTTTGGCTTTGGCACAACGATAGAGGATCGTGTGTAAAAGATCATCGGAGAGATAGCGCAATTGATCGAGGCGATCACATTGTGCCAATAGATCAAATAGTTCGCGATCCCAGATGATGCCATATTTAATTACTTCTGCCATTGCCGAACGAAATTCGCGGGTGGGCAGGGTCTGTAAAACTTGAGGATCAACCCAGACAAGGCTCGGCTGATAAAATGCGCCGATCAAATTTTTGCCCTGTGGGTGATTTATCCCCGTCTTGCCGCCGATCGCTGAGTCCACCATTGCCAACAAACTGGTCGGCACTTGGATCAAATTGATACCGCGTAACCATGTGGCAGCAGCATAGCCCGACATATCACCAATTACGCCACCACCGAGGGCGATAATTACCGAAGAGCGTTCGAGGCGATGATTGAGGGCTGCGTCATAGATTTTTTGCAGGGAGTTGGCGGTTTTAAATCTTTCCCCCGCAGGCAGGATCAAACTTATGGCATCAAAACCTGCGTTTTTAAGAGTGGTGGCGACAGTTTCACCATAGTGCTTATAAATGACGGGATTAGAAACAATCAGGACTTTTTTGCTTTTTTTACCCAGTCCAATTTCTGTTAATTTTGCGCCTAGGTTTTGCAGACTATGGGCAGCGATCGCGATGTCATAACGGCGATCGCCTTCAAGGGCAACGGTGACGGTTGCAGAAGTTGCGGACATATTTCTCGTTAAAGATTAGTATTATACTGCCTTGCCACCGAAGAAATAAAGTTGCGGCGCTTTGCGCCGCAACTTTATTTCTTGGCTTGAGAATAGGCGCTATGGCGATGTCTAAATCGCGCTCAACCAACGGCATACTCTGTAAACTTACGCATAAATTCAGAGTGAAAACCAATCACAATATCCTGTTTAGGGACACCTAATTTTACTAACTCTTCGGCAAATTCAATTTCTGTACCATTATATTGCAGCCAAATTTTGCCCTGTTTAATATCAATGTGCAGAACGCAACCATAAACACGATGTTCTTTTTCCCAGCCAACATTGACAATTTGATAATGGTCATGCTCTGTGTCAAAAATCAATTCTCGCTCTACACCATTTCGTCTGTAGTCATCTTGAGCATATTCTTTAATGATCGTTTTTATAATTTCCCGATATTTATTTAGTTTATCCATTGATCTATTTCCTGCGTACTTGGGTTATAGACAATTAGGCTTATACCTTGATTTTTAATAACAAGCTGAATCAATTCTAGTTTAAAGAATGTTTCGTAAGTTGCGATCGGTACAGCCAAATACATTACCCTCTCTGGCTGCTTTTGGCTCAGCACAGTTTTGTAATTAATAAATTGCCCCAAAGCCTTATGAAATTCAGAAATTGCTGAGCTACCAATAAAACTTTTAATTTCAACTGCGATCTTTTCACCATCACGCTCAGCCGCAATTATTTTTTCAGCAGCTAAGTCAATATAAATTTCGACCCCACCAAAATCTAAGTACAAAGGGTCATCTGTGATTACCCAGCCTTCTTTTTCTAATCCTATTTTGACTGTATCGTGAAAAATATCTTTTGCTGGCATAAAATTAAGTAACATTCCAACAGGTATTTACCAAGACTGACCAAAATACACCTAATTATGACTGTACTTTGTTTTTCTGTCTCCACTCTGGCGGGAGTTCAATACTTACTTTGATATCTATAGTTCCTGAATTTTGATTAAAGTTCATAATAGTTAGCTTGACAAATTGTTCCAACTCTTGTTCTGTTGCAGTCTGTGATTGTGAAAAAGACCTTAATCGATATCCTTCGGTTTCGCTCCAATGGGGAATGCTATGACGATTACCTGTGTTTTGTTCTGGACTATCTGCCATGTTAGTAATTTTTTTGAAGTATCTGTATAAAGTTTTGCACAAGTAAACCTCTACACCTTTAGGACTTTTGACTAAATTTTTCGCAATCTCAGTAGGCGTATGTCCACACAGTAATCCTCTCAAATATAGCTTTTCGGTTGGATTTAGACCCTTACGGGAATTAGGCGCAACTTCTTGTTTGACCTTGGCAAATCGTTCGTAAATTTTTTCTAAGTCCCAATAATATTGCGCCTCAGAAAATATCTTTTCCTCGTCAATCATAAATTTGACCAAACTAATAGCTAATGACTAGCAAAATTCATAGTGTATGCTAGGTAAAGCTTAGCAAAGAACTAAGTTATTGTTATAGAAATCCTCAAATAAATATAACAGTTATGGTAGTTAATCGCCGTGATTTTCCTGAAGCTTATGAAAATACTGAGGCAAGATGTCCTGTAGTGCTTGTGCTTGATGTATCGGGATCGATGACTGGGGAGCCAATTAGACAGTTAAATGAGGGGCTAAAAGTTCTAAAAAAGGCATTGGAAGATGACCCAACTGCAAGTTTGCGCGTAGAAGTAGCAGTTGTTACATTTGGGGCTTCAGTTAGCCTTGCCCATGATTTTGCCACGATGGATGCTTTTAACCCACCAACACTTAGCGCAGATGGTGGCACACCGATGGGTGAAGGACTTGAATATGCGCTGCAACTAGTGGCCGAACGGAAGGAACAGTATAAAAATTATGGACTAAAGTATTACCAGCCTTGGGTATGGCTGATTACAGATGGTTATCCCAATGGCAACTCACCATGGCAAGAAGCTGCTCAGAAAATTCATCAAGAGCATAAAAACAAGAAGATTTCTTTCTTTGCCGTGGCAGTTGAGGGAGCCGATATGAATCAACTCAAGCAGGTCTCTCCACCAGATCGTACTCCTGTTAAATTGAATGGGTTGGACTTTAAGACGATGTTTTTATGGCTAAGTCGCTCAGTGGGTAAAACAGCCAGTGGCAAAGTTGGTGAAGAGGGACAAACAAAGCTAGAGCCAATTGGCTGGGGTAGCGTTTAATGTTGGGATGGACAAGAAACCAAGATAAACCTCAAGATTTGGCTTCAGCAAATCAGTGGCGGGCGATCGCCCGTTTTGAGATGGGGACAGATCACATATCAACGCAAACGCCATGTCAAGACTATGCAGAGTATAAGCCATATGGCAATGATTACTTGATTGGAGCTGTGTCTGATGGGGCTGGAAGCCGCAGTTTGTCGCATTATGGCTCTAAGATTGCTGTTGAGACTACTATAAAATTTTTTACAGAAAAACTAGAAACCTCGCGAAGCAAGTCATTCTTGTCGCAAGATGGTGTGCAAATAGTTTTTCGAGAATTGATTGAAGTAATTAGGCATGAAATAGAAATAGCTACGCAAGATTACCATCGAGAGAAGGGCAAAAAAGTTGGTGTAGGTCAATTTGCTTGTACTCTTCTAGCTTTTGTCGCATTTCCTGATGGCATAGCGGCTATGCAGCTAGGTGACGGTTTCATTGTGGTCAGAAACTATCAAGGTAAGGACTATGATTTGCTTTTTGAGCCAAGCAAAGGTGAATATGCGAATGAAACTACCTTTGTAACTTCATCTCCTACTGATATTCAGCAAGATTTACAGATAACCTACAAAACTAATCCTGTTAGCTTTATTTGTGCCTCAACTGATGGTCTAGAAAATTTGGCTCTCAATTTACGAAACAATGTAGCTTACCCGAAATTTTTTATTCCCCTCGAAAAATATATTCAAGAAACGATAGAGCCTGAGAAGGATGACTACCTTATAGCTTATTTAAATCATGAGACAGTTAATCGTAAGACTGGTGATGATAAGACTATTTTGTTATGCGTCAATGTAAATGCTGATCCCGTCCCAGAAATAAAATTAGATGATACACCAGTCTCTAAACTGCCCACCTCCCTGCCTTCGTCACAAACTCCACCACCACTTCTTGGGTATCCGCCATCTAGTGCAACACCTTCAGGCAAAAGAGCGCCTAAATCATCTAGTGCAGATGTAATTACTACCCAAACTTCGTCTCCAACACAAGCGGATAGCTTTACTTCTACAGCGCCTACATCAACAAAAAGAACAAAAATAAAAAATCCACCTATTTTAATAGGTCTTTTTTTATTTTCAAGCTTTCTATGTGTCTATTTTGCAACACTTGCAGCTTATCTTTTAGTTGAGAAAGTTCATCAGAACCATCCTGAATTACAAATAACTATTGAAGTTTTGTGGAGCAAAGCGACACTTGGTTCCATACCAATTTGGGTTGCTGCGATTTTCATTATTATTCTAACACTTTGGTCAATATTTTCTGGATTATATGCCACTGATAATGATATCAACAAAGGTCAAAAATCCAAAAGTACAAAAGAAGAAACTATATGGAGATTAATTAAAGGTCTTAAACCAAATTTTGGCGAAGTAATTTCTGTTTGTTTACCAATCTTTGCTCTGGCTTTAGCATTTTTAACATCACTACACTTAAATAGTGTTTTCCCAAATGTCAACCAATCAATCATTAATAACCAAATACCAAAATCAACAGAAAACAAAAATAATTCTGGAGAAAAGGTCAAGAAACCATTTGTTAAATTAGATTTTCCTAAAATATTGTCTATTGAGAAGAAGTAAAGATTAGTTATATAAAAAAACAGATAATGAAAGATGATCAAGGAAATTCATTTAACTTGAATGGTGAACCTTTTGGCAGTGGGGGCGAAGGGAAAATTTATAGAACTGATCGACCAGGTTTTGTTGTTAAGATCTACGAAAAAACACCGACTCCAGAGCAAGTTAGTAAACTAAAAGTAATGATTGCTAATCCTCCCAAAGCCTCTCCAAGCGATCCTGGCGATGTGGCAATCGCTTGGCCAACTAGCTTAGCTTATAAGGGAAAGCAATGCATTGGGTTTTTAATGCCTGAAATAGGTAGAAACGTCCAGTTTATTCAAGTGTATAATCCCAAAAGTCGTAAGAAGATATTGCCTAAATGCAATTGGTTGTTTCTTCACACAGCAGCGCGAAATTTTACAGAAATAGTTAAGGATTTACATAAATCGGGCTATGTAATAGGTGACATTAAACCGCAAAATATTTTAGTTAATGATCGGGCTTTCGTTTCCGTAGTTGATACAGACTCATTTCAAGTCAAGAATGGCAATACTGTTTATAGATGTCATGTCGTAACTGAAGGATTTACGCCTCCAGAAATGCTGGGTTTTGACCCTTCAAATATTACCCAAACTCTCTATCATGACCGCTATCGCGTAGCCTTAATAATCTACCACCTATTGTTTACCAGACACCCGTTTAATGAGGGAACCTGGCAAGGTTCGAGCGATGAGCAAAGCCAAGTAGACAAGATGAAAAGTGGAATATGGTTATATAACTCACAGGGCTTATTAAAATCTCATATATCAACAATACCATTACAGGTCATTCACCCAAAGCTTCAGGAGCTATTTAAACGATGTTTTAATGATGGTCACAAAGATCCAACTAAAAGACCATCAGCAGAAGATTGGAGTACTGCTTTGAAAGTAGCTATTAATGATCTTACTTCTTGCGGTAAAATTGACACTCACAAGTATAGTCGAACCTACGGTAAGTGCTATTGGTGCGAAAGAAAAAATATTTTGAATGGGGTAGATATTTTTGAGGGTTCAGCAAAACCTGTTATTTCGCCCCCGCCGCCAAGCATTCCTCCCGTTCAGACTACTTCCAGTACTCCGATACCGCCACCATCGCCGCCACCACCCGCGAAAAAAATAATTGGCTTTGTGTTCTTAGCTATAGCGACAATTTGCTTTATTGGCGGTGCTATACCATTCGGTTTTATTTTAGGATTTATCGGTTTTAGCTGTTTTTCTGATTAACAACTTTTACCTTGTCATTGCTTGGCATAGCTCAATCATCGCCGTTTGCAAAGTGGCGGTTTCATCTTTGCCATGTTTGAGATCTCCCTCTAACTGCAACAAAATACTCAGCGATCGCATTAATTTTTGACTGCTTAGCCCCTGCACCTCCTGCTTTAAAAAATATACGCGCTTAGGATTACCAATTTCCGCAGCATCAGCAATTTCTTTATCATCGCGCACCCCCGCTTCTTGCATCAGGCGAATCCAGAGCCAAGTGCGAACCTGCCCCACAAGGGTTGCACAAATTCGTAAACCCACCTCATTATTTCGGAGCAACTCCGCCGTTAATGACAGAGCCTGACTAGTATTTGCCGAACGAATTGCACTTGCCAACTGCAAGCTATTATGTGCCGATGCTTGCACAAGGGTAGCAATTTCCTTCGCACTAATTGCCGCCGCTTTTTGACCGTGAAATAGTTGCAATTTTTGCAGTTCCATATTTAAACGACGGCTATCATTACCGATGGCATCAACTAACAAATCGATGCCATCGGCGGTAATTTTGAGGTTCATTACCGCCGCCGATTGTTTGACTAATTGGGCGATCGCATCTATCTTCCAAGGTGGAATTAAGGAGAATTCTAAAACTTGGGCATACTTTTGAATTAGCTTGGTTGATTTGGCTCTTCCATCGGGTTTATTGGTTGCGGTAAATAGGATATAAGAATTGGTGGGCAGGTGCTTGAAAGTTCTCTCTAGTTCTGCCAACAATGCCTCAGAACATTTCTGAGCGATCGCTGTATCTGCTAACCAAGTTAGGCGATCGCCCGTACCAAAGGGAGCCGTAGCCGCTTGATTTAGCCCATCCATTACCTCTAGATCCCCAGCCGCATTGATTTTGGCATAGTTAAAATCACGCCACATGGGATCAACATGGTTATCAATCAAGCTTTTGACTGCTTGGTTGATTTGGTAGTCATCATCGCCCCAATAAAAGTAGACAGGCATTGTATTATTAATCTAACTATGTGGTGGAGAGTTAATGGTTACTAGAAGCAAGGTGAAAAGCTCATTGAAAGGCTCATTGAAAGATGCATGGAAAAACTCACTAACAAGCCAAAGCAGATCACTTTCAGACAGGTCAGATCTAGGAAAAACAGATCATTACGCCGCTTGGGGAAAACGACTTTTTGATATTGTGTTTTCCCTCGCTGTTTTAGTTTTCCTATCACCGATTTACCTCGCGATCGCCATCCTAATTTTAATTAGTTCCCGAGGATCGATTTTATATGTGCATCCAAGGGTGGGGCTAAATGGGCGCGAATTTAAATGTCTTAAATTTAGAACGATGGTGACAGGGGCGGATCGGTTTCTAGAAGATTACCTCAACACCTGCCCCATTAGCCGCGCTGAATATCAATCCTCTTTTAAACTCAAGTATGACCCACGCATTACTAAAATTGGTCGATTTTTGCGAGTGACCAGTTTAGATGAACTGCCTCAGTTTTGGAATGTATTGATAGGTGACATGAGTGTTGTTGGTCCTAGACCATTGGTGCAGGCAGAGCTAGCCAAATATGGCAAAGCGATCGAGCAAGTGTTGAGTGTGCGTCCGGGGATTGCGGGAATATGGCAGGTATCAGGGCGTAATGATTTGCCATATTCTAGACGCATTCACCTTGATGCTAGTTATGTGCGACGCATGGGCTTTGGTTTTGATCTTTGGTTAATCTTGAAAACCATGCTTGTGGTTATTTGTCCTAGGGGGGCTTATTAACAAACAAATTAAAAAAACTTAAAAAAAAGCGGCGCTCAGCGCCGCTTTTTTTAATTGCGCCGACTGCGCGTTGTCGGGCGTGAAGAAAGATCAAATTCTAAAGCTGCCGCCATACCCCATAGCACAAAGGCAAGAATCCAGAAAAACTCCGCAGGTTCACCACTTTGATATTGCTTACCTTCACAAACTTCACTGCTATTAATGCTGTAATTAAACCAAAGATCACTAATAAACATGGAAATACCCGCACTACCCAATAGCCGCCAAGATTGGGCGGCTTTGCCACCCCAAAAAGCAAGAAGTAGAATTGTTGCAACAATCAAAAGCCAAATATCACCTAGAGCATAAACAATATTCAGGATTTTGCCTGTGTCTAAATTGAATCCCCCGCCTACACCAAAAGTAACATAGGCAGCCACAATCAAACCAAAAACTCCCACTGCACCAACAATTGCCCATTGCTTAGGGTAGAGATTCAGGCGGCGACCGACTACGGACATCGCCATTCCCCATGATAGGAAGACGTAGGTGGTAGTGAAGAAAATATCAGCGATCGAGGGAAAAGTGACAACAAGATCCTTAGCACCTTTAGCGCCAGCAGCAATTAGTCCACTCTGATATTGAAAGTCTAAATAGCCGAAGATAAGGTTGCCAATGCCCCATGACAAAATGCCAACCCCTAATCCTAGCCAAACATTACGACCGCTAATAATCTTGGAGCTACGCCAATTGCGTAAACAGAGTAAACCAGAAGCAACGATCGCTACAGTTTGGAAAATGTAAGTGCCGAGGCGATACCAATTAGGGCGCACATTTACATCTTTGATTGCCTTGGCACAATCTTCGGGCTTAATCGTATAGGGACCATCAGTAGGGGCGCTCAAGAATAAATAAAACATCAGAGCTAAAGCCGCCCAACCGATCGCTGCCCAAATGATAGATTGTGTAGATATCCCTGAAGGGGATGGAGATTTGGCTTTAGTCATACATATTCAACCTTAGCGACAACCATAAGAATTGCAGTAATAAAACAACATTGACATTTGCAATAGAATTTTGAATTCCATGAAAAACACTGCTATTGCCAGAGTTTACCATTGGGATTTTTTTTCAGCCAAGCTGTAACCGATGCCGCCTCAGGCAATTCATTCAGAGCTTCAACGGCATTATCCACAAAGCTATTATTGCCAAAATAAGACGAGGCTAACAGATGAACCTCACCCAGCAGCGATTGCAATTTGCTTTCATCCCAGTTCGGGATCTGCACGCTATTAAGTGGGTTGATCGACAAAACTGCTTCAAGGGCTTGAAGGCTCTCACTTTGGGCAAACTTACCTTGCTGCATAAATCGCAACAAGTCCTGCTTGAAGGAGTTAGCCTGCCTTGCACCAAGCAAATCTTCGATATCTAGATATATCGATTGCAAGATTAATAAACAGCCCTGCACAAGGTGAGTCCCTGCCGATGAACTGTCATTATGGATAACCTGCTGCTGATCTAGCTTGACTCGACCCCAGACACTAAACCGTTGCGGCTCTTCCAATAATACGCAAGCTTTGCCTTTGTTATCAGTTAAGTCACGCCATAGTGCTAGAGCTTCGTCCCGATTATCGCCAAACATATTGAGCAACCGAAATGTTTGCCCCTGATATTGCAAAATCGGTATTTGTTGATCTTTATTTTGTGGGTTTTGAACGTTGACGATTTCAACGTCTTGGCGTTTCAGGATGAACATGTCTCTACTGTTGACTTAACTGATGTTACCAGTAGCAACAATTTGTGGCTACACGATGCCAAAGATAATAATAAGCGTAAAAATGTACTTTTAAATTAATTTATCAGAGAGAGTTGCCGCGCAACCCTCTTTGGTAAAACTGTCGCCAGTCTTGCTAGAGTCCAAGGTCAGAAGCTACTGGCAGTGCTTTTGGCAGCCAATAGCTTTTAGTTTTTTTGCCTGACGTAGGTGACTACAGCTATAAATTAAACTTTTGGCAATTGATATCTAGATACAATGCGCTTGGCAAATTCGGGGATATGCGCTTCTAGCTTTTGGGGATAGTTGCGGCGCACATATAAAAAGTTGCGAATAAAGTGGGAATCTATAGAAAACCGTCCATATTCTAAACCCTTTGGACCAACTTTGTTAACGACAAAGCTAATTAACCAAGCCAGCCAAATGGGGATGGTCATGGCATTGTCATAGGCGGCGATGCCTTGCTGTACGGCGGCGCGGCGATCGCCACTGGAGATCACGGGCTGCGTTTGCAGTTGCTCCTTGACTAGCTCTAACATTTCTTTGCCTGTGTCATTGCGGACAACGATCCATTGCCAGCCAAAGGTTGCGCCCATATAGCCCACGACCAGATCGGCGAGGGCATTGGTGTAGTCAAAGCAGGTCATGCAGGAGGGGGCAAAGACATCTTTGAGTTCTTTGGTATTTAAGCCAAAAAAGGGAACCTGCTCGGTGGAGCCGTCTGAATGCCTGAAATGTACATTAAAATCCTGCATGAATTCGTAATGGACGACTGTATCAGGCGATCGGCTGGTGGTATCGAGAAATTTCTGCAAGCCTGATCGCGTCACGTTGTCGGTGCAGGGCGTACCCAAGACATAGAGCTTTTCTAAGCCTAAGTTTTTTTCGACCGTGCGTAATGCTTGGATCTGACAACCAACGCCGATCGCCAGTAATCGTTTGATCCCAGAGGTTTCGATCTGTTCGAGGATCGACAAATTGGGCGAGAGGGTGGGTTTGTTGACTCTAGCGGCAAGGATGTCTTCGCGGGTACGGGCAATGATCGGTTGAGGTTTGAAGCGATCGCTAGGACTAGATTGCACACAAACTACGCCTTCGACCAGTCCTTTCTCTAGCATGGCGATCGCGATACTGGAGACTATGCCTGTCCATTGCGCCCCCTCAATGGGTTCGGTCTTACGGGCAGCGATCATTTCCTGATGCACACCAAAATATAGCTCTTGGTCATTTTCCAAATCCCGCGATCGCCCGTGAGATTGAGTTTCTAGCTCATCAATATGTTGCGTAATAAAGGCGCAAGCTTCCTTAACATAATGAATATAGTAGGTATCACAGAGTCCGCACTCACTACATAGTTCCTTGGCAGGTCGGCGGCTGACATCGGTGACTCCCTTGGCTTTGCGATGGGATGGGACAACTGACATTATGATTTATAATTCTTTGTTGATAAACATTCTCCTAGATCATACAGCGCTTTAGGCAAGCTTAAAAAATCAAGGCTAGTTTTGAAAGGCTTGCTAAGTAAGCTTTTTAAATGGCAATCTATGTGCAGAATACTTAACTCTCTGACGGATCTAACTACAACCCAAACAACCAAATCCATAGGGGAATTGTGAATAGGATTAAGATAGAACCAAGGGCTACGGTGGTAATTGCCAAATCACGATCTAGTCCATACCTTTCGGCATAGAGCGTAGTTACAAAGGCAGGTGGCATACCCATCAATAACACCAACAATAATCTCGGAGGTCCCGTTACACCAAAAAACATTAACCCTGTGCCGACCACTAAGGGCGTGAGCAGCATCTTAATGGATAAGCAAGTTAAGCCTTGCTTGAGATTCTTGAGGGAAGATAACCGACTTAGCTGTAAACCGATCAAAATCAAAAATAAGTTAATGACTAACCAAGCCCCAGTTTTCAAAAATTGATCGGCTAATGGCGGTAATTGCAAAGTCCTAAGTAAAGCACCAAACACAAAAGCCCAGAGAGAAGGGTTTTTAACTACGGTCATCACAGGCGCAATCCAGCCCTTCATCATTTCTGCATTGCCATAGTAGGCTGCCAAAGTGACCCCAAATATCTGCACCCCAAGGGAAATACTTAAATCATAAAACAAACCCCAAGCAAAGTATTCTGCTCCAATCAGAGTCAAAATCACAGGAAATCCTAAAAAGCCCGTGTTGCCAACCATCATTGCCAATAAAAAGCTACCTTGGGTGGGGCGACTCCAGTTACTTTGCACAACTTCATCGGGGGCATGATCTTGGTGGCGATTGATCGATAAGCCTCTGGAAATACTTTTGAGTTGCTCATCGGATAAGCCTAGATCGATCCAAACCCATGCTAAGCCCGCACCTACTAGCAAGGCCGTCCAAGCAGATATAGGGGCGATCGCCATGTATCCCGATATGTTTGTGGAACGCATAAAGGCGACAATGCTAAAAGGCGCACCCACAAAAAACAAAAACCTACCCAATGTTCCTGTAACACTTTTAGATAAAAACTTACCTAAAATAAATCCTGCCATTACCCAGCCAATGAGTCTGACATAGAGATTAACTAATGGATTATCTAGGCTAAATTCCATGAAAATATTGATCGGGTTATTGATCGGGTTGATCGAGATTGATAGTAGTAAAGGCTCAGATAATTTGAGTCTGTCAATTTCAAAGTCATTTGTCAAAGTTATAGCACTTACACAAAAGGACTTGAAACCGCTATTTTAGCTTAGGGGCAATCATGAATTGCTCCTACTTTATGCCTAGCTGCTTACGTACAAACAGAGCAGTACGCATCACCTCATCAATCAGACTGTCCTACTCTGTATTACCTTCAAGTTTTATTGCAAGTCATAGCATAGATTTATCTAATCTTGCGCCCTGTATTCTAGCGCAAAGTTAATTGTACAAACCTTGCAAGGTGGGGATGAATGAAGGGTAGGAAATGGCTGCGGATTCAGCGCGATTAATGATGGTCTTGCCCTTAGCCACCAAGGCAGCGATCGCCAAGCTCATTGCCACACGGTGATCATCATAGCTGTCAACCTCTGTCCCCGTGAGGATTTTACCACCAACAATCTCCATGCCATCGGGATGTTCGGTGACATTTGCGCCGAGTTTGGTCAATTCCTGCACCATTGCCACGATGCGATCGCTTTCCTTGACCCGCAGTTCCGCCGCATCCTCAATGATGGTCGTACCTTCAGCACAGGCAGCAGCGATCGCCAAAATGGGAATTTCATCAATCAATCGGGGAATCACCGCGCCACCAATGCGACAGCCTTTGAGATGTGCTGAACGTACCCGCAGATCGGCAACAGGCTCACCTGTTACTTCCCGTTGGTTTTCGTAGGTGATATCCGCCCCCATTTCTGCTAACACCTCCAAAATGCCAGTGCGGGTCGGATTGATGCCCACATTCTCAATTAATAAATCAGAGTCAGGCACAATCGAAGCCGCCACTAACCAGAAGGCTGCCGAACTAATGTCCCCAGGGACTGTCACCTCTTGCCCAATTAGCTTTGCACCGCCCTTAACAATTACTGTATTCGTAGCAATATCCACCCGCACATTTGCGCCAAAGGCTGCTAGCATTCGTTCACTATGATCCCTTGAGCGCTCTGGCTCGGTGATTGTTGTTTCGCCATCGGTCATCAAGCCTGCCAACATTAGGCAAGATTTAACCTGTGCCGAAGCAACGGGCGATTGGTAATGGATCGCTTTGAGATTTTGTCCAGATACAGCTAGAGGCGCACGCGCCCCATTTTCGCGCCCCCAGATATGCGCCCCCATCTGTCGCAATGGGTTTACCACCCGCGACATCGGGCGCGATCGCAATGAAGCATCGCCTGTAACCGTAAAAAAGCGATCGGGATGACTTGCTAAAATCCCCAACATCAGGCGCAAAGTCGTTCCCGAATTGCCTGCATTTAAAACATCAAGAGGTTCCTTGAGATTGCCTAAACCAATACCCTTAACTGTCACCAATTCCGAATTGAGTTCCGAGATTTCTGCACCCATCGCCGCAAAGCAAGCTGCCGTACTGCGGGGATCTTCGCCTAGCAATAGACCGCGAATCGTGGTTTCTCCCTCTGCTACGGAGCCAAGCATTAGCGATCGGTGCGAAATAGACTTATCCCCAGGAATAGTGATCTTGCCGCGTAATCCTTGGGGCAACTGGTTGGCATCAATATGGAGGATTTGGTGGGCTTGGTTACGGTCAAGGTCAATCATGGTGAAGTCTGTAAGCAATTATTCTGTAAGCAATTAATGTTTAGATTACAGCGCTTTGCGCTTAATTCAATACTACGGACAAAATTGGTGAGAAATAGAACCGTAAGAGCAAAGCTTGTGGAAATTAGGGTGTAATTTAATCGAAGTAAGGTCTAAATCTAACAGGGA
>NZ_JACJPY010000063.1 GCF_014696345.1 Pseudanabaena cinerea FACHB-1277
AATCCATGCAATGTTCCAAAGATCTTACGTTTGCGTACAGCTTTTCTTAATAATTCCCCATCGCTAAGTATTTCTACTTAGCGCAAACTTGGGATGCTCCCTCATCAGCTAGTTTCTCATAGTTATTAACTAATAATTTACGTCGTCTATCCATATTGTTTAAGATTATTCTAAGAAAATTGGCAATGAACTAGTAGTTAAATTATTTGTTTTTATGTAGGGGATCTAGGGCATCTCTATCTCTAATAAATAGCTATATTCTCAATAGTTTTGAGTTAATAGAGATGCCATTTAAGTCTGTTATTTTTTTAATATATCTTAATCTATTTCAACCTCTCAGCTAACCGATCACCTACTCTTAGAGCATTAGCAATAATCGTCAAAGCAGGACTGACCGCCGCATTAGACGGAAAGAAACTGCCATCTACCACATAGAGATTATCGAGATCGTGGGTGCGGCAATCGCGATCTAAAACCGAAGTTAAAGGATCGTCACCAAAGCGACAGGTTCCGCATTGATTGGCGACCACTTGCAACGGCGACTCGGCGCGGGGATGCAGAAACCCAGTACGGAAACCATCCAGTGACTTTTCGATATTTTTTAACACATCAGTCCAGCGATAAATTAAGCGATCGTGGGCTTCCGTATTGTTGGGATTGTAATCGATATGGATTTTATTATTTTCAAGGCGCACGCGATTATTGGAGTCTGGCAAATCCTCCGTTTGCGCCCACCAGCCGATCGAATGGGTGGCTAACTGCTTCAGTCCAAAGTTGGGCATGAGCCGCGCCACAATCGAGAATACGGGAGGAGATTCGGCAAAAATGATGTCGGTGAGTAGTCCGCCTGAATTCTGAATATGTCCCATTGGATAAGGGAAATCCTCATCACCCCAATAGAAATCATTCACATATATAGACTTTTGGAAGGAGCCATTATTGGGCTTCGTGCTGAGTTGAACGACTGATGACAACAGGCTTTTCATCAAGTTCCGTCCCACTTGATCGGAGCTATTGGCAAGTCCTTTGGGATGGGAATCATTAGCCGAGCGCAACAGCAACGCCGCCGAATTGATTGCACCACAGGCAAGCACGACAATATCGCCTAAAAACAGATAGGACTGTCCACCCACTTCTGCTTCTACTCCCTTCACCGATCGCCCCGATGGATTGGTATGTAAAGCGATCACTTTGGCTTGGGTTTTCAAGGTGACATTTGCCGACTTTAAGGCAGGGACGAGGCAGCTTTCTTCAGAGTCGCTAGTGGGGTCATCCTCTTGACGGGTCAAGCCGAGGGGAATTGTAGAGGGATGCAAACCTTGATTAGCGATCGCCTCATAGATCTTCTGAATCTCAGGCTCATGACTGACCGCAGGATAGGGATAATCAGCGCTGTGAGTTGGTTCGGTGCTGTCAGTTTGTGACTCACCATGCACCTTATAGAGATTTTCGGCTTCGGTGTAATAAGGCTCAAACTCGTCATACTTCACGCACCATTCTGGCGAAATTCCCGCTTGATGAGTGACTGCTTCAAAGTCCTTCTCGCGCCGCCGCAATAGAGCCGCACCATAGATTTTCGTATTCCCTCCGATCGCATAGTTAGTTTGTGGTGAAAATGGCTCACCTGTGTGGTCATACCATTGTTCAGGAGCATGATAGCGATCGCGCTGAAAGATATCAATATTACTGCGATTCTGTTCTTCGAGGGGCATAAAGTCACCACGTTCTAGAATCAGAATCTTCTTACCTGTAGAAGCCAGTTTATAGGCAAGGGTTCCGCCCCCCGCACCAGTTCCCACAATAATCACATCGTAATAATGGTCATCAATAATCATTAGGTTTTCCTCTTTGGAATAAATAATTTAGAAATAGAAAACAACCATAAAACAACCGTAAAAGAACTGTAGGGGCAGAGCATTTGCGCCACAGTTTCCAAACTCTCCACAAAAATCTCAGTCCGCAAATGCTCTGCCCTCTTCGCTTTCACCGATAAATTATCCCTGCGTCTGATGTTTTGCGATTGTCCCTACGTTGAGAGGTTTTGGGCAAAGCATTCCCAAATAGAGATGATCTAAGAATTTATAGATTGGGGTGGGAATGCTTTGCCCCTACAGATTTATGTTTTTAGGATTCTTTTACTGCCAAACATAAATCAAAACAAACAATGCAATCCAAATCACATCGACAAAATGCCAAAATAGTGAAGTGGATTTGACTCCGAATTCTCCTTTTGCGTAATTATCAGGAAAGAACGATCGCACTAACATGATTAGCTGCAACAGCACACCCGTTAAAACGTGCAAACCGTGAAAACCTGTCAGCAAATAGAAACTACCACCAAATACGCCATCACCGAAGCCAAAGGCTAAGCCACTCCATTCCACGGCTTGACCGTAAAGGAAATAACTACCCATAGCGATCGTTAGTAACCAGAAGGCGCGAAAGCCCCACAGTTGCTTTTTATGGAGGAATTTCTCAGCGATGTAGATGGTGAAACTACTGGAAACCAGAGTCACAGTGTTAATCGCAGGTTCGCGAATTTCTAGCCCTGTGACACCATCAGGAAGCCAATTGAGGGATGTCGTTTTATAGACAATATAGGCAGCGAAAAAGCTCAGGAAGATAACGCTTTCGGAAAGTAGGAATACCACAAAGCCGAATAGCCGATTATCGGGATGCTCACTATGGGCGGCGTGGGCAACTTCCAAAATAGGATTCTCACTAACAGAAGTATTAACTGGTTGCATGATTTACCTCCAACTTATCAGGATTAGAAACTAAGGGTTCATCTTTGCCATAGCCATAGGGTTCGGAAATTACAATCGGTAATTCCTCAAAGTTCTCATGGGATGGCGGCGAAGAAATTAGCCACTCCAAACCGATCGCTCGCCAAGGATTTTTGGGAGCTTTTTCACCCTGTACCCAAGAGCTAACCATATTCAAAATGAAAGGAATCGTCGATACTCCCAAGAGAAAGCCGCCTAAACTAGCGATCACATTCCAGAATGCAAACTCTGGATCGTAGGAGGCAACGCGGCGGGGCATTCCCTGCAAACCGAGGGGATGCATCGGAAAGAAACAGGCATTCGTACCGATAAAGGTGAGGATAAAATGCAGTTTCCCTAAACCTTCGGAATACATTCTGCCCGTCATTTTG
Organism: Pseudanabaena cinerea FACHB-1277; assembly: GCF_014696345.1. GTDB lineage: Bacteria > Cyanobacteriota > Cyanobacteriia > Pseudanabaenales > Pseudanabaenaceae > Pseudanabaena > Pseudanabaena cinerea. The sequence goes on from NZ_JACJPY010000063.1 coordinate 3,158, forward strand.
GGGAACCAATGATACAGCGCTGCGTAGATTCCCATTACCACCGCGCCGTAAATTACATAATGGAAATGTCCGACCACAAAGTAAGTATTATTCACATGAATATCTACGGGAACAGAAGCCAGCATGATGCCCGTGATTCCTGCGAATACAAACATCACCATCGCTCCTAATCCAAATAGCATCGCTGTATTTAGCTTGATTTTGCCACCCCAGATCGTCGCTACCCAAGCAAATACCTTGATTCCCGTCGGCACAGAAATCAACATTGTGGTCGCCATAAATAGCATCCGCATCCAGCTAGGTGTGCCACTAGCAAACATATGATGCACCCAAACCACAGCGCTCAATCCCGTAATAATCAACGAAGATACCGCTACGACCTTGTACCCAAACAGAGGCTTACGGGCATAGACAGGGAAAATCTCTGAGAAAATCCCAAATACGGGCAAGATAATTACATAGACCGCAGGATGGGAATAGAACCAGAAAAAATGTTGAAAGAGAACGGGATCACCGCCCTTAGCGGGATCGAAGAAACTCGTACCAAAGGTCAAATCCGATAGCAGCATCACTGCCCCTGCGGTCAAGGCTGGCAATCCAAATAATTGAATGATCTGTGCGGCAAGGACTGTCCACACAAACACAGGCATTTTGAACCAAGTCATGCCCGTTGTTCGCATTCGGAAAATGGTAGTTACGAAGTTAATCGCGCCCATAATCGAAGCCACGCCCGAAATGGCGACCGCAACTAACCAAAGGAACTGACCATTAACAATATTTCCAGTAGGATTTTGCAAACTCACAGGCGGATAAGCCCACCAGCCCGATTGCGAAGATCCCCCAGGAATAAAGAAGCTTGCCATCAGGATTACACCAAAGACGGGAACCATCCAAAAGGCAACCGCATTTAACTTAGGAAAAGCCATATCACGAGCGCCGATCATCAATGGCACTAGGTAATTAGATATGCCTAAAAGTACAGGAAATGTCCAAAGAAACAGCATGATCGTGCCGTGCATCGTGAACATGGAGTTATACACAGCGCGATCAACGAGATCCGATTCAGGAGTAATTAGTTCACCCCTGATCACCATCGCCAAAACGCCGCCAATGAGAAAAAAGAAAAAAGAAGTAACAATATATTGAATCCCAATCACTTTATGATCGGTACTAAATCCAAAAAATCGCCGCCAGTCTTCGGGCTGCTCAGACTGAGGTGGAAGATCGGCGATCTTATCAATAGAAATGTTTGTCATGATTTATTTATAAATTGCTATAGCGGGGTTGATGGACTACCATGATTGTGAATTTTCCTCGATCGCTGACTTATCTGGCATTATAACTGACCAGAAACTGCTATGAATCGGTTGATTTCGTTAAAAAAATAAGGTGTGTTGTATTGCAGGAAGTCACCCTACGCGATTGGCGATCGCACTAAGTAGAATGGTGATAATAAGGCTAAGAAAGATTAAGATTAGACGCTTGACTTGTGATAATCAGCATGAGAGTTGACTTGTGATAATCAGCATGAGAGTATTCTTATGATTTCCATGCTCGCTGTGGAAATCAGTCTTTAAGCAACCAAAAAATTCAGAATAATTCATGAAAAAATTAGCTACATTTTTGGCTGTGGTTCTTAGCTTTGTTTTGTGTCTAGGTGGGGTAAACCCAGCCTTTGCACAACAAGCTACCCAGCCCAAATCTCGTGGGATAACCACTTTTTACGTCACTCCCCAACAACAGGCTGAAGGAGTTAATGTATATCACGATATATTGAAATATGATGTGGCGATTCCCAATATCGACCTTAGCGCGGTTCTCCCTGAAGATTTAACCGATTTTCCAGCCGCTTATAAGCAAGTACTAGAAGCTTCACGGCAGAAAAACGGTGTTAATGGCTCGTTTACTGAAGGTTGGTTTGACTTCCAAGGTGCAAGCGCTGTAGTGCCAGGAACTAACACGCTTTTCGCTGTTGACGTTAATAGTCCTCAAGACAGAATCTACAGTGTTGTTGCTGGTCTGCCTGCATCTCAATGCCCTGTCAAAATCGCAAATACCCAGATCGCTTTCTTTGATAGTGTTGTAGATGCTGACTCCAAGGCAAAAGAATTAGATAGTCGGGGATATTTAGTTTATATTTCTCCTGTAGACGATCTGACCATCAAAGCATTTTCGCAAATTTTTTACGATCAAACTACTGGTAAAAAGAAGACTGATTCAAACTGCTTCTTAGTTTCTGGAGCCACTGAAAAAGTTACAACCGATTTTAAGAAGATCTTTACTTTACTTCCTCCAAAATTACAGCAACCAGCAAGGCAACAGCCATTTGAGTTCGAGCCTAGAGTTGGAGATTCAATTTTTCTTGTCAATGCAAGAAAGGATGTGACTCGTCCAATTAGAAATAAATAAGCTAAAAACCTGAAAGTTAGTGATGCCAGTTGCAATTTAGAATTTGCCACAAGCATCACTAGCTATGGTCTTATTCTTAAACTATGCGATTTACTTATTTACTTGAAAATTCTGGAATGGAATTAATTTCTTATAGGCAATTAACTTAAGCGGTTTATTTATGAAATTTCAACCTATCGCTCATAGCTGGGTAGCTCTACATCCAGAACCAAAAGGAGTCATTCAATTTATTGGTGGCGCATTCTTCGGCACATTTTTTCCAATGTTTTTCTATCGTTCCCTGCTTCGGGGGTTATTTGAGGATGGCTATACGATAGTTGTCTTACCATTCAACTTTACTTTTGATCATTATGCTGAAGCTGGCTTTTTAATCAAAGAGCAGTATGAAATCATGCCAGAACTAGTCAGAATAGCTATATCCTACGGATATGAATATTCTACATATCTCAGCGATAGCAATTTTGCTTGGCTTGGGCATAGTATTGGCTGCAAATATATTGCTCTTTTGGAAGCATTTAGTGCCTTACATTCAATTGACAGTCCGCAAAAGTTGAAAGAACTGATTGGAAAGATAATTAGAGAAACAGCAACCAAAAGGGATTCTCCAGCAAATCTTGATCGCAAGATTGATAATGTTTTTAATGATCTTTCACGGTTAACCAACGATCTGAAGCTAAAGAGAACTGAGGCTAAAGCATTAATTGCCCGTTACGTTGAGCGAGCTACTAATGCCAAGCAGTCAGAAAATCTTGTCACAATCATCAGCCTCTTTATCAAAAACCAACCTTCTTTACTACTCGCTCCCGTAAATACGGGGCTTGATAGTGCTATTCCTAAGCCATTAGCCGCCGTATTGATTAATTGAGGAATAAATGTCAATCCAACGCCAGAACAAACCTATGCGCTCATAAGATCTGGCAATTTATTCAATCTCTTAGGGATAGTTGACTTCAAGACCGATAAAATTGCTTCTTCAACTTGCCATTGGTTTGAGAAAGATTTTAAAAAGCCACCTGAGAATTTTCAAGAACATTTAATAGGCGGTCATCTAAGACCATTGGGTATCCAATTGGGTAACTTTGTGATCAATTTCCCAGACTTTGGCGACAATATTCCTCTTATTGAGTCTATTCAAAAACGCGATGCGAATCTTCAAGTTCCTGTTAGTGAATTATTTCAAAATCTAATTTCTGTTATAGGTAGGACTTACGCAAAATAGCCAAAAGCAGGGGCAGTTCATGAATTGCCCCTACGCTAGCATCAGGGTTTCAAGTGCTTTTGTGTAAGTCCTAATAAGTTCAACTAGTGGCATTTGAGACTCTCCTCGTCTAAAGGTTGGTGAAAAGGTTGGGATAGTAGCTTATCAGATGGAAACAACTACTAGTGATCGCTATCTGGCATAAAATCCACTAGGACAAGTAAATTTTCCTCCATTGAATATAGGTTTAGGAGGCTTATCAAAGCTACCTTGCTCCGCTACACAGAGAATAGAATCTGTGGTTTTTTGTTTTCGGTCATAGGCGACTGCCCCAACTAATGGGGATATCTCAGCTTTTGTAAGCCCCAGTCGGAACAAATCGGTGGGAACCGCTCTCGGAGTTGCATAGATATAAAAGCGATCGCTAGTTACCTCTGTAGAAAAGCTGTAGCGCTTAGTTTTTTCGGGAATTGGTGGAATACCTATCGATTCGTAGGATTTGGTAAAGGTCTGATACTCTGATATGTGATAGGCTTGCGCCTTCACATAATGACCTGTTGTACTTATGTCTGGGTTCCCGCAAGCACAGCCAATCGGTACTTGAATAAAACAAATTCCAATACCTAGTGGAATAGCACCAATGCCAATCATGGCTAGTACACGTTTAGAACTTTTTTTTGTCGGAACTGCTGCCGCTTCTTTTCCTAATAGATCGGACATCGCTTAGCCTCCATATTTAATTAGCATAATTCACCACAGGCGGAGCCGCAGGCACAACCGTTGCCCAATTAGTCGCATTGGCTCGTTTAGCATATTCACTGGCGGCGCGATTGTAAGCAGCGACAGGCGCAGTAATAGCGGCATCCGCCAACCATTTTTGATAGTCATCAGGAGATTGCACCACCACATCGGTTTGCATCGCGGCGAAATAAGTACCGCTATATTCCGAATCGCGTAATCGATATTTCCCTTCGCGAATGGGCGTAAATTCAAAATCAATATCACGCCCAGGGATCACATCTTGCTTCACTCGAAAAGCAGGAATATATAAGCCATGCAGCACATCTTCAGAGTGAAGTACTAGCTTAATCCTGCGATTATTGGGTAAATGCAATTCCGTACTGCTAACCGCATCTGCACCATTGCCATAACGAAATACCCATGCCCATTGCCGCGCTAGCACTTGAATTCTTTCAGTTTCTGAGGTTTGAGAGTCACTCATTTCCGCCGCATCAGCCGCCGCCATCATAGCTCTGTGACTATGCTCCATTGGTCCTAAAATTGACATCTGGTCATAAATTTGATAGCTATAGCCAGCAATCCAAATCACCAAGGCAAAGGGAATCGCTGTCCAGATGATTTCTAGTTTGACATTGCCCTCAATATGGGGACCATCACTAAGATCGTATTTTTCGGCACGTTGAAATAAAACCGAATAGGTCAAAGTGCCAACTACACCGAGAAAAATAAATGTTCCTAAGGTCACTAAAAAGCTAAATAGGTTATCAACTAATATTGATTCCGCCGAAGCTTGGGGTGGAAACCATGTATAGGCAGCCTGTCCCATCCAGAGACTAATCAGGGCGATCGCCACAGCCACAGCCCCCAAAATCAAAACCAACCGAACTTTCATAGTGCCTCCTGCAATTGATTGAGACTCTTACCCAAGCGTAACAGGCGATCGGCGGTAATATGCACCCCAAACTCTGAGGCAAGCTGAGCGCCCAGAGTGCCATGCACAAACATGATCCCAAAGATTACTAATCCTGCTAACAAATAGCTCCATTGCACCTGCTGACCCATATCCTTGCGCCATAGGAAGCGCTGAAAGCCACGCCAGACAGTCATTCCCACGATTAGAGCTAATAAAAGCACACCACCGACGCCATGCCAGAGCATCGTTTCCATCGCTTGTAAACCCCAAGCGCTCTTCACATTCTCATCAGGGGTAGCGAGTAAGATTTCGTAAAAGCCTGCCCCGACAGTAAAGAAAGTGATGATTGAGGCGGCGACCATGTTGTACCAACCGACATCAAAAAAATTTGACCTAGCCGCAGGGATCGCCATAAATTTGAATAGCGGCTTTTCCAAAACAAAAAATACACCGACAAAATCGAAGCCGATCGCCACAATAAATAGACCGAGTGTCAAGTGAACAAGATTAGGATGCATGGGCAAGATGTAGGGTAGCCCATTTGCCCCCAACTGACCGCTTAGTTGATTAATTAGTTCAATATTCATTGCAAATTTGCCTCCCGCATTGCTTCAACCACAGGCACTGTATGTAATCCATATACCCAAACCAATAAATCGCCTAAATAGACCTGAAACAGAACTATTGCTGTTAATAATACTCCTACTCCCAAAAAAGACAATGGTAAGACCTTGGGATCACGCAGCCGTAAGACATAGCGCCATCCCGTAATCGCGGCAATAATTCCTGAAAGTGACCAACCAATAATGGTATGTAAGTTGAGTGTAGCTTCTACTTGACTATAGGGTTCGGCAAGTCCAGCTTCGATCTGCCCAAAAATGATCGCGATAAAAATAGAAATTGTGGCAAAGAATAAGTTCCACCAGCTTACTTCGTATAGTTTGGTGTTGCGGGTGAAATAGCCAAGCGCGTCACAGACTACCGCAAACAGCACCATCGCGATTACAAAATGCACCACAATCGGATGGATCGTGTCTGGATAAGGTAAATTATGGTCATTTAGTGGCGGAAGGTGTTCCAGCATATTATTTTGTGGTTGCTAGTATTGCTAAGTAGCTAGGCATAGGTAAACTAAGAACCTAGAAAGTAGTCTTATCCACTAAGCGAGCGGAACAGACGCTAGATTTAGATTTTAATTATGACGGGCTACTTATTATCAGACTAAGGCAGCCATTGCGGCTTTGGTTAAATATTCAACTAGATTTAAAGATTTGTGTAAGAATTCTAATGATTATGGGTTGATGCAAAAATTGCACCTTCAATGAGAGCATCCTCAAGCTTAGCATTTTCAAGATCGGCTCCGCGCAGGTCGGCTCCGCGCAAGTCAGCCCCTTGGAGGTTGGCAGATTGGAAATTTACACCCCGCAGATCTGCACCTCGAAGATTAGCGTTATAAAAGTTGACATCGCTACAGTTACTTCCATTTAATTCAGCCCCGCGTAAGTCTATTTGTTGCAGGTCAGCTTTGGTAAGATCTGCTCCGCTTAGCTGCCAACCTGCAAAGTTACGTTGCCCTATTTTATATTGATGAATTAATTGATTGCCACTAACTGGAGCTAGAACTGGAGCTAGGGAAGGGGTTCGCAATGATGACTCGGCAGTGATTGGCGTAATCTGACTGTCTGCATAGCTGAGATTGGGGTTTATGCGCTCATTTTGATGTACTGATTGATGTACTGATTGATGTACTGATTTGTCAATAATTCTGAGAACACCGATAATTTTGCCATTCAAATCATGGACGAGAACTGTGGAAATAATGGCATCTATCCATTCCTGATTATGCAATTGTCCATTATTTATTTTATTTATTTTATTTATTTGCAAGCGAATGGATACATTATTTAGAGGGTTGCCAGCTAGGGTGTCAAGGATTGCTGATTGTAGCTCTTGAGAATCAGAGACAATGGGCGTACTGTGGCTAGTTGCAGCGATCTGATCCCATGCAAACAGCTCGGCAGCAACAGCATTCCAAAGTAGAACTTTGCCTTCGGGACTGATGATGTCGATCGCCACAGGAACAGCCTTCATGACAGCGCAAAGGAGTTCGTTGGTGTGTTGTAGATTTGCTTCAGCTTCACCTCTCTCACTGATGTCAATACAAACTCCATCAGCAATTACTTGTCCAGATTCCGTTTGATAGTAACGGGTAATGTTCTGCGCCCATTTGATATCTCCCGAAATTGAAATGATCCGAAACTCATGGCGAAAGGTTGCAAGTTTATCAAAACCAGCTTGGACTAGGGCTTTAAATTGATCGACATCTTCTGGATGGATTAAATCAAGAATTTGATAGGGATTAGCGATCGCCTGCCTTGGCGACATTCCCACTAAATCCACCAAACCATCGCTGACAAAGGGAATAGAAACCTTGCCTTGATGATTAATAGCTATGCGGTAGAAGGTTGCGGGCATACTGGAGGCGATCGCCCCTATACGTAGTTCGCTCTCCCTGAGCGCCGATTCGGTGCGCTTACGCTCAGTAACGTTACGAGAATTAACTACCAAACCTTGCACATTGCTATCTTGCAACAGATCACAGCATACAGATTCTAGATAGATCCAGTCGCCATTGATATGCTGATAGCGCATCACAATTGGAGTTGATACAGCCACCATATCAACTGTATGGGCAAGGAAGTTTTGAAAAATCGGCAAATCATCTGCATGAATAAATTTGATAAACTTTTTGCCGATCAAATCTTCGGGCATATAGCCTAGATTTTGGAAAACCGCAGGGCTACAATATTGAATAGTGGTATCAATATCAAGAATATTTACAATATCGGAAGAATGCTGCATGATCGCCCTGAGCTTGGCTTCATTGCGGATAAGATTGCGAGAAATCCGCCGTTGTTCTTCCCTTTCCATCCGAATTTGCCGATCCATCAAATTTAATTTGGCATTCATCTCAGCAACGCGAATTTCTAGACGCTGATGGGACTGTTGCAGCTTATCTGTATCCTGTCGGCGCTGCGTAATATCTTGAATCCACCAGCGCATCCCTAACACTTTGCCATCGTTCGGCGATCGCATACTGATGATCGTAAAGCTGGCTTCGTAGGGCTGACCTGTGGGAAACTGCATCCGAAAGTCGAGGCTTTTGATATTTTGACCACGCTGCAATTGTCCAATTAATCTTTGAAACTGTTCTTTATAAGAAGGATAGACAAAATTTTCGAGGTTTTTGCCGATGGGATGGGAGCCAAACATCAGCATAGCAGCGCGATTAGCCTCAGAAATATCACCATTGGCATCGGTGACAAAGTAACCATCGGGAGCAAATTCAAAGAGATCTTGATAGCGGTCTAAAGTTGCTTGCTGCGATCGCTGCCAGGCTTCTAATTGCAATAGATGATCTCGCAGCATTTCCAGCGTATCGGTTAAATTTAAATTATTCAAACCTTGGTTGGCGATCTCTGCACTAGAAGAAACTGGCAACAGGCTAATATTTTCAATAGCCTCTAATTGCTGCATCGCAATTGCCATCAATTCCTGTCCAATGTGCATTTTCATTGCAAAACCCCTAAATCCATTGAGTTATTGACCGATAAGCTATTTTATACCAAATCAAGAAATGGCTACGTCAGGTCTTATCGCAATCGCCGCTCAAACAAATTACAAGAAAAAAGCTAAAATCTCTTTGGGGTAATACTTTCAATCTTTTTCTTGATTTGGATTTGGGCGCTCTGGACTATAGGTCAGCGCAGAACACCATTAATTGGGTATGACATCATGAAAGTGCTGAAAATCAAGGTAGCGGTATCCATCATTGCCTAAATGAATAATATCCACAAAGCAATAGTTGAAAAGAATCTTATGGGATGCGTAAATATGCCTAGCATGAATCGTACCTTCAATAGTTTCATCAACACCAGTTAATGAAACTAAAATTTGCGCGTTTAGCCTTTCCAATATTTCTCGATCCATATTGTAGAGCGGACTATTTTCATTAATGGTGTGAATTACTGTCCAAGATAGTAAAAATACTGGAGAATGATCCCGCAATAATTTCAGTTCATGTAGCCGTCGCATCATCTGCCCCTCACTGCTGACCTCATCAAGCATCAGATAGACCTTAAGCCTTGCCTCTAGAATATTATTGCGGCGTTCATTGGCGGTGCGAAACATCAAAGTTGGTACGCCATTGTAGTTATGGATGGTGGCAACATGGCTAAACATCACCTTTGCCGCAGATTTGGCAAATCTGGTGAAAGCGATGCCTGTAATTACAGCAAATAACATCAAACTAGTGATCGACTCTAGGGTAACGAGCAAATTTGCATAGAGGGTTTGCGGGTGCATCACTCCATAACCAATGGAGGCTAGGGTTTGAACACTAAAGAAAAAAGCTTCCAAAAAACTCCCTTCTTTCATGCCGCCGATCGCTTGGGGATCGATCAAATATAGAACCGCAAAAACACCATTGAGAAAAACATCAAAGATGATGACAATACTCAGGAAGCCTAGCCAAGGGACTGTCAGGAGCAGATGGTAAGGATCGCGAAGATATGATTGCCAAGAGTTGCCGCCTGCCACTTGCAACACTCCATCCCGTTGCTCCAATTTGATCAGTTTGTTTTGCAGCTTTTTAATGCCCATATTTCTCAGCCTATTGATTTTGAACTACAGCCCTTTGCGCTCAAACCCAAGCCAGCAAGGAAATTAAAAACTTAGTGGCGTAACGCTTTTAATTTCCCTATAGGGACTCGTTTGATCGGCTTTTTCGCTAATTCACCGCGAATTCTGTTACCTAGACTTAACCACTTCCGCCGCGCACATCTTGCCCGATAATGTCGCGCCTTCCATACTATCGATATAGTCCTGCATGGTGTAGCTGCCTGCCAAGAAGAAGTTGGAAATAGGAGTCGCCTGAGCAGGACGGAAGGGATCTTTGCCTGGGGCTTCGCGATAGAGAGACTGGGCGAGTTTGACCACACTTGACCAAGTGACATTTAGTTTATGAGAGGAGGGGAAAATCTCATGGACTTGAGCAACCATTTTCTCAACAATTTGCTCATTACTCATCTTGATATAGTCATCCGCAGGTGTAATTACCACCTGCAAAAGTGAGCCTTCTCCTTCCTTATAGTAATGGGTTGGGCTGGTAATTGCCAAATCGGCAAAAGTGGAGAAATCGACCCTAGTGGCATAGAGCAGGTTATCAATATCTGTCACCCAACCATCAAAGCGTAACTGCACAGTGATCACTGGTACGGCATCCAACTTATAGATATTGTCAAATTGTGGCCAGGCTCGCCATTTTGCGGGAATGAGTCGCTTTACCCCAGGAATATCGACAGCACAGATATAGACATCAGCAGTCACGATTTCTTCGCCGTCTTCTTTACCCATGATTAAGCCCGTCACGCGAGTGCTTTCGCCTTCGCCTTCAAAGAGAACTTCGCGAACACCACGGCGCAAATGGAACTTGCCACCGCGTTCTTCAATATATTTAACAATTGGTGCATGAAGGAAATCATTGGGAGAGCCTTCAAGCATTCTCAAAACCGAGGCTTCGGTGCGGGATGCAAAAAACTGAAAAATAGTGAGCATACAGCGTGCGGAGATATTTTCGCAGTCGATGAAGCCCAAACCATAGGCGATCGCATCCCACATGATTTCCAGACTCTTCTCCGAGCCGCCCATGGAGGTAAACCAATCCTTGAAACTAATATTGTCTAGGGCGCGGATTTGTTTCATCGCCGCTTCATGGTTCAGCAATCCTAAGATCAAAGGGCTACGGGCAAGGGCGATCGCATTTTGAATCTTGTCCTTGAGGGGTAACTGCCCTGTGGTCACAAATGCTTTTAAGCCATGAAAGGGCGCACCGCCAAAGTTGCGAAAATCGAGCGCCGCCTGACTACCATCAGGATTCACGAAAATATGGGTATGTTCTTTAAGTAACAAATGCTCAAAGCCGCCTGTCTTTTGCATCAAGGCAAATAGGTTGTAATAGCAGCCAAAAAACACGTGCAGCCCCATCTCGATATGGTTGCCATCTTTGTCTAGCCAACTGCTGACCTTGCCGCCCACAAAGGGACGCGACTCAAAAAGCTCAACTTCATAGCCCTGTTCGCTTAGTTCGACTGCCGCACTCATACCCGCTAAGCCTGATCCAATAATCGCTGCTTTCATGTTTATGCTCGACCCTTACTGTCGTTACCTTGTTGTTAATATTTGCTTAACATATTGTAATCTTGTTTTGCTCATGCTCTCTTCTCTCCCATATCAATTTACAAATATCGCAGTTTGCAAGCTGGCAAGGCAAACTTGCAAACCATCAAATCCATATTTTTTGTCTTTGGTTTTCACCCTGTCCATGCCAAGGTGAAAACCATGCGGTTTAGGTCATTTTTGCGTCAGTCCAAACTAAGAATTTTGGCGATACCAAGCGATCGTATTTTGTAAACCCTCGCGAAAAGAGATCGCTGCCCTAAAGCCAAAAAATTGCTCAGCACGTTCCACATCTAGACATCGGCGGGGCTGACCATTGGGCTTATCGGTTTCCCAGATGATTTCGCCTTCATAACCCATTAGTTCACAGATCAAATTAATTAAATCCTTAATCGCAATCTCAGAGCCAGTACCAATATTTACAGGTTCAGCCCCATCATATTTAGCCGCCGCCATGACGATCCCTGTCGCGGCATCATCGGAATAGATAAACTCTCTGGTGGGTGTGCCATCGCCCCACACGAATATCTGGCGATCACCTCTTTGTTTTGCTTCATGAACTTTGCGGATCAAAGCAGGAATCACATGGGAGCTACGGGGATCAAAGTTATCTTCAGGGCCATAAAGATTAACAGGTAGTAAGTAAATGCCATTAAACCCATATTGTTGACGATAAGATTGCAACTGCACCAGCAATGCTTTTTTGGCAACCCCATAGGGCGCATTGGTGACTTCAGGATAACCATTCCAGAGATCCGCCTCTTTAAATGGCACGGGTGTAAAATTGGGATAGGCGCAAATTGTGCCAACACAAACAAACTTAGCAACTTTAGCAACATAGGCTGCATGGATTAGCTGCACCCCCATCATTAAATTATCGTAAAATAGTTCGGCAGGTTTCTCCCGATTGAGTCCAATACCGCCCACGTGCGCCGCCAAATGAATAATTAGATCCTGTCCCTGTACAACTTTTTCACAAATATCTAGCGATCGCAAATCATCGCTTTTAGATCTTGGCACTGTAATTAATTCTGGATTAGCACCATAGGCAACCAACTGCGCGATCACCCTCTTACCCAAAAATCCCGCACCGCCCGTCACCAATATTTTTTGATCGGCAAAATAAATTTCTGTCATAAAAATTGAGCTTAAAAATTGAGCTTTTAGTAGTAATAGACAACACCATTTAAACGATAAAAGTCTGGCATTGCCAGACTTTTGTAGTTCTAATCTAGAGCCGAGGTTTGATTGGGTTTGCGGAAAGTGGCAACATCGCCAGAGGCAACACCCTTGGGAGTCGCTAGCCCCAACACCTCCAGATCCGCATCCACCATCAACTCCACTAGCCCTTTAAAGCTAAGTTGAGGTTGCCAACCCAACTTTTGCTTAGCCTTGGTGGAGTCGCCCAAGAGCAAATCTACTTCCGCAGGTCGAAAATAACGCGGATCAATTTCCACATATTCCTGCCAATCAAGGTTGACATAGCTAAAGGCTTCTTCCAAAAACTCACGCACCGAATGGGTTTCCCCTGTGGAGATTACATAATCATCGGGTTCTGCCTGCTGCAACATCAACCACATCGCCTCCACATAGTCCTTGGCATAGCCCCAGTCACGCTTTGAGTCAAGGTTGCCAAGATATAGCTTTTTCTGCTGACCAGCGACAATTCTGGCGATCGCCCTTGTAATTTTGCGGGTCACAAAGGTTTCACCCCGTCTAGGCGATTCATGGTTAAACAAAATACCATTGCAGGCAAAGATTCCATAAGACTCGCGATAGTTGACGGTTTGCCAATGGGCATAGACCTTAGCGCAAGCATAGGGACTGCGGGGATAGAAGGGTGTCGTCTCACTTTGAGGCACAGCCTGCACTAGTCCATACATTTCCGAAGATCCAGCTTGATAAAAGCGAATTTTGCGCTCATTGCGTTGTTGATAGTCGCGCAAGGCTTCTAACAAGCGTAGGGTTCCCATTCCCACCGCATCAACCGTATATTCGGGTGAATCAAAACTAACCCGTACATGGGACTGAGCGCCAAGATTATAGACCTCATGGGGGCGTACTGACTCTAGAATACGTCCAAGGGTTGTGCCATCGGTAAGATCGCCATAATGCAGAAACAACTTAGTTTCGGGCAGATGGGGATCTTGGTAGAGATGATCAATGCGATCTGTATTTATTGTAGAAGATCGGCGAGTAATACCATGTACCTCATACCCTTTAGATAGCAGTAGCTCTGACAAATAAGATCCATCTTGACCTGTAATGCCTGTGATTAAGGCTCGCTTTGACTGACTCATGAAGTGCGATCGCAACTAAATTTACAACAAGCTTACAATGCTTAGCATTGAAATCAAACCCAATGAGGCTTGAAAGCTTTGCAAATAATATAGTCTAATTGGGACATTACAGGAATTAGGGCATAGATTTAACTCAGAAGCATAAATCCCCAATCCCCAATCCCCAATCCCCAATCCCCAATCCCCAATCCCCAATCCCCAATGTCCATCCATCCAAAACCATACTTTCAGCAAAAATGCTTCCGTTTTACCAGCTTGATTGCAGGCGCGATCGCCCTGATTCTCTTTTTGGGCAATGGTCAGGCGGCTTGGGGGCAGGCAGAATTTTTTAGCCTTAATTGGTTAGGGCGATCGCTCAACCCTTCCATTAGCACTAACAATAATGCCCCAAGCATCGATCATGCTGTAGTACGGTTGGATGGCTATAAGCTGTTTGTGTTAGCCTCTCCCACAACCAACCAGCGATTTCCCTTAGAGCAGCGTGTTCAGAGTATTGAAGATGAGCTAAACCGAATTGTGAATAGCAACTTTGAGCCAGAGAATCTATCGGTGCAAGTTACCATCGATCAACAAAGTCAACTACCTGTAATTGCCATTGGCGATCGCTATTTAATGACGGTGACGACCATCGATGCTCAGCTCCAAGGGCGTGATCCTGAGGGTTGGGCAAATCAGGTTGCTCAAATTTTGCGGGAAGCATTGATTCGAGCAAAGCAAGAGCGTCAACCCCAATTTTTAATCAATCGCGGCATTATTACTTCTGTAATAATTTTATTGATGTTCATAGCCATACGCCTAATTAGCCATTGGCAAAGACGCTTAAAATTGTGGCAAGAAGCAATGGCATCCCCTCTCGGTCAAGAAAAGACACCAGCCTTTGAGTCGGATGTGATGGATTTGCAACAACAACTCAAGCAACAACTCAAGGCGAATCTGCGCGATCTGCAACGGCGTATTCTAGAACTAGCCTATGTGGGGATTTTAGGCAGTGGCATTTTTATCATCTTGGGGCTGTTTCCCTATAGCCGTTGGTTACAATCTTTCTTGCTATCAACACCCCTGCAAATTGTGGCGATCGCCTTTTTTACTTATTTACTGATGCGGATTAGCAACCTATTGATTGAACGCTTTGCAGGGTTTCTAAAAGCTAGGGATTTTGCTATGCTCAAACCCTATCAGCGCCTAGATTTACGACTATCAACGGTTTCACAAGTGCTGCGTAATGTCACAGCGATCGTGTTAGTCAGTTTTGGGACGTTAGCAATACTTTCACGGCTGGGCTTTGATCTAATACCGTTATTAGCAGGAGCAGGGATTGTCGGTATTGCTATTTCCTTTGCAGCTCAAGGTTTGATTAAGGACATAATTAATGGATTCTTGATTGTTTTGGAAGATCAATATGCAGTAGGTGATGTGATTATTGTGGGACAACTGGGGGGCTTAGTGGAGAATATGAATTTACGAGTGACGCAGGTACGCAATAATGAAGGACAGTTGATCACCATTCCCAACAGCGCGATTTCGGTGGTGCAGAACCTTTCCAAAGATTGGTCAAGGGTCGACTTAAGTATTGAGGTTGCCTACGATAGCAATCCTGATTATGTTCTTGATATTTTGCGGAAGTTAGCCCAAGAAATCTATCAAGAGCAGACTTGGCACGATAAGATTATTGACCCTCCAGAAGTTTTAGGTATTGATGGTTTGCAACATTCAGGAATGCTGATTCGCATTTGGATCAAGACGCAACCACTTCAGCAATGGGCTGTCGCTAGGGAATTTCGCCGCCGCCTCAAATTGGTGATGACCCAAGAAAATATAGCGATCGGCATTCCCCAACAATCATTCCTTTTCGCAACTAGCAGCCCTTTCAAGACAGACTAACAGAAATCTATTTTTGGCTATAATGCCTATATACATTTAGTTTATACCTTGCCAAAAGTAACCGCCGTGCTAATTACCGAAAATCCTACCGACGATCGCCAATCATTATCCAATCCAAAGCTAAATCCAGAATCTTTTGCCCTATGGACATGGCACGGCTATTCAATCAAATATGTAAAATACGATGCTGCGGTTGATGGTACTGGTATTCCCCTGGTGCTGATCCATGGCTTTGGTGCATCCATCGGACATTGGAAAAAGAATATACCTGCTTGGGTAGATGCGGGATATCAAGTATTTGCCCTTGATCTATTGGGCTTTGGGGGGTCTGCCAAACCCACGATCGCCTATTCCTTAGAGCTATGGCAAGAATTATTACGGGATTTCCATCAAGAATTAATCCAAAAACCTGCTATTTTTGTTGGTAACTCCATCGGTGCATTATTGGCATTGATGATGACAACCGATGATCCTGATCTGGCGATCGGTGCAGTGCTGCTCAATGCCGCAGGTGGGCTAAACCATCGCCCCGATGAGCTAAATCCACCATTGCGATTATTAATGGCAACTTTTGCTAAGTTAGTTAGCTCCGAGCTAACGGGCAAGTTTGTCTTCAATCAAGTACGCAAAAAGCGCAATATTCGTAATTCCCTGCGTCAGGTATATCGCAATCATCAGGCGATCGATGATGAATTAGTGGATATGCTCTATCAGCCGTCCTGCGATGAAGGCGCACAAAAGGTATTTGCTTCGATTTTGACGGCTCCTGCGGGACCGCAAACTAGCGATCTTCTGGCTAAATTGACTAGGCCGCTTTTGGTTTTATGGGGAGATGCCGATCCTTGGACACCGATCAATGGGGCAAAGGTCTATACTGAGGCAAGTAAAACTAAAGATATCCAAGTGATTCCCATTCCCAATACTGGACATTGCCCCCACGACGATCGCCCTGAAATTGTCAATGCTTTGGTGATTCATTGGTTGCAGAGGTTTAATAAATAAAGGAATTTTAAGAGTGCAGCTTAGCTGTGCTTTTAAAATTCTTTGTTTTAAGAACTATGAATAACCAAGAGCTTTATTGTCAGAAAACCGATAGTTCTCACCGCAAAAAATTTGGTCAGTTTTTTACCCATCCAGATGTCGCCCAATTTATGACAAATTGGGTATTAGCATCTGGTCAGAAAACTATTTATGATCCTGCTTTTGGCTTGGGTGCTTTTTATTTGCCAATAAAACATAGAGAAGATATAAATTTCCATGGTTCAGAAATTGATTCAACTGTTTTAGACTTTGGCTTAGATTCTAGCTTGGATTCTAGTTTAGATTCTAGTTTAAATGTTAAGCTATCTATAAAAATTGAAGATTATCTTTTAACATGGGGAAAGCAGCATCAAAATATAGTGTGCAACCCTCCCTATATGCGCTTTCAGAAATTTTTAAACCGCGATCAAGTTGCTAAAGAATTTCAAGAAAAATTAGGCATAAAACTATCGGGATACACAAATACCGCTTCAGCTTTTCTATTGAAATCTATTTCAGAAATGGATGGCAAAGGCAGACTCGCCTATGTGATGCCCCTAGAATTTTTGAATACAGGCTACGGCACGATGGTTAAGCAAGAATTGATCATCAATAAACATTTGGTGAGCATCATTAAATTAGATTGTGAGAAAGAGATATTTCCCGATGCCACAACCTCAGTGGGAATTATTTTATATGATAGTTATAAAAAGTATGATGCTGTAAATTTTTATAGTCTTGATTCAGTGAACTCACTTAAAGAAATTGCAAAACTTGTACCAACAAAAAACATATTAACTAATGACTTAAAGCCAAATACCAAATGGCTACCCTATTTTCAAAAAGACGCACTAATCGTTAAAAATAATGAACTCGTTTCTCTTAGAGAATATGGTCGATTTAGTCGCGGGATTGCAACGGGGGCAAATGAATTTTTTGTTTTAAAACCATCGGATCTTAAACATAAGCTGTTCTTAGCAACAGAATACCTACCCTGCATTACTAGAAGTTCACAAATTAAAAAAACGATTTTTGATTTAGAGGATTATCAACAATTAGTTGCCCAAGATGCGCCCGTATATCTATTTGCCGCCCATGATCAACATTCGGAAGCAGCCGATCGCTACATCCAATATGGGGTCAGCCAAGAGTTTGATCGCAGATTTCTCACCAAGAGCCGCAACCCTTGGTATAAAACCGAGAAGAGAGAACCATCACATTTATGGTTAGGAGTCTTTTCGCGAGGGGGGTACAAGGTGGTTTTAAATCGTAGTAATGCGCTTAATCTCACCTGTTTCCATGGTTTTCAACCCAATTTATTGGGAATCAATCAGATCGAAAAGTTATTTTTATATCTATCCTCTCAGGTTGGTCGGCAAATTATTTCATTATCCATGCGAAAGTATGGCGGTGATCTCGATAAATTTGAGCCGAATGATCTAAATATGGCGCTAGTGCCAGCCCCAAGTTACTTTGACCAGATGCCCGAAGATTTAGTCAAGGATGCGATCACATGGATTGAAAAAACAGGCACAATTCCGCAAAACATTGACGAATACTTTGCCCCATTAGCTAGGATGGAATCCCAGTCGCTAATTGTATGACAGGTTTGTTATGATTGCTTACTCAGGCGATCGCCTCATAGAAGGGTTGCCAGTTGTCATCGGTGGCGATATGTTCCCATAGCTCCTCGATTTTAGGGCGGAGGAAGATCACGGTGGGATTTGCGGCTTTTAATTGAGCGGCGATCGCTGTCATGCTATCCACAGGTTGGCGAATTAGTAATTGGTGATAGACCATGCGCCATTTTTCTAAAAGTGGCATTTGTTCATCGGTGATTTGCCAATTATATTCCATCGGATTTGCAAAAACATGGTTAGCATCTTCGCGCCAGTTGGCATGGAATGACTGGCGCAGATTCACAAAGAATTGGTTATAACCGATCGCAGGAATAGCCGCCATTAGTTCAAGGGTTGCGCCAATTAGGTCTTCCGTTTCAGGCTCCGCAAGATTAACCATTCCCAGACGCTTAAGCATCATTTCACAATAGGCAGTCCGATAGAAGTCTTTAAACTGCTGCAATGAAGACTGCATATCATTCTTGTCCATAATCATGCTCAAAGGATCTTGCAGTTTATCGAGATTCCAATAGCAAGCGGCTGGCTGATTGGCATAGCTATAGCGTCCTGCATGGTCAAAATATGCTGCCGTAAAGCGCGGATCATAATTGGGAATGAAGGCGAAAGGTCCATAATCAAAACTTTCACCAGTAATTGACATATTATCGGTATTTAGAACCGCATGACAGAAACCTGCCACCATCCATTGAGCGCAGAGGGTCGCCACCCGTTCTACTAGTTCTAAATAGAATTTATGATCTTGATCTTCCGTTTGCCAGAGGTGGGGATAATAAATCTCTAAGACATGATCGAGCAGTTTCCGCGCTAGGTCATCGCGCCCAAGCCAACGCAGGCGCTCGAAAGTGCCGAACCGAATATGCGATCGCGAAAATCTGACCATTACCGATGAACGGGTGGGTGATGGTTCGTCACCACGCCAAAGTTCCTCCCCTGTTTCAATTAAACTCAGGCAGCGTGAGGTTCTTACGCCCATACGATGCAGCGCTTCTGAGGCAATGATTTCTCGAAATCCACCCTTGAGGGTCAGCCGCCCATCCGCACTACGGGAGTAAGGTGTACGCCCTGAACCCTTTGTGCCGAAGTCGTATAGTTCGCCATTAGTGCCACGTACCTGTCCATAGACAAAGCCTCGCCCATCACCCAGTTGTGGGTTATATTCGCCAAATTGATAGCCATGATAGCGCAATGCCAGAAAGGGGCGCACCCCTTGAAAATGTCTAAATGCCTCAATAAAATGATCGTCACTGACTTCGGCAGGATTGAGTCCTAGAGTTGGTAAAATGCGATCGTTGCGCCAACGTAACTGATGGGATGGGAACTGCGCCGCCGTGACAATATCATGGTAGTCCGTTAAGGACTCGATCGCTGGTTCATATTTAAGATTTAGGAAGGGATTAGAGCTTTGACTCATAGGGAAGATGCAACACAGGCATTAACGACTAATGCCATGATACTTGATCGGCAGTTGCCACAGGACTCAGAATGTCCTAGTTACTGGTATGAGGGCATTTGTCCCTATAGTGGCGCATTGTTGCGCTTGCCGAGAACTCAGCAAGCAGAGGCGATCGCACAGGAATTAATGCGGGAATTAATGCAGGAGCTAGAGCATGATGTTTATGGCTTCTCAACTAATTCTGAAGGGAAAATGTATGGAATTTTATTAGCAAAATCTATCACAGGCGAAATCTTAATTCTCAAGGCATTCTCAGGACTGCTCAATGGTAAAAGTGAGATCGCAGGCTGGGTTCCCCTGATCGCGGGGCGCGAAAAAGTGGCGATCGCAGAGTCTATTACTTTAAATAAATTGGCAGTAATTAAGCAACAATTGATTGCCCTCAGTGAACTTCCTGAACGGCGCGAATATGCTCTGCGATCGCAAGTCTATGAACTAGAATTACAAGCTTTGCGCGATCGCCATCAAGTTTCCAAACAGCAACGCCAAATCCAGCGATCGCAGTTAATGACAACTTTAACAGGGGCAGATCTAGCGAAATCTTTACAGGAATTGGATCGTGAAAGTCAATTAGAAAAAATGCAAAGGCGCAATCTCAAACGCGATCGCGATCAAGCGCTGCAACCTTTGCAACAGGCGATCGCCCTAGCCGATCAGCAAATGCAACTTCTCAAACAAGAACGCCGCCATCTATCGCAAACCCTGCAAACCCAAATGCACCAATCCTATGTAATTACTAATTTTGCAGGGGAAACGCGATCGCTGCGGGAGTTAATCACCACAGGGGCAATGCCCACAGGCATGGGCGATTGTTGCGCTCCTAAATTATTACATTACGCCGCCACCCACAATCTCGAACCCCTCGCCATGGCAGAATTTTGGTGGGGAAATCCTTCCCCCGATGGTTACAAAATTCAAGGACAGTTCTATGGTGCTTGTGCGGAACGTTGCCAGCCTTTGATGGGCTTTTTGCTATCTTCCCGAAAATCACCGCCTAATGATACGAAGTATTATCAAACCAAGCAAAATCAAGAACTATCAATAAAGCTTGATGATACTTCGCATCATCAAACCCAGCAAAATCAAAAACTATCGATCATTTATGAAGATGAAGTGCTAATCGCGATCGCCAAACCCGCAGGATTGCTGTCCGTGCCAGGACGCTATTTAGACACCCAAGACTCCGTATGCAGTCGTTTAAAAATGGCAAGCGATCGCCCCTTCTATCCTGTGCATCGACTAGATCGTCAAACCTCAGGAATTCTGCTCTTGACCCGCGATCTTGATACCCTGCGCCATTTACAACGCCAGTTTCACCAGAGAGAGGTCAACAAAATTTATGAAGCAATGCTTTCCCAAAGATTAAACGGCGATCGAGGCTTAATCGAATTACCGCTTTGGGGCAACCCTGAAAACCGTCCCTATCAACAGGTTGACGCTGAACGCGGCAAACCCAGCGCCACTCAGTTTCAAGTGCTATGCCATGAACAAAATTATACGCGGGTTGAATTTAAACCACTCACAGGGCGCACCCATCAAATTCGCGTCCATGCCGCCGATGCGCGGGGTTTAGGTATTCCCATTTTAGGCGATCGCCTCTATGGTTGCCATGCGGTTACAGATCGCCTGCACCTCCATGCCCGTGAGCTATCCTTCACCCACCCGCGATCGCTGGTAGCAATACATTTGCACTGCCCAACTCCATATTGACTTGCCAATACAACCTAGCCACAGTAACAACTTTGGTAAGATTTCTGAACTCTCCTCATTCTGCCTACGGCAGCATGGAAATCTAAAAATCTTACACAAAAATCTTACTCAATGCTGCTAAGCCCTTAGCCAGTCTCGAATGAGACTATTAACAACCTCTGGACTCTCATCATGGGGGCAATGTCCCGCCTTGATATAATGTTCTGTTAGGGATGGATAGAACTCGCGAAACTTTGCACCCCTAGCGCGGCAATTCATCCAAGGATCGCCCTCACCCCAGATGATCAATAATGGACAGTGCATAGCTGCTAATAACTGATCCACCTTCTTACCCTGTGGCGTACTAAATACAGATGCAAATACCTGTGGCGCACCCTGATCGCAGGATGGACGATAGATCTCTTCCACCAATTGCTCAGTTACAGCCGATTGATCTAGATATACTTTTTTTAAGGTGTTGCGAATTCGTGATTTTTGGCGCACAAAGTTAAATAGAAGTTGATTTGCCCAAGGTCTTCGCAAAATATTTTGTAAATAGCCGCTAACTGCCTTCTGGATTGGGTTTACCTTTTTGGCTCCAAGGGGATTTGTATCCGTAAAAGGACCTGCACTATTGAGCAGAATAACTCCCTTTACCGATTGAGGACAGTCTGCCGCCACACAGAGCGAAGCATAGCCCCCAAGGGAGTTACCCGCGATCGCCGTTGGGCGCTGAATAATCTCATTGATAAAATCATGCAATTGATCGCGCCATAAATCGCCACTGTACTGCCAAGCGGGTTTCTGCGATCGCCCAAAGCCTAGCAAGTCGATCGCATATACTTCAAAATCTTGACTCAGTTCGGCAATATTTTTGCGCCAGTGATCGGTGGATGCACCAAACCCATGCACTAGGAGCAGTGGTGGCTGTTGTGGATTATGTCCAGCCTTAACATAATAAATTTTTTGTGATCGCCATAGCCAATAGCTGCCAGCGATCGGTTCAGTACTTGTCGTGACCATAAACTTATGATTTGGGGTATTTATTTTATTTGTTTTATTTTTTGTTTTATTTTTTGTTTTATTTTTTGTTTTATTTATTTTATTTATTTTATGAGCTTAGCTTGAAAGATCCGCATTGCCGATCATTCAACAATTATGCTGCTGGATTCTGATAAAGAAAACCCCATTCAGAGATACTAGCCAACCATAATCTCTTAAATTTCCTACTCCTTTAGAAATATTCTTGGCTGCATAAACATCCGTTATATTGCCTGATAAAGTTTGAGAGTAGGTTAAACAGGGATGGATTTAGGACTTATAGGAATGACAGACAGTAAACCCAGGTTCATTGCTAATGCGCTTGAGATGTTCAAGTGTCCAGCCAAATTGGTTAGCAATTTTGGCGATGAATACGAATTTCTTCAACTATTTTTGAAAATATAGATGGCTCTAACTCGAACTAATGATGAGCGATTCATTTTGAGGGCGGTATTTGAGGGCGGTAATAGTGGCTCGACCGATCGCTGTTTTGCCTATAATTTCTATTTTGGATTCGTCAGGGTGTATCTGGCGCGAGTTTTTAGGATAGTGAGATGATCTACTTTCTCTAGAAGGTCATCTAAATCATTATGTTCACCTTCAGAGAGTGAATTTTCGGTGTTTCTATCGCTTAGTTGATCTAAGTGATTTTGAATTGAACTTCATCTGACATCAGGAGTATTGCTTGAGATGTGGCATAGTCGAAAACTTGTTGGGGCAATGAATTTACAGACATTAAGCCACTGATCAAGATGTTGGTATCGATTACTAATCTTAGTTTAGTCATCCTTGAGGATTTCCTCTAAGATTTCGGGAGTAAGTCCTTTTTGTTGTGCTTCTAAACGAATTTCTTGAACTACTTTTTGGAGTGGGGTTGGTTGGGAGACTCATTGTAAAAAGATGCTGACAAGTGTTTGCAATGCTTGGCGATTTTCAGGAGTAGTATTTTGGTATGCCTCAGCAATGGGGGCTTCGACTTGAAGGGTGATTTGTTTAAGCATGGTATATCTATTTCTCCAGCAATTATTTCATAAGATAAATTTCTACGTTTTGGCTGTTCCATGTGGCGATTCCAATTCCAAAAAAGTCTTTGTCTTCTGTCCAAATTGGACAATCAAAGTGCATCGCTAAAGCAACTACTTCCCAATCGTTAGGATCTCTTTTTTTGATGCGTCTTAGAGCTTCATTTTTATACTGAATCTAAGTACAGGACAAAAATTTAATGGAGTCAACAATACTACGGACAAAATTGGTCAGAGATAGAGCCGTAAGAGCAAAGCTTGTGGAAATTAGGGTGTAATTTAATCGAAGTAAGGTCTAAATCTAACAGGGA
>NZ_JACJPY010000064.1 GCF_014696345.1 Pseudanabaena cinerea FACHB-1277
CTAGATAGGTCATACTTACTATGACTTGACCTATCTTTTTTATCTTAAATCCTCAAATCCCCATCTACTCATACTTCCCATATCTTTTGTCGCCCCGTCAGCTAAAGATTACTAATATAGTTTTATTTAATGCTCAAAATAGTATGTGGATTTATTTATGGCATATTCCTTTAATTAGTATTATTAAATTGCCATTTTATTTTAGCTATCCTTTAATATTTTTAATGGCATCTCTAATTACATTTGGACAGGTAAGTTTAATAAAGTATTTAATATTACCAAACGTAAAAGATCTTGATTTCAAGAAAAATATCAACATGATTTTTACGGGTTAGGGACTGCACCAACTTCAGGACTTTTATTTGCTTTTTGCTAATTTAATTGGCGCGTTCCCATAGGCGCTTGATTTCTGACAGAATTTCATTATTAGGAGAGGCGATCGCCTCGACATTGGGCTTGACCTCTGCTCCTGGGATATTTTGATTCCAAGGGCTGTTGGGAATTGCTTTTAAATCGAGATTGTTAGCGACTGGGCGAAATCCATATTGGACGAATACCGCTTGCTGTTCGGGTTGAGTGAGAAAATCGATAAACTTACGCGCTGCATCGGCTTGGCTATTGTCAATGTTGCGCTTGGCGATCGCTGCCGTTGAGATGGTCTCAATAGTGGGGCTGAAGTAATAGATTTGATAGGGTTTGCCCTGTGTCGTTGCGGATTGCTGCCAACGATACAAAACAACGCTTTCATAGACAATGCCCATATCAGCATCGTTTTCACCCCTAGTAATAAATTCCTTTAACAAAGTATCGGTGGATGATGGCGGCTGATAGACCGATCGCTTCACTAAACCAAATAGAGCCGCAATATTGGGACTGTTGAGATTTTGGGCAGTGGGGGCTGTGCCGAGTTTGGACTGCGCCCACAATGCGAGGGTAAGCTGTCCACTATTGGAGCGGGTGGGATCGGTGGTGACAAAATCAAAGCTGCCCCAGCTAGGGTTGCCGCCGAGCGCCTGCCAGTTACCTGCTTGCATCGCCTGTTCGATGCGATTCCAATTAAAACTGCCCTTGGGAAATAGTACTTTGCCGCGTTCTGCCCATGCAATGCCCACGAGCATGGTTTTGGCGATCGCTCTGGGTTGTTCGTAAAAAGCATCGCCACCATTTTGTGATTGCCAGCGCGTTTGCAATTCTTTTAAGCTTTCAGCATTGGCGGGAATGAGAACTGTGGGCGTAAAGTCATTTTTATTGTCGATATAGCGATTGACGATATCTTGAGAACCTTGGAATTTTAGTTCCAATTGAATATTAGGATGGGTTTGCTTAAATTTCTCTTGCAGGGCTTGCAATGGTTCTTGAAGTTCTGTACCTGTGACAATGATAATTTTTTGGTTGAGTCCGGGAATTGGCGCGATCGCTAAGGCGATCGATAATGCACTAATGCCCAAGGAAATAAAGAGATTTTTTTGCTTTTGGGCGGGAGTGAGCGGGACAAACTGAAGGTTCTTAGGACTAAAAGTGGTTGACATATGATTTTGAATTCCTTTTTACGTTTTAAGGTTTAGATCCCCCCCAGCCTCCCTTTACAAGGGGGGAGAATTTAGAATTTTCTTCTTCCCCCTTTTTAAGGGGGATTGAGGGGGATCACTTGGCTAGTAACAATTCGGCATTTTCTTGGAAACAACTTAACTCATCGGTTAGCGATCGCAGTTCGGCTGTTTGTTGTAAATCCATGAGGTTGACCACCCGCAGTTTGTTTTGCAATGCTTGCAACACCCCAGAAGCATCCACAATCAAGGTGGCTAAACTCGCAACCTGTGCTTGTCTCGCACTTTCACCGCCGCGCACCAGATCGATATTGCGTTGCAAACCTGCGGCGAGTGCCTGTAATTGGGTTGAGGCAATGCCTGTGCTGTTGCGGAGCTTTTGCTTGACCTGTATTAGCTGCTGTTCTAAATCTTGAATTGATAATAGGGCATTTCCTCCTTTTAATTTTCGGACTAGTAAATCTATTTTGCTAGGAAATTCGGAGGCGCGATCGCAGGCATATTGCACCGCCACCAATAAATCCATCTGATCAGCTTCGGCAAGGAGTTTGCCCGATTCTGCCCTCAGTATTTGCGCCTGTTGGGTCAGGGCGATCGCCTGTTGTTTGACCGCGATAATCTCTAGCTCCAGTTCAGGATCGCCAATTCCTAAGGATTCAGGCTCATTGCGTTTGAGAAAGACTGCGCCCCCAGTGGCGATCGCTGCCGAAATTGGCAATCCAAGAGCGATCGGCAAGTTAGCAAAGCGCACGGTTAGCACCAACACAACACCGCCAGCAGCAACGGCAAGGGGATAGTAGAGAGGATTGGCTAGTTTCATACTTGAGGACGATCCTTTAAAATTCCACTTGGATATCGGCTAAGAGACGGGCGATCGTTTCAGGTTCGCCCTTGGTGTAATAACCTGCATTTTGCTGGGCGATATCCTGCAAGGCTTTGGGGTTAAATTCCTTCTCATCGCCATAGCCAATGGTGAATACCGAAATCCTCTGGTCAGTTTCAAAGCCGCTTTTTTTCAATTCCGTAAGTAATTGATTGATAGGAATAGAAGAACCTGAATCTGCACCATCGGTAAGCACAAGAACAGCATTGATGCCATCCTTCCGCAGATTTTGCTGCAACCAATTTCGCCCCGCCAAAGTCGCATCATAGAGTTTTGTTTGACCTGATGCCTTCAGCGAAGCCACATATTGCAAGCCCTTAGCCTTGCCCTCTGGTGTACCTTCAATCACCACAGGCGCATTAATCACAGTATTAAAATCCATCATGGCGATCGTATCTTTTGGGGTTAAGCTATTGACATAGGCTTGCAAAGTCGCCTGCATCGCCGCAATCCTTGCCCCTTTCATCGAGCCTGAAGTATCAATTACCACCGTCACTAGTGATGGCTTTTTAGCTTGTTCTTGCCAATTCTTGATCATCGCTTCCACTACCTGCGGCTGTGGCGGACGATAGGAATCATACTTCGCCTGTGGATCGACTCCAAAATCGGCAGTGAACTTTGCCCCTAAAGCCACCCCAGGAGTGCCTGGGCGCAAACCTAGCTCTGTGAGAATTTGTTGCGCTTCATTGGATTGCAAATAGGTGACAACCTTTTGGGCGGCGGCTTTTTTATTGGCATCCATCCAAGGTGCATTCGGGACGATCGCCCGCATATTCGATGAGAAGGTGGATTTAGGATAAACCGCCTGATAACGGGGCTGTCCAGCTTGGAGACTGGAGTTAGCGGCAATCACCGAAGACTCATACACCGAACCGATCGCCGCCCAAAACTGCCCATTCGTCACCATTGCCTTAGCCAGAGCATTGGTGGAAACCCCGTAACGAGTGACTTTGCTTTGAATCTGTTTGACCTGATTTTGATAGGTCTGCACATCCGCCACCGTCAACTGTTCAGGACGCTTGCCCGAAACTTCCGCATATTGGGCAACTAAGCTTTGCAGTCCCGAATTGGAACGGGTGGGTGCAGTATGCACATAGGTGAAAGGAATCACGCCTGCGGTGGGTGAGATATCCTTCAGGACATTGGCATTGACAAAGGTTTTAAATGGCGCATTCAGTTTGCTCAATCCCTGTGCCACTTCGGGCGAGGTCATGAATACCATCGGGCTGCTGGCAATTAAGGGCGAGTCAGCGATCGCGGGAATATAATTCTGTCCTGGGAAAATTTGATTAATTTGGAAAATCAATTGATTCTGATAGATTTCCCCGTCCACTGAAATGATCGCAGGTAACTCTGGCGCACCTGCCGCTAATTTTCCCGCCTTAAACTGCTGTGATTGAGCGACCACATCCGCCACCACATCCCCACTACCCTTAACCTCACAGGCAATATAAAATTCCTGTCCATTATCGAGTTTCGGCTTCTGCTGATTAAATTTGACAGCCGCTTGCTGACAAAAATCGCCAAGGGCGCTACCAAATAAAAGCTTGATCTGAATTCCCGTATTTGTCCCTGTTGGTTGGTTGTTTGACTGGTTTAAATTCCCACATGATACAAATATTAATGCCGAGGAAGATAAAGTTGCAACAATTACTTTTCTGTTTAAGGATGACACAACTGGTTTAGAGCCTGATTTAGGGGTATTTAGCCTTGAGGATAAACTGGGGTAGTTTTTTTTTGCATATTTGCTTGACCTAGAAAAAATAGATACTGTCGCAAACTCAAAACGAAAAGCTAAACGAAAAGCTAAATGTAGCGATCAAATTTGATATTCAAATTAATATTTGAATATCCATAATTTTAATCGACTTAATGAGGTTTGTAAATGTGTCTCATAATACATTCGAGCCATACGTGATAGCGAAACCCTGAGAGGTCAAAAGGAATTGGTAAATTCATATTTGATTTAACTAAGTTTTTGCCTTGCCTGAATGCGGCGATCGCTGGGAGTTGGCAGTCCCACAGGTGGCTCGACAATATTCACTTCATTGATGAATACTAATCTGGCCTCAACGGGTTGGTGGTGAATGTCCGTGATTTGCACCGCTTCAAAATCAGCATCGATCGCCGCGAATTGGGTTTCATTTAGCCAAGCATGGTACTGTTTGCGTAATTTAGGTTGTTGGCGCATTTCCTGTTGCAACTGTTCCAGCGCTCCTTCTGTCCATTGATAGTAAAGATTTTTGCTGCGAATTTGATTTTTTGATTCAGAAGTTTGTTGGGCGAGGGGATTATTTGCCCAAGGAATGCGATGATCCCAAGTGGCAAGTCCACCTGCGCGATCGCTCTCTAGCAAACGTTCCAAAACTTGCAGATCGGAGTAGGCAGTCACCTGTTCGGGAAAGCGTGAGAAGCTCTTGGTGAGATCGGTTTGGCAGGCGCGAACTAGATTGAGAACATTGCTATGGGCATAGCCGATCGCCGTTTGTCGCTCCCGCAGAATTTCTAATAATGCCATTAGTTCCCGTTGCATGGAGTCAGCACTACCGTAATGAGCCAAGAGGCGATCGCTGAGGGGTTGGAGAATGTGCCGCACTTGGGTTTCCCGAATGTAATCTTCGGCGCGAGGTTGCACGAGGGCATATTGCATTAAGAATTCTGGTTCACTCTCAATGGCGGTATTATAGACAAAATCAATCAGTCGTTCGGTCATATATTCCATCACCACAGGCTGCTGGGTATAGCCGTGGGACTGCTTCTCAATTAGCGATCGCCAGCGTAATGAACTCACCGATTCCAGAATTTGGGCTTTAGAAACCATCGGCACAATATCTTGACGCAGATTGTCAGTATTAATTGCTTCTCTTTCAATGGCTAACCAATACATCACCTTCTGTTCTAAATCTGACAGACGCGCATATTGCTGATCGATTAAGTGACGAATATCGCCAAATACATTAGTTTCCTGCTCCAAAAAAGTCTGCACATCGCCATCAAACATGCTGTAAATGGAACGGGAGACGACCGTGAGCGCTAGGGGATTACCACGATAAAAATCAATTAGCTGTGTAGTCTCAGGGGCGATCGCCAGCTCATGGCGAAACATTTGTCGCGCTTCTTCTTGCAGTCCATTCAGTTGCAGCGATCGCACCATGGTGTCATTGCTATCGGGGGGTAGCACCTCTGAGGGCATCTCGCGACTGGTCACAATCACACAACTCTGATGGCGCACCTGTCCCACCTGTCGCAACAATTCGCCATAACCTTCATAGCCATCGTTGTACTGTCCATTGGTTGCGCCACTGCGAAGAATAGACTCGCCATTATCTAGCACGATCAGGCAGCGTGATTGCTTCAAAGCTTGAATCAGCATATTTAATAAACTGTCAAAGTCCTGCGGCAAGGCGGCGATCGCCTGATTTGTCAAAAAGCTAATTAATTCCGCAATCAAGCCCTCCACCGATGGCGCATTCCGCAGCGATCGCCATACCACTAGTTCAAAGTCTTCTTGCACCTGCTCAGCCAATTTTGTGGCAAAGGCAGTTTTGCCAATGCCGCCAATACCAAACACGCCCAGCAACCGACAGCGATCGCCAATCACCCAATTTTTGACTAGCGTCATTTCTTCAGTACGACCATAAAAAATCGAAGTGTCAATGGCACTCCCCCAATCGCAGCGCTTGAACTTGATCACATTGTGATGATTGATACTTTGATTTGACAAATGAGGGACGGCGATCGCTTGTGATCCACCCTCACAAACAGCCTCACAAATACCCTCACTAAAGTTGGACAGTATGTGAGGCTGTTGATTCATAACTTGATTTGTAACAGTGATCTGCGAATTCACCAATTTATTGCCATAAGTCCGCACCACCACTTGCAAATTATGCTTAGTCACCCGTTCGCCAAAAGCATCTGATAGGGTCTTCCAGAGTCGATAGCCGACATCACGAATGTACGAAGAGTCGTAGCCACAGGTTTCGGCAATCTCGCTGTAGGTTCTGCCCTCCCAAGTTTGGCGAAATAGTTGCTCCTGAATATAGTTGAGCCGCTTGTGGGGTAAAGCCGCATCAACAATGGCGATCGCTTCATTAGCAGTGATAGTGGTCATGGGTTTAATTCCTCTTAAATTAATGTCTCGGTGATGTCTCAGTCAGTGTTTGGAAAGTGATGATCAAAACAAGCTTGTTCATATTGTTAAACCTCATTACTTAGAAATTAAAGCTAATAACTACTAAGAAGGTTAGTGAGATACTTTTAATCAATATCATCTTGTTTTTCACGTTAGATAAATACCATAGATCCTAGTAATTACAATAGATTTTGTCTGTTTTTATCAAGGTTACGATTTAGTCTGACATCTACTTGATTTCCATACAGATTTTTACGATTTTTTATGACCTATATATTTCTCATGATCCTTGATAAGGCTTATTTACAGCCCTTAAGTCCAGTTAGATAAATATTTAGCATTGTCGTAAATAGCAGTATCTACTAGATATTACATTTAGAAACATGATTTGATAATTTGTCAAAATAAGTTCACTTAATCCTATAAGCTGTCATTGATTTTTGTGAGATTATTTTAAAGATCAAATGCTGTATTTACCGTCTTTGAGATCAGCTTTTAGAATCAGCTTTTATAATCTCCTATTCAAATCTGCCTATTCAATCAAATTGATCATGCAATTAATGACAAAAAACACTATTTTTTCTGGTATCAAAATCATGATCTAAGTCCTATGCTATCCCTCGTTGGGAAAAAGCGAACTTAATGTGCATCCAACCGATGCCAACCCTTTGCCGCACTCAACTAAATTTCATATACCACTTGCCTCACTTATCCTCACATAAAGAAATCTTTAAGTCTTTTAGCACTGGTTTGAGTATATGGCAACAGGGAAACAACGTTTTCCGACAAAAAACGACCTTTCCTCATTTACCCTCACAAACAGAGGCATTGAAACATGAGCGCCACCCATCATCTGCCCCGACAAAATCTGCAATCAATCGCAAGCTCGCCCTGCCCTAAAAGCAGCAAGCGATCGCCCGTCCTGCGTCCCCAGATAGCTGATCGCATTGTGCAACTGTTGCTCGATATCGAAAATTTTTTAGCTACCTGTACCCATGAAGAGATCAACAGTTTTTGGCAGTCAATTAGCCATCTTCGCCAATATCTGCACAGGAACATACAGCGATCAGAAATTCCTTGTTTTCTAGACTTTCGCCGCAAGAACAGAGATTTTTGCCGCATTTTAGAAGTTCTCGCCGACCTCACCTATCCCCAAATGCACCTGTCCAATGCGATCAGTGCTAAGCCTGTCAATCACCCTATCACCCACTACTAAAAAACTATGCAGAGTGATGCTTTTCCCACCCCTCCCATCTATGGCTATCTTTTTCAGCCAAGATTGCTCCAGCCATTTAGCGGTTTTGATCATGAGCCAGAAATTGCTATTGAGTTAACTATTAGCAATCATGTCAGCGATCGCCACCTTGAGAAATTACGTTCTCATAGCCATGCCAATGGTTTGAACACTTTGCTCAATGACATTGAAGCCTTGATTGTCAACTGTTCCCATGAAGAGGCGCAACTATTTTGGTCAGCCGCCGACCATCTCAAATTCAAGCATAAGCATTGTTCTGTATAGGCGCATCATGCTTGATTGCTGCCGAGCCGATCATTCTCAATCATTACTCACTAAAGGTTAATTTAATTATGAAGTTCTTGCTCTCTATTGCTTCCACTGCATTTTTGCTATTTCCCTTTGCCAATGCTGCTGCTGCCTATACCCAAGACCCCCGTAGTTGCAGCGACCCCCGCACCCAATATCCATCAAACCCTCCTTGTCAGACCACGCCAGATTTATTTACCATCAAGCCCGAATGATTTCCGAGATGTCATCTACATGATTGCCCCTAGTAAACCTCTAATTTAACTATGAGAAGAAAGCAACTGCTCCAACTAGGAATGGGCGCGATCGCCACTTTGGCTGTCGATCATGGGGTTGAGCGAATATGGGGGCAGACAGTATTGGCGCAGCCACCATCACTAGAAGTAAATTCGGCAAAACAATGTGCCATTAATATGGGCAGCATAGACAGGATCATGGCAGATGGTCTGACCTCAGAGGTGCAATTGCTGCGACTGCTCAAACTCAATCGCGCTCCTTTATATTTGTATGGAGATCTGCCCAGTATCTATCGAGAGGAGGCGGCGATCGAAGGGGTAAATTATGACATTGCCTTTTGTCAGATGTGTTTAGAGACTGGTTTTTTGCATTTCGGGGGGGATGTCCAGTCAGGACAAAACAACTTTGGCGGCATTGGCGCGATCGGTAATGGGGTGAGGGGTGATAGTTTCAGCGATCGCCGCATTGGTGTGAGAGCGCAAATTCAACATCTCAAAGCCTATGCCAGTACCCAACCTCTGAGGCAACCTCTAGTTGATCCTCGATTTAGCCTAGTTAAGCGCGGCACTGCTCCCCTCCTTGGGCAACTAAGCGGCAGATGGGCGGAAGATATTAATTATGATAAAAAAATTATGGCAATCTTACATCGTCTGTATCAACTGTCAGGCTTTTTCTGATTTACCTAGCTTGGCTAGCTTTTTAATGCGTTAATCCAGAATTGCGTTCTTATTTAAGGCAATAAGCTGTTTGAATTTATCATTATATAGGAATAGTTTTAAATCTGATTCTGTCAAACTTGCGGGGTGCTTTGGCAATAGCCCCTCAGATACTTTTGCGGCTTTGGTTGACTTGCGTTTGGTTGAGGCGATCGCTGCCGTTGTCGCAGTTTCTACCCAAACATAAAAATTTTCTGTCTGGATAAAGCCATTATTATGATCGGGAATCCAAGTACCATGTAAAATTTTCATGGTTTCTCGCGATCAAATTGTGTCAAATTGTGTCAAAGTCGTAAATTGATAGATCCATTTAACAAAGTATATAACAAATATAACAAAGTCACAAATATAACAAGATCTAAGCATTTTGTTGATCTGTGGCGTAGTGAAACGATTGGATGAAGCGGGCGAAATTAATACGGTCTATTGAGTCTTTAAGTGGTATGTAGAAATTTTTTAAAGCGGCGCGAAGCAATGCCTTTGAAAGATGCTCTGAGGTTTAAGTCAGCCCAAAGCGCTGTAATAGGCTGTGGTACTTCAAAAATTGCAGTAGCAGGTTTTGATTTACGATACAATCAGAGACTGTTGCAATCAACATGGTGAAGCTATGGCAGACAATTCAGGTAATTTTTGGGGAGGCTTTTTGTTTGGTGCTGCCGTGGGCGGCTTAGTTGGCGCTTTGGTGGCGATCAAACTCAGCGAACCAGAGGACGAAATTAGCGATCGCGCCAATGATGGTGAAGCAATGCTCGACAAACCCCAAACCTCTAACGAATTTGCGCGGCGTAACTTAGAAAAAAAGATTGCTCAGCTTAATGCTGCCATTGATTCTGTCAGTCAAGAACTGGCGATCGCCGAAGATAAAAAAGGACGCAAACCCATATCAGTAGAACCTGTACGCGAGATTATGCGTCCCGACTACAATGTCAGCGAAAGCTAATCAAAACGGCTATGGGCTATGATGTATCTTAATTTAAACGCCCATTCGGTAACTTGGCATTTTACCTCTAACCAATTCATCGCAAATCTCCTATGGCAGTCATTCTTGGTACAGTTAGCTCATTCATTTCCATCTATTTGGGCCTGCTCTTTATTCGCGTATTACTAACTTGGTTTCCCAATATTGAGTGGTACAACCAGCCCTTTGCCGCCCTAGCCCAAATCACCGATCCCTATCTAAACTTATTTCGCTCGATTATCCCCCCCCTTGGCGGCATGGACTTTTCGCCGATGCTGGCTTTTCTAGCGCTAAGCTTTTTACAAAGAGCCATTGAACCTCTTGCCGCAAGTGCTAATTTTGGTTTTTAGCCGCAAAGGTTTGTCTTTAGGCATTTTGGAAAAACAACAGCTTAAAGGCTTTCAAGCAAATGCAATAAATTGTGAAACTCTTGCTTAGTAACAGTTTCACAATTTATTACATTGAATGTCTGCGCCCCAACTGATGATAAAGTTCTAGAAGGTTTACTTTAGGAAATATACATGACGGGTTTGCTAGATTTGAGCGGGAAAACTGCTCTTGTGACTGGGATCGCCAATAACCGCTCGATCGCTTGGGGCATTGCTCAAAAATTACACCAAGCAGGAGCAACGCTGGGGATCACCTATTTGCCAGATGATCGCGATCGCAACAAAACCAAAGTTGCCGAACTGACTGAGCCGCTATCACCTAGTTTTTTACTGCCCTGCAATGTGCAGGATGACGCACAGGTTGATACATTATTCGCCTCAGTTGCCGAGCAGTGGCAAAAGATTGATATTTTGGTGCATTGCCTCGCTTTCGCCAATAAAGAAGACTTATCTGGTAACTTTACCGATATTTCCCGTGCAGGGTTTCAGCTCGCCCTTGATGTTAGCGCTTACTCCTTAATTCATCTCTGTCGCGCCGCCAAACCATTGATGAAAGACGGAGGTAGCGTCATTACCCTTACCTATATTGGCGGTGCTAAGGTCGTACCTAATTACAATGTGATGGGTATTGCCAAGGCAGCGCTAGAAATGAATGTGCGTTACCTTGCCTCTGACATGGGACCTGACAACATTCGTGTCAATGCAATTTCAGCAGGACCAATCCGCACCCTAGCTTCCGCAGCGATCGGCGATTTTCATAAAATGCTACATCATTACGAAGAAACTGCTCCTTTGCGCCGCCTTGTCACCCCTGAAGACGTTGGCAATGTGGCAACTTTCTTGGGTAGCGATCTATCTAGTGCGGTGACGGGACAAATTATTTATGTGGATTCTGGTTATGAAGTGATGGGCGCATAACGATACTATGGCTGTCGCCATCTTGTTAAATCCAAAAGGCGAGTGGCAGCGCTCGCCTTCATTAAAGACCCAAAAGCGTGACAACACTTTTAGATCATCACCCAAAGCACGATAAGATAGTGACTAAAATTTAACAATCCTTATGCAAACGGATATCTTTAAGGAGCTATTTCCCCTCTTCGATGCTGCTAGTGCCGAAACTCTGGACTGGCTCTTGTCTGAAGCGGTTGAGAGAGATTATCCTGCGGGGCGGGCGGTACTGATGGAAGACGCTTGGGGCAATGCAGTCTACTTTATTTTGTCGGGCTGGCTAAAGGTACGCTTTTTGCGAAGCCAAGACGCAACTACCCTAGCCGTATTGGGGAAAGGTGACTTTTTTGGTGAAATGGCGATTCTTGACGAGTCACCAAGATCTACGGATGTGGTTGCGTTTACCTCTGTGCGGGTTTTGAGCGTACCTGCCCAAAAATTTATTCAATTTTTATTTAGAGATCCACAACTGCACCATCGGATGTTGCAACTAATGGTACGCCGATTACGCAAGACGAATCAGCGTACTCAATTGCGGCAACAAGTGCCTGCGGTGAGAATTGCGGCAGTGCTAATGGGTTTGGCAAATACCTATGGCAATAAAAATGAGGCGGGGATAGATATTTTCAATTTACCGATTCAAGATATAGCCGATTTGTCAGAAGTTAGTCCCGATGATACGAATAAGGTAATGGAAAAGCTGAAAGATAAGGGATGGCTGGTGATCGATCCTAAGCGCCAAGTTTTGAGTATTGTCAATGAAAAGCAAATGGAACAGTTGGCGGTATTTCGCTAAATTGCCAAAATCAACTTGCCAAAACTAATTTGCCTGTCATCGAGCCAGCTTCTAATAGTTGATGCGCTTTGGCAGCATCTTCGAGTTTAAATACTTCGCTGACATGGATTTTGAGCTTGCCTTGATCAAATAATTCGGCGCATTCCTTGAGGATTTGGGCTTGCTGAACTTGTAAATCAATGTCACCCATGAGCATGGGTGTAAGCATTAACTCAAAGCTAAATCTGAGATTACGGGTACGTGCCACTTTCCAGCTTAGATCGGCGGGGGGTTCTAAAATTGTGACCAGATCGCCGTAGATGCTTACGGCAGCAAAAGTTTGCTCGATCAGTTTGCCGCCAACGGTGTCAAAGGCGATATCTACGCCCTTGCCCTTTGTCCAAGCCATCGCCGCCTGTACAAAATCTACCTGCTTATAGGCGATCGCTAATTCTGCACCCAAATCCCTCACAAATCTTGCCTTAGCCTCTGAGCCAACGGTGGTACAGACTTTTGCGCCTTTGATGTTTGCCAGTTGGATCGCCACATGACCAACGCCGCCCGCCCCCGCATGGATCAGAACGTGATGATTGGCTTGCAATCGAGCGCGATCGTAGAGGGCTTCCCATGCGGTGAGCAGCACCAATGGAGCCGCCGCCGCCTCTTCAAAACTGAGGGATTGGGGCTTATGGGCGGCAAATTTTTCATCAATGGTCGTTAGCTCGGCATAGTTGCCCTGATGTCCGCCAAGTCCGCCATTACAAAAGTAAACCGCATCACCAACTTTGAATTTAGTGACAGCCGCGCCGATCGCCTCGACAATGCCTGCCCCATCACAACCAAGCACCGATGGCAAGCGATGGGGATGAAATGTGCCACGACTCCGCAGTTTGATGTCAATGGGATTGATCCCTGCGGCTTTGAGTCTGACTAAGATATCGGTGGGTGAGCTTAATTGGGGTTCGGCAATGTCAGCAACTTTTAGGACATTTGCCTCCCCTGCGGTGGTCATGAGGATTGCTTTCATACATTTTTTAAGGGCTAGTGGGCGGTGTGGGGCTAGGTGATTGGCGGATCGAGTTGTCGCCCAGTCCATTACCGAGGCTTGGCGCTTGGCGGACAGCACGGGTTTGCCAGTCACCAAAAAAACGATTCATGGCTGAAAATCCTAAAAGAGCGGCTCCACCCATAATGATTAGCAAAATGATGATAGTTGTCCAAGTTTCTACGATCTCGGAAATGCCATAGCGGGTGCGATAGGGATCGATCTTGCACTGATGATCGCGATCGCGGGCGGTGACAGGTCGCCTAAACCGCAAGCGATGGTTATCCATCTTTTCCAGCAAAATCCAGCCTGCTTGTGCCTCTTCAGCGCAAACCCTATTTAAAACTTTGCGGCTGCGGAAACCGCCACTACCAGTACGCAAAATTTTGAATTCCCAGCCCTTAGGCTGATCGCTAGACGTGTTGGACTCGTAGCGAGTAAGGTTCTCTTCTTCCACTTCTTCCCGCCGTTGTTTTTTTTGTTTAGCTCGCAAGATCCTATCGATAATCACGGACTGAATCCCGATATCAAGAATAATTGTGGTAACGATAATTGCATTAACAGTCAGCATGGACGCTAGGCTAATCTATACCAAAAATGTTAGCACTCTGTCATTGATATCTGGTTATTGCCCACAAGGAAATATGGGTTTGAGCGCAAAGCACTATAAATATTGTAAAGTTGAAGGAACAAACCTTCGATAGATTTTCTATGAATTCCATAGTCTTAATGGCAGAAGTGCTAACCGATCCAGAGCTACGGCGTACCCCTGACAACCAAAGCTCGATCGCTTCATTTCTCGTACAGTTTGCGGGTGGACGTGCCGATGATGCTCCCTATCGCATTAAGGTGGTTGGTTGGAATAACCTCGCCGATGAAATTATGGAAAAATACCACAAAGGGGATCAGGTTGTAGTGGAGGGGCGCTTGCGGATTGACACCGTTGATCGTGGAACCTATAAGGAAAAACGCACTGAGGTAGTTGCTCAGCGTGTATATGGGATTAGTGGTGCTGTGATGTCCCCTAGCCCATCTAACGTCACCGCCAGCCAACCCCGTCAAGTGCCGCCCGCCGCACCTCCTAAGTCGCCCACTAATGCAATGCCAAGTGCCGCCCCCAGTGCCTATGTGCCAATGGCAGCGCCCATAGCTGATACCCCTGACTATGATGATATTCCTTTCTAAACTCGCAAGTACAGCTTTGCTGGGCTTATAAGACTTGACTTGATTCTAGGTTTTAATTCAGCCCAAAGCGCTGTAATCTAGGGTTAGAAAACTTAACTAAGCTACATACTCCTATGCCGCTAAAATCTACGACTCGCCATATTCAGATTTATGCTGCTGTTGTCGATGAGCAGAATGATGAGTTACTTGATAGTGACAACACTCTGACCCTTGATGTTGACCCCGACAATGAACTGAACTGGACGGATGGCGCTCTACAAAAGGTGTATCGCCAGTTTGATCAACTTGTGGCTGAATATAAAGGTGCAGATTTGACCGATTATAATTTGCGCCGCATCGGTTCCGACTTGGAGCATTTTGTGCGATCGCTACTTCAGCAAGGCGAAGTTACTTACAATCTCAACCATCGATCGCTAAATTACAGTATGGGATTACCGCAAATTATCAACACTGAAGCCCAGTAAATAAAACCCCAATACGATGAAAGCGGCGCAAAGCACTTCTTTCATCGTACTTACACAAAGCTCGAAACCATGAAAGGCTGCATCTTGTTCATCTAGGATTAATTCACAAAAATTTAAAGTTATGTCTGATATTCCTAATCCTGCTCCTGAGGTTAAGGCAAAACCAAAAGCCGAAAAACCACCAGCGCTCGAAGAACTGCCCTTCGAGGAATTTATTAATGCCCATTATTTACCCGCTCTGAGTCAAGCCTTTGTCAAGCAGGGAGTAACTGATTTGCAATTAGAGTTTGCCAATTATCAGGTGCGTGGTCTATGGGCGCAAGGACTGCGACAGTTTACTGTGTATTTTTCTAAGGCGGATATTAATGCTCAGAAAGCTTTTTCTTGTGCTGATGCGGGGCGATCGCCCAGTACCATTGAGCCATTCCTGATCGATGAGCGTAAAGCCCCTTTAGCCCTATTAGTATTTGGCGTAATTCAACGCTTGACAGCCCAAAAATGGCTGACCGCCAATTAATATCGGCGCTTTTTCCCAGTAATCAATAGCGGTGTGTGGCTTTGCCGCGCACCGCTATTGACTTTAGGTTATACTTTCAACCTAAACTTGCAAAAAACTTGCCTGCCGTGAAAATCCTTCAGATATTTCAGATCTTTCAGGTATTTCCATTTTTTGATCGCACCGTTGACAAATGGGCTTTTGAAGCGAGATTGTTGCGTTGGCTTACTTTTCTATGGCTATTTGCAGGACTGGCGGTGCTATTTTCGGCATCTTATCCAGTTGCCGATCTAGCTTTTAAGGATGGCACGCTCTATTTCAAATATCAAATTGCTTGGGCGATAATTGGGCTGCTGCTGTTTAATGCGGTTGTACATTTGCCCCTGCGATTAATTCTCAAA
This sequence comes from Pseudanabaena cinerea FACHB-1277, assembly GCF_014696345.1. Taxonomy (GTDB): domain Bacteria; phylum Cyanobacteriota; class Cyanobacteriia; order Pseudanabaenales; family Pseudanabaenaceae; genus Pseudanabaena; species Pseudanabaena cinerea. The sequence goes on from NZ_JACJPY010000064.1 coordinate 15,723, forward strand.
ATCAGCCCCGTAATGTTGTTCATCATTTTAGCCCTGCTCTATGCCACCCATATTCCTGGGGTTGGCACGACTCGCAATGCGGCAACCCGATGGCTATCAGTGGGTTCTAGTTCGTTTTTACTGCAACCATCGGAGCTAATTAAGCCGTTTTTAATCCTGCAAGCGGCGCAACTATTTGGCAATTGGCAGCGCACACCTTGGAAAACTAAGGCGTTTTGGTTAGTTACCTTTCTGTTGGTGCTAGGTGGAATTTTGATGCAGCCTAGTTTGAGTGTGACCGCGCTCTGTGGAATTACGCTATGGTTGATGGCGTTAGGGGCAGGTTTGCCCAGTTTTCAGATGTTAGGGACGGCGGCGATGGGTGTGGGTGTGGCGATCGCTAGTGTCACTTTTCGAGAATATCAGAGGCGGCGCATTTTATCATTTCTTGATCCTTGGCAAGATCAGGCGGGAGATGGCTATCAATTGGTACAGAGCTTGATGGCGATCGGCTCAGGCGGTATTTGGGGGACAGGCTTTGGCTTATCGCAACAAAAGTTATTTTTGCCGATTCAATATACTGACTTCATTTTTGCAATTTTCGCTGAAGAATTTGGTTTGTTTGGTGGTATTTGCCTCTTACTTTTAGTAATGATTTACGGCACTATCGGTTTATCTGTGACATATAAGTGCAAAGATCCTGTAACCCGTTTAGTTGCCCTAGGCTCGACTTGCTTAGTAGTTGTTCAAGCCCTATTAAATGTTGGTGTAGCAACAGGCGTATTGCCAACTACAGGCTTGCCTTTCCCATTTTTAAGTTATGGTGGTAGCTCGACTATATCTTGCTTATTGATTGCAGGTTTATTAATTAGATCGGCAAGGGAAATGGCATCTGCCGATGTAATTCCTTTTAATAGAAATAGAGATAAAAATGTCGAACGGAGTAGCGAGTTAACCCTAAGAATGGGGAAAAACAAAAATGCCATACCTACTCGATCCCGACTTTAGTGTGTTACAGTATGGGGAGGCTAGATATGTTTAAAGTATTGTAGTTTGTAGATTTACTGTAGTTTGAAGTTTATTGATTTAGTTGTATTTTTCTATAATTTCTGATAAAAACTTATGATAGATTCTGATAAAAGACAAATTGGTGTTGTGAAATTTTTTGATCTTAAAAAAGGATTTGGTTTTATTAGCCTTAGTACAGATGCTGGAAAAAGAGATATATTTGTGCATATTTCTAATTTAGACCCAAGTTGCCATGGAAGTTTGGATGAGGGGCAGAAGGTTAGTTTTTTAGTTGCAAAAGGGAAAAAGGGGTTTGAAGCGAAAGATGTTATTTTAGAAGAATAGGCTTGCAACCGAAAAATCTCAACAAGCTGTAGCCATGGCAGACAGTCAGTAAATCAGTAAACATGAAAGAATTTGAAGTTATTATCGTTGGGGCAGGTCCCGCAGGTGGACATTGTGCGCGGCTATTAGCAAAGGCAGGACATCAAGTTTTATTAATAGAACAGCATGAATCCTTCGCGATTAATAATTTCTCTAGTGCGGCTAGTCCTTTACCGATTTTAAAGCAATTTGATTTGCCATCAAAAGTTGTTGCCAGATATTGGCACAGGCTAGAAATAATCTCTAGTAATGTTGCCCGACAGTGGCAATCTAATCAAAATTTAGGCGTGGTATTTGACTTTCAGAAATTGCGCGAATTTCTGGCTGAAGATACCGTCAATTATGGTGGTGAGGTGTGGCTAGGACACCGTTATATTAAACACATTCAAGCTGCCGATCGCTCAATGATTGTGCATCTTAAGCCTAAGCATGGTGAAACTATGCAGGTCAAGACGCGGTTAATAGTGGATGCAACAGGTTATAGCCGTGCAGTCATGTATGCAAATAAACAGGAGCGTCCTGATTTTTACAAAGCTACGGGCATTGAATATTTAATTAAAGTTAGTCCAGAGCAATATCATAAGTATGCTGACTCATTGATATTTTTCTTAGGATATAAATGGAGTCCTAGGGGTTACTCTTGGATTTTCCCAATGGATAATCATCAATTAAAAATTGGTTCTGCTTGGATTAATGCCCCTCATCAAATCATTAAAGAAACTCAACCTTTGCGACAATATACAGAATCAATTATTAAAGACTATATGCAGTTAGCGCATTACGATCTTGTGGAGATTCATGGCTCAATTTTAGAATATTCTAGTGGTTTACAGGATGTGTATTACCGAAATGGCATAGTGGCGATCGGTGATGCAGTTTCGACCGTAAATTTTTTAGGGGGTGAGGGGATTCGTCATGGCATGCAGGGGGCAGAAATTGCGGTTAAATATATCGATAATTTTTTAAAAGATAATTCAAAAGATACTTTAAAAGATAGGTCTAGTAATCCTAGTAACAAAGAAAACGTTAGTGTTTTTAGTAAATATCAACAGGAAATACAGATGTATTTTGCAGATAAATGGAATCTATCAGAGCAAATTGGCAAAAAAGTCTATCTAGAATATAGTGACGCTCGCATTGATCAAGGCGTATCTTATTTAAAATATTTCACCACAGAAGATATGATTGATATTCTCTTTTACTACAATTTTCGTAAGGTATCTAGAGGTATAAAAAGAGCCTTTTTACAGAAATTAGATCGGTTAATTAGCTGGATTATGGGGGGATTACGGTTTGGCGATCGCAATCAATTCTAAGATGTTAATGACTGCTAATTAAGCCAATCAAATTCATTCATGTCAGAACCTGATTTAAACTCGCCTGCTGGATACTTAGGGGTCTTGCGTAATCGTCACTTTTTGTCGTTGTGGCTGGCGCAAATTTTAGCCCAACTAGTTGATAAGGTGGTACTAATCTTGCTGATTGCCCTAGCAGTGGCGGATGGGGGCAGTGATGTCAATACTAGGGAGTCTTCGATTATGATCGCGATGACCTTACCTGCGGTATTTTTGGGATCGATCGCTGGCATTTTTGTAGACTGGAACCCCAAACGCGAGGTGATGATTTTATGTAATTTCTTAAGGGCGGCTTGTATTTTTGTCCTGCCCTTTGCGCCGCGATCAATGGGTGTATTGCTATTACTCACCTTCATCATTTCTACCCTCACCAATATTTTTGCCCCTGCGGAACAGTCAGCGATCGCCCTTGTAGTTCCTAAAAAGGATCTCATGCCCGCCAATGCCCTATTCACCATTACCGAGGTTGGCTCTTTGATTGTGGGCTTTGCCATCGGTGCGCCATTATTGTCCCTAACCATCTCCCTATTTCCCAATGCGATCGCCTATAGCCGCGAGGTGCTACTGGGCAGCCTCTATCTGATCTCAGGGTTGTTTCTATTCAATCTGCCCCAAGATGAAATTATTCACCCCAAAAAAGTTGGTTCAGGACTTTGGACAGATTTGCGTGAGGCTTTTCAATATGTGCGTCATAACCATTTAATTGGTGGCGCAATGTTGCAATTGGTGCTGCTCTATGCGGTACTAGGGGCAATGCAAAAGCTATCGCTCAACCTTGCAGAAGTGGTGACGGGCAATCGCGAGGAGTTCGGCTCCTTTGTGGCATCGGTCGGCGTGGGACTGGCGATCGGCTCTTTTATTCTCGGCAAGTTTGGTCAAAAGTTTGCCCGTCGCCCTTTACCCTTCATCGGTTTTATGGGAATGTCTCTTGGACTATTGATGTTTGCCTTTGTGACAAATTTATGGCTGGCTTGGGCGATCGGCGCTTTTATTGGCATCAATGGCGCATTGATCGTGATTCCGATGCGGACAGCAATCCAAGAACATACGCCCGAAAATATGCGCGGCAAGGTATTTGGGTTACTAAATAATGGAGAAAATATTGCGGCTAGCTTGCCCCTTGCCCTAATTGCGGTATCCCTTGATTTTCTTACCCAAGCTTTCAGCACATACAATAGTGGCAAACAACAAATTGGTTTTCAGATTGTCTTAGTTGTTTTTAGTTTGATTGTGTTTGGGCTGGGTTCTTGGGCTTGGAGCCGAACTAAACGTGCTTTTAGGGATATTTTGTAAGGCAATTTTGTAAGGCAATTTTGTAAGGCAATGAGGTTTAGCTCCCCTCTCACCTGCTAAGGAATGAGAATATAACAACTTGGGCAATCAACCCCATCGCTTTTTGGACTCACAGCAATTACCGATCAAAGGTGATGCTAGCTTAATGCTTCTTAACAAGCGATCGCTAAAAATGGCGATAAATCTATAAAAATCTCATGACAACTACCCATAAACAGAGCACTAGGCGTAAAATATGCAATTAGATAAGTATTTAGACTGTAAATCATAGGTGGCACAGCATAGTTAATCAAACAAAAGGAAGGATTGTGCGGTTCGCATAGCGAGCGGTGCAGGCTTCTGGGATTCAATTTACCTAAGCTTTGCCACTTAGACATTAAAAATAAAGTTAAAAAGTAAGACAAATTTAAGGACTATGGTAGCTACTCCATCTAAAGCCGAAGCAACTCAGTCAACCCCAAAGGTTAACGGAACTGGCAGACGCGAAACTATTCTCTCTCCACGCTTCTACACCACCGACTTTGAAGCGATGGCTAATATGGATATCTTCAATCTCACGCCAGATTATGAAGCGATCCTCGAAGAATTTAAATTTGACTACAATCGCCGTCACTTCGTGCGGACTCCCGAATTTAACCAATCTTGGGATCATATTGATCCTAAGGTGAGAGAGCATTTCCGCGTCTTCCTTGAAGGATCTTGTACTTCAGAATTTTCAGGATTTCTGCTTTACAAAGAAATCGCAGTCAAAATCAAAGACAAAAACCCCTTGATGGCTGAGATTTTTAGCCTGATGAGCCGTGATGAAGCTCGCCATGCAGGATTTTTGAATAAGGCGATGCCCGACTTCGATCTGCAACTAGATCTATCGACCCTATCAAAAACCAAGAAGTACGTGTACTTCGCGCCCAAATTCATTTTCTATGCCACCTATCTCTCCGAGAAAATCGGCTACTGGCGCTACATCAAAATCCATCAACATTTTCAAGCCCATCCCGAATATCGCATCTATCCCATCTTCAAGTTCTTTGAAAATTGGTGTCAAGATGAAAGCCGTCATGGTGATTTTTGCAGCCTGTTACTCCGCAGCGACAAGAAAAATATCAATGGTCTTCAGGCTAATCTTTGGAGCAAATTCTTTTTACTTTCAGTATTTGCCACCATGTATCTCAATGATATTTGTGTTCGCAATGAGTTTTATGAATCCATCGGCATGGATACAAGAAAGTATGTGGAAGAAGTGCTACGCGAGACCAACCGTGACGCAGCCAAGGCATTTCCTGTCACCCTCAATCTAGATAGTCCGAAGTTTTGGGACTGCATGAAGAAGTGCGAAGAAAATAATGCCAAGCTCTCAAAAATTGACGACTCCAACGCGCCTGAATGGTTGAAGAAGGTACAAAAACTCCCTCACCTAATCCATAATGGTTTGCAGTTTTTGACCATTTATCTCCAGCCTGCAATTCCTGCGCCTAAGGGTGTGGTTTTGTAAATCTTTAAGAGCGCGGTAAAGCCACGCCCCCAAAATCTTTATAATAGGAGAGACAGTGTTTAGCGCTGTCTCTCTTATTTTTAGGATATATCGATGACAACACCTCCGATTCAGTGGTATCCAGGGCATATTGCTAAGGCTGAAAAGCAACTATTAGAAAACTTAAAATTAGTTGATGTTGTCATTGAAGTGCGCGATGCGCGGATTTTGAAATCGAGCCAACATCCTAAGATCGAGAAATGGGTGGAAAGTAAATCCCATATTCTGGTTTGTAACCGTATTGATGCAATTCCTGCGATCGCTAAGACGCAATGGTTGCGTCAGTTTAGCGATCAAGGGCGGACTGTCTATTTTACCGATGCTCAAGCGGGGAAGGGCATCGTAGATTTGTTAAAGGCGGCTCAAGCTGCTGGCGAGAAGGTAAATGAACGGCGACGGGGACGGGGGATGTTACCGCGTCCAGTGCGGGCGGTGGTGGTGGGCTTCCCCAATGTGGGCAAGTCTGCACTAATTAATCGCTTACTCAATAAGCGGGTGGTGGCTAGTGCCAATCGTCCTGGGGTGACAAGGCAACTGCGCTGGATTCGTATTTCCGATCAAATCGAGCTTTTGGATACCCCTGGAGTAATTCCGCCTTTGCTCTACGATCAAGATGCGGCGATGAAGTTGGCAATCTGTGATGATATTGGTCAGGCGGCTTACGACAATGTGTTAGTGGCGGCGGCGGCGGTGGATTTGCTAGTGGAGTTGAATGTGAAGCTGAGCGATCGCTATGAAATTGAGCCGCATCAGGTCACATCGGGCATTGAATATATCCATAAAGTGGCGGCATTAAATAAATTTCAAGGGGATCTCGATAAGGTGGCGCGACTGATTTTGCATGATTTTCGTAGAGGGCGGTTGGGGGCGATCGCGCTAGAAATGCCAGAATTGGCAATGGCTCCGTGAAGTGGGAAGCGTAAAATCTTGGATAAGATAGGACTTACACAAAAGAACGCGAAAAGGCAATTTATCAAGGCAATTCATGAACTGACGATGCAGCGTGGAGTTACAGATGTTTTTGCATGCGTCCTAAATTTCTCATTGAATCGTTCTAATCGTAAGATTGTATTTACCTCTGCCATTGCGCTCAAAAGTATTAACAATAGTGCGGTAAGTGCCTGTAATTGGTAATTGGATGATCATTTTTGCTTGTTTGCGGCTGGGTAGTCCATTGTTTTCCTTGATCATTTCGCGATTAGGTGCAAATAGAAGTAAATAGGGATGAAAATCAGAACTATTTACTTCTATCTGTACGACCTGTCCTGCACGACCATTAAAGGTAAAAGCATCAAATCGAGTGCCATCCCCTGCAAATATACGGCTAGAAGGACCTAAAACCCCATTCTTTTCTAATAAAGTTTGAGAGTTAGTTGAGGGTTGAATGGACTGGTATCTAGATTGATTCTCAATGCTTGCAGATAGCGTAAACGAACCTCTAACCCCGACCTCATAGGAATTGGCATAAAGCACATATCTCCCTGTCATGGGCAAAGTCACCTCTAGCCGCGCATTCTTACCACCGCCCCCATCATCATCATCGGCAATCTTGCGCCCATTGGGAGCGAATAAGACTAAATAAGGATCAATGCTGCCACTACGCATATCTATCGTAATCCTCTGCCCTGCCTGTCCCTGAAATTGATAGCCTTCATAGTAGCTGCCATCGGGTAAGGTTCTACTGGAACTATTGAGAATATCAGCGATCGCTGCTCCATTAAGGCGAATTTCCCTAAAGGTTTGGGCATAGTTGGTAATGTTGGCGTTTGGATCTGTGGGGCGATTAGTGGCGACTCTATTGGCAGAAGAACTAGCATCAGCAAGAAACCGTTTAACGGTATCGGCTTCGATCGCCAAACCAATGCCACTATTGGCGGAGTTAGCAGTAAATATGGCAGTATTCACCCCGACCAGTTCACCGCGACTATTCAGCAATGGTCCCCCTGAGTTGCCAGGATTTAAAGCAGCATCGGTTTGTAGGAGTTGCCGATCGCGATCGATACGGCTAATGATGCCTGTGGTCAAAGTCCCTGCAAACCGACCGAAGGGATTGCCAATGGCAAAGGCACTCTGTCCGACCTGTACCGAACTAGAACTGGCGATCGGGATCGTGGGCAGATTATCAGCCACGCCCTCTAGTTGGATCAAAGCTAGATCAGGATTACGGCTACTAGCAATCACTCTCCCCCGAAATTGCCTTTTATCATTTAATGCAACATTAACAATGCTTGCCCCTCTCACCACATGGGCATTGGTCAAAATCAAACCCTTGGCATTAATAATTGAACCACTACCGCTACCCGAATTTGATTGAATTGACACAACCGCAGGGCTAGCGGACTGATAAACGCGAATCCGAGTAGCCTCATCGGACTGAGCAAATACGGGTGGCGGTGTAACCAACGGTAAAGCGATCGCCCCTAAGTTCGCCCAAAATATGGCGCTAGTTGTCACAACTCCCAGACAACTCTTTTTCGCTGTGCCAGTGACAGACTTTACTATTGATTTAGTTCTGATTGTCGCTACATTTGGTGTCATACTTGTTTCCCGCAACGATTTCACTACAAAAACAGACCCTTGATCGCCTGTTATTGTTTCCTAGCTCCAGCATTGTTCTCTGTAAGCAAATATATCATTTTGAGCCATTGCCTAGCAGAATTTGGATTTTGGCAATCAATCGAGACTTGGGGTTACTCTAATTTAGCGATCGCCTGTTGATTGATCAATACTTTTTCGGTGAGCAGGTCGCTGACGGTGGCAATTAAAATGCGGCGTTCATCAATGGCAAAATTTATGGAAATGCGATCGCTGCCTAGTTGCCCCAATGGTTCTAGTTTGGCAATACAGACTTGTGGACTTTCTTGCACTGTTGGCGCGAGGGAGCGAAAATCAGACTTTTTCACCAGTTGACTGCTAATCATTCTGCCCTGACGATCATAACTAACTTCCGATTGAGCAATATCCGCCACTTCCCCAATATCTAGCCAAATTTCTGCCTGTCCCGCGATCGCCGCCTGCAAAATTAAAGGCTCTTGACTTTGGCATGGGTACTGGGTTCCTTTTGCAAAAATAGGATAAAAGCCATATTGCTGCAAATAAGGCTCCCATAGACGAATGGCATAGCTATGGCGCAAATGATCGGCGATCGCGATCGCTTGATTCAGTACCAAAGCACCATGAGCCACTGCCTCAAAGGGTTTATCCATCCGCACTTTGGCTTTACCAAAATAGGACGCGATCAATTGCTGCACCGCCACAAGCTGACAACTGCCGCCCACTAACAGGATCTGCTCGATCGCCGCCTTACTGACACCCCGATTTAACCCCATCGACAGCACCTCATCGATCGCCTCCCGCACCTGCTCAAGAAATTGCTGCTGTTCCAAAATTTCTGCCAGTTCCATTTGGCTAAGTTGCAGCTTATGGGCGCGATCCCAATCATCTAACCAAACTGCGTTTGCTTCTTGGTTGATGGATAAGTCAATTTTGATTTCCTCAGCAATTTTTAATAAATGCAGCCAAGTGGATGCCGATGGCGATCGCCCTTGATCGTCAATTTGGCGTAAAAAATATTCGGCGATCCAACGATCCACGTCAATGCCGCCAATGTAAGCATCAGACTTGGCGATTACTTCGGCTTGATATGCTAAGGAGGCACTGGCGATCGGCGCGGTGCGGACTAAACTCAAATCTAATGTGCCACCACCAAAATCAATTACCAACACCAAGGCATTGGGGCGGGTAATCCCGTAACCTAGCGCCGCCGCCGTAGACTCATCAATCACCTGAAACTGTGGCAGTTGCAACGCTGCCCCAAGGTCACGCAACCAAGTTAGATAAGCCTCAAATGCGCCTACGGGAACCGTAAAAATTAAATGCGTGATCGGCTGTAGGGTTTCCATTGCCATTAGCCGCCGCCAGATTTCTGCCAAAAATATCGCCGCGATCGCCTCGGCATCATAATATTCACCATCAAGCTCACGGGCAGGCGCTCGAAAATTTGCCACAAGGTCACGCTTAAACCCTTGAAATAGCCGTTTTGATAATGCTTGCTCTTTAGCCTGTCTGCCCAAGCGGCGATCGCCAATCCCCGCAATATAAACCAAACTCGGTACTAACCAAACCCGATCCCCCCCCTGCTGCCTCCCCGCAAAGTCTTGGCTAATTTCTGGCAAAGCAATGGTCTGGGGCAGTCCATCACCATCAAGCATGGCGATCGCCGTATTGCTAGTGCCAAAATCGATGGCGATTACAGTCATAAAAATAATACGGTAAGTGGGAAACGCAGTGTCTTCAGACCTGAGAGGGAAACGAGCGAGGCAATTTATTGCCCTTAATCTTACTGGCTAATTAGAAGCATGGTGAGGATCTTCTATATATTTTCTCACAGCTTCAGAACTAATGTTACCAGCCGTGCTAACAAAATAGCTGCTAGTCCAAAGGGAAGGCATTTTACAAAGTTCTGGGAACTCTTGACGCAAATATCGACTAGAGCGCCCCTTAAAAGCTCTGACAATTAAATAAGGAGTATCGGTAGGCTTGGCGCTTACAAAAAGATGTACATGATCGGGCGCGACTTCAAGAGCCAAAATATCCCATTCTTTTTCTATTGCCAATTCCAAAAATATTTGTCTTAACCTAGTTGCTACGTCACCAGTTAAAACACGTCTCCTACGTTTTGGGATAAATACAAAATGATAATTAACCAAGAACTTAACATGATTATGAGTTTTATAGTCTTCCTGAACCAGCATAATATAATAGTTGATGGACATCACGACATCTACTATTATATATTATAATAAAGAGGTCAAAAAAAACATTGTGGGTCGAGACAATGACTAAAACTAAAAAGTTGATGGGAGTACAGCAATGCTTAATAAATCCTGACAAAGATTTGAAGGCTATTTTGGAATATATTTGCTCAGAATCTAACAAACTCCATAATTGTGCTGTCTACTATGCTCGACAAATCTGGTTCAAAACCAGAAGATTTGTTACGGGTTTCGACTTGGTTAATGAACTTGGCTCTAACAAACACTTTTCTACATTACCATCTGAAGCAGCCGTGCAAACGTGCTTGTCGGTTGGAGAGTCAGTTAAATCGTTTTCTGAGTTGCTTAAAAAGTCTCGCAAGGGAGAATTAGAGCAAAACCCTAAATTCCCTAAATACCGAAAACAAGGCTATCAATTAGTTGCGTTTCCCAAAAGAGCGCTGAGATTGGTTGGCAACACGATCCGTTTCCCGTTAGGGCTACAGGTCAAAGCATGGTTTGGACTCAAAGAGTTCTTTCTGCCAATGCCATCTAACCTTGATTTTGGCTTACTAAAAGAAGTTAGGATTTTACCTAGAAATGGCGCTTTCTACGCTGAGTTTGTCTATCCAAAAGCCAATATTAAAGCTGAGCTAGATCCCGCCAAATGTTTAGGTATAGATCACGGATTAAATAACTGGCTAACCTGTGTTAGCAATGTTGAGACGAGCTTTATTGTTGACGGGCTGCATCTAAAATCACTTAACCAGTGGTACAACAAACACACATCAGATTTGATGGAAGGTAAGCCTAACGGATACTGGACTAAGCGATTAGCCAATAGGGAGCATCCCAAGTTTGCGCTAAGTAGAAATACTTAGCGATGGGGAATTATTAAGAAAAGCTGTACGCAAACGTAAGATCTTTGGAACATTGCATGGATT
>NZ_JACJPY010000065.1 GCF_014696345.1 Pseudanabaena cinerea FACHB-1277
CGAGCGCAACCCATCGTCCTCCTGAGCAAGCTTTCTTGCGCCTGAGTTGGATAGAATCGGTACTTGAAAGCTTTTTGAGTCATACTTACATTATACTACTTGTTTTGTAAGATATCTAACTAATATAAAGCCGCACTAGAACGGCGGGGGGTTAAACCCATTTTTCTGATAAATTATCTCATAAATATTTATAAAGCGCGGCTTTGTCGTGCTTTTAAATATTTATGAGGGGTATAACCTATGCGTATCATGCAATCGATACCATTGAGATTTATGATTGTATAGATATTTGATTACTGGCAAAAGTTGGAGAAAAGTTTATGGGTATGGCTGTTGGCTTAGTTGAAGTGTTGGGACATCCTCCCGCATTGGCAGTGGCGGATACAATGGTAAAGGCAGCCAAGGTCACTTTTGTCGGTTACGAAAAGGTCAGTGGCGCAAGGTTGACAATTATCGTGCGTGGACCTGTGGGTGATGTTAAGCGAGCCGTTGACGCAGGGGTGGAGGCAGCTAAAAAAATTGAAGTGATGAGCAAGAAAGATAAAGCCCTATTTCTATCGGCAACGGTGATCCCCCGCCCCCATGAAAATCTCGAAGTAATCACCAAAACAATGCAGTTCAAGGAAGCGCTAGCCCAGTTTCGTTAGGGCATTTGATAGTCGTTAATAGGTCATTAGGTAGGTCATTGATAATGATTAAGGGCGGTGATATGTGAAGATTTTAGTTTTGCATGGGGCAAATCTGAATATGTTGGGACGGCGGGAGCCAGAAATCTATGGCAGTTATTCCCTAGATCAAATCAACGAATACCTTGCTCAGGATGCGCTGACATGGGGAGCCGATTTAACTTTCTGTCAATCCAACCATGAGGGAATTTTGATCGATGCAATCCATGCTGCTTTTCAGGTACAGCATGGCATTTTGATCAATCCTGCGGCTTTTACGCATACCAGTGTTGCCATTAGAGACGCGATCGCGGCTGTGAATATCCCCACGGTGGAGGTGCATCTTAGCAATGTCTACAAGCGCGAAGAATTTCGCCACCATTCCTTCATTGCGCCAGTAGCGATCGGGCAGATTAGCGGATTTGGGGTCGACAGCTATCGCTTAGGCTTACGCGCTTTGGTTAATCATTTACAGGCGATCGGCAAATGACAATTTCAATTAGGAAAGCACGGCTAAGCCGTGCTTTCCTATATCTGTCAAATGTAGTTCAAATGTAGTTACTAAGACACACCTAGATTATTTGTAATCTATAATTCAGTTATGCCCCACTTAACAAAAGTCCATAATTGGATCAAAATATTATCCCTCTGCAAATATTAATCTCAGATATAGCAATAATTAATTCGATGGAAATGAGCCGCGCCGCAAATAATATGAATACAAGTCAATCTCATCAATTTGGTCAGTTGGAAACTGCAAACCTTGTCCAAGGCCCCTCATGGCTAGTTGCAGAGCGTGATGCCTGCGGTGTGGGTTTCATTGCTGATAAACATGGCCGCGCTAGTCACACAATTATTAGCAACACCCTCAAAGCTTTGACTTGTATGGAACATCGCGGCGGCTGTAGTGCTGACCAAGATTCGGGGGATGGCGCAGGAATCATGACCGCGATTCCTTGGGATTTATTGAAAAAAGATTTTCCTGAAATCGATCCTGAGCATACGGCGGTGGGAATGTTTTTCTTGCCACAGGATCATGATCGCGCCATAAAGTTTAAAGAAATTACCGCCCAAATTGCCACCGAAGAAGGATTGAAACTAATCGGTTGGCGGGTCGTGCCTGTGAAACCAGAGGTGTTAGGGGTACAGGCTAAGGAAAATCAGCCCTATATTGAACAGGCGGCTTTTTTAGCGGATGCCGATCATCAAAATGTTGATCAGATTGAACGGGCAATTTACATCACCCGTCGCCGCATTAAGTTGGCGATCGAAAAGGAATATCCGCAGGGGGGGAGTGATTTTTATATTGCCTCGCTGTCCAATACCACAATTGTCTATAAGGGTATGGTGCGATCGGCGATTTTGGATGCTTTTTATTTGGATTTGCAAAATCCTGCATATGTCTCTGCCTATGCCATCTATCACCGCCGCTTTAGTACCAATACCTTACCCAAATGGCCCCTCGCTCAACCGATGCGTTTCCTCGGTCACAATGGCGAAATTAACACCACGCAGGGCAATATCAATTGGTTCCTAGCGCGGCAGGGGGATCTTGCCCATCCCAATTGGATTGATGCTAAAGGCGATCGCATTAAAGATTTACTGCCCGTACTAAAGGCAAATGAAAGCGATTCGGCAACTTTAGATCACGTTTTTGAATTGCTAATCGAAACTGGTCACAGCCCCCTTGAGGCGATGATGATCCTTGTGCCAGAGGCCTATGAGAATCAACCTGACTTGAGCGAGCGCCCCGAAATTGTCGATTTCTATGAATATTACAGTGGTTTGCAAGAGGCATGGGATGGTCCTGCGTTGCTTGCCTTTAGCGATGGCAAAATCGTGGGCGCAGCCCTAGATCGCAATGGCTTACGCCCCGCCCGTTACATGATCACCAATGATGGCATGGTCATCGTTAGCTCGGAAGCAGGTACAGTCGATATCCCTGATGCGGAAATCATCGAAAAAGGTCGCCTTGGTCCTGGACAGACGATCGCCGTTGATTTGCAAACCAATGAGGTTCTGCACAACTGGGAAATCAAAGAGCGCGTAGCTAAAGCCCATCCCTATGGCGAATGGATTAAGCAGTACCGTAAGCATTTAGAAACTAAGCCATTTATCGATGGAACTACCCTTGATGAACAGAAGGTACTTACCTACCAAACTGCCTTTGGTTATACCCTCGAAGACGTGGAAATGGTGATCGAAGCGATGGCGCAGGATGGGAAGGAGCCAGTCTTCTGTATGGGTGATGATGCGCCCCTTGCCTTTCTGTCCCAGCGTCCGCACCTACTCTACGACTACTTCAAACAGCGCTTTGCACAGGTGACAAATCCGCCGATCGATCCCTTGCGGGAAGGCACGGTGATGTCCCTCTCCATGTTCTTGGGTGAGAGAGCGAATTTACTATTAGCAACCCCTGAATCCGCTAATCAGATTAAGATTAATAGCCCCGTACTTAATGAAGCAGAACTGAAAGATTTACAGAACTTCGGTTTTGAGTCCGTAACCCTGGAGATGTTGTTTGCGGTGAGTGCGGGAGCCGAGGGACTAAGGGCAGCGATCGCAAAAATTTGTGATGATGCAGTAGCGGCAGTAAAGAACGGCGCGAAGTTGGTAATCTTGAGCGATCGCCATTTGAATGCAGAAAATGCCTATATTCCACCACTCCTCGCCGTGGGTGCTGTCCACCATCGCCTCTGTGCTGAGGGTATTCGCATGAGAGCTTCGATCATTGTCGATACTGCCCAATGCTGGAGTACCCATCACTTTGCTTGTTTAATTGGCTATGGCGCTAGTGCGATCTGTCCTTACATGGCACTAGAAACCACACGCCAATGGTGGGGTAAGACCAAGACCCAAACCCAAATGCAAAGCGGCAAAATTAAGGCGCTATCAATCACCCAAGTCCAAGACAGCTACCGTAAAGCCGTTGAAGGTGGTTTGTTGAAGATTCTCTCAAAAATGGGAATTTCCTTGCTATCGAGCTATAGCGGCGCTCAGATCTTTGAGGCGATCGGCATTGGAGCAGAAGTAATTGAAACCTCCTTTAAAGGCACGGTTTCCCGCGTTGGTGGTGTTAATTTTGCCGATATTGCTTCTGAAATCCTCAGTTTCCATTCCCAAGCTTTCCCCGAATTGCAAATTAAGAAGTTAGAGAACTATGGCTTCGTGCAGTATCGCCCCACGGGTGAATACCACATGAACAGTCCCGAAATGGCGAAGGCTCTGCACAAGGCAGTCGCAGGTGAAGGCTATGATCATTACGAAGTCTATCGTCAGCAATTGCAGAACCGCACACCGACAGCTTTACGGGATCTATTGGAGTTTAAGAGCGATCGCCCCAGTATTTCTATTGATGAAGTGGAAGATGCTGCGGAAGTTCTGAAACGCTTCTGTACGGGCGCGATGTCCCTTGGGGCGCTGAGTCGTGAGGCTCACGAAGTATTGGCGATCGCCATGAATCGGGTTGGCGGTAAATCCAACTGTGGCGAAGGCGGTGAAGATCCCGTGCGTTACTTGCCCATTAACGATGTGAATGAGAATGGCATTTCGGCAACATTCCCTCACCTTAAGGGCTTAAAAAATGGTGATACCGCCAACTCCGCCATTAAACAGATTGCATCAGGACGTTTCGGTGTGACTCCTTCCTATCTAGTCAGTTCCAATCAATTGGAAATCAAGATGGCACAAGGGGCAAAACCTGGGGAAGGTGGACAGTTACCAGGTCCTAAGGTCAGCAGCTACATTGCCATGTTGCGAAATTCCAAACCAGGGGTATCGCTAATCTCGCCCCCGCCACACCATGACATTTATTCCATCGAAGACCTTGCCCAATTGATTTATGACCTGCATCAAATCAACCCCATTGCCAAGGTTTCCGTGAAGCTAGTATCGGAAATTGGCATCGGCACGATCGCCGCAGGGGTGGCCAAGGCAAATGCTGACATCATCCAGATCTCAGGCTATGACGGTGGTACGGGTGCATCACCATTGAGTTCGATCAAGCACGCGGGTTCACCTTGGGAACTTGGTCTAGCGGAAGTGCATACTGTGCTGATGGGTAATAAACTGCGCGATCGCGTACTGTTGCGTGTGGATGGTGGCTTTAAAACGGGTTGGGATGTGGCGATCGCGGCTCTCCTCGGCGGTGAAGAGTTCGGCTTCGGCACAGCCGCGATGATTGCGGAAGGTTGCATCATGGCGCGAGTTTGCCACACCAATAAATGTCCTGTGGGCGTAACTTCCCAATTAGAACAGTTCCGCAAGCGCTTCCCAGGGACACCTGAGAATGTGGTCAACTTCCTTTACTTCGTTGCCGAAGAAGTGCGTCAAATCCTTGCTAAGCTCGGTTACAAGTCCCTCAAGGATATTATCGGACGTTCTGATTTATTAGCCCAACGTCAGGATTTGAAACTGGCTAAGCTCGATCTTAATCAAGTTAACCTTGATTGCTTGATCAAGCTACCTGATACCAAGAGCGATCGCAGTTGGTTAGAGCATTCAGCAACACCCCATAGTAATGGTGCGGTTCTTGATGATGAAATCTTGGCAGATTTAGAAGTACAGCAGGCGATCGCTAATCAAACCGATCTTCATAAAACTTACACAATCATCAACACTGATCGCTCCGTGGCAACCCGTGTATCTGGGGCGATCGCCAAGCAGTACGGCAATTCGGGACTCGCCAGCAACCTCAATCTCCAATTTGTCGGTGCAGCAGGTCAAAGCTTTGGCGCATTTAACATCAATGGCTTAAATCTCGCCGTCATCGGTGAAGCTAACGACTATGTGGGCAAGGGCATGAATGGCGGCATGATCAGCATCAAGCCTAGTAACCATGTCACCTTTAACCCCGCCGATAACTCCATTGTGGGCAATACCTGTCTCTATGGCGCAACGGGCGGCTATCTCTTTGTTGATGGTCGCGCTGGCGAACGCTTTGGCGTGCGGAACTCTGGCGCGAAGGCAGTGGTCACAGGCACAGGCGATCACTGTTGCGAATACATGACTGGCGGCGTAATCGTCGTTCTCGGAACCACAGGTCGCAACGTTGGCGCAGGGATGACAGGCGGGATTGCTTACTTCCTTGATATCGATGGCAAGTTCTCAGAACGCCTGAGCCAAGAAGTTCTCAAAGTTCAGCGCGTCAGCACTGCCGCAGGCGAGGCGCAACTGAAGGAACTAATTCAGTCTAGTTATGACCAGACGGGCAGCACCAGAGCCAAGGAAATTCTCGATGATTGGACAACCTATTTACCGAAGTTCTGGCAGGTTGTGCCACCTTCAGAGCAGAACAGCCCCGAAGCAATGGATGTGGCGATCGCTGTAGCGGTTTAGCAACATAGCAAGTAGAGGTAATTCATGAATTGCCTCTACTTTTTTTTGGGGGAGTAGATAATAAACTCCCCAACGACATTCCTAATATGCTCCTAAACCTGTTGAGGACTATTTGGAGCGATCACCTTTGATCAGTCAATCAGGTGTGACTAACTAGCAATCATTGCAAGCCTTATCTTGATGATATTTGAGGCGGTAGCCCATACTATGCACCGTCTCAATTAGGTCTTCGTTAGCACCCGCCGCCTTTAGCTTTTGACGCAATCCCCGAATATGCACCTTTACCGTATGCTCTTCGGGCGGTGACTCCAAAGACCAAACCCGTTCGATCATCACACTGCGGCTTAAGACTCGTCGTCCATTGCGAAGTAACAATTCGAGTAAAGCATATTCCTTGGGAGTTAAATGAATGGGGCGATCGCCATAGCCCACTTCGCAAGTACTGGGGTTTAGATACAGATCACCCCATTCTAAAATTGGCGAGGAACTCACACTGCCGCGCCGAAGCAGGGCGCGAATGCGTGCAAAAAGCTTTTGCAAGTCGACTGGTTTAACAATGTAGTCATCAGCCCCGACATCTAGCCCATTAATTTCATCATTGATCGTATCGCAAGCAGTAAGCATGAGAATTGGCAAGTTGAAACCATGCGATCGCAAGCGATGACAAAGGCTAATGCCATCTAGTTCTGGCAACATTAAATCCAGCAGCATCAAATCATAATCCATTGTCTTAGCTTGATGCCATCCAGACTCTCCATCAGTGACAATATCAACTACATAACGGGCATCAATTAGAGCTTCTGCCAAAGTGTCGGCAAGGCGGATATCATCTTCAACGAGAAGAATCCTCATAGGATTGATTTGGGGGAGACGAGATCAAACTTCTTTAGATTCTACAAAAATTTGTTACCAAAATACGATTCTAGCTAGATCTAGTAAATCTACATCCAGCTTATTGAGTTGTCCGCTATTTTTTAGGGCTTACGCAGGAGATCTTGAAACCATGATTCTAATCCCTTCCCAGTGAAAAATTAGACGTTGCGGCGCGAAGCGCCGCAACGCTAACTCTAGGTTTTTGATGTCTAATTTAATAGTGGGAATGGAGTAATCAAGTTAATTAAGGCAATGTTTATCAAATCTCGCTTTGGGTTTGTTGGAGAAGTTTAGCTTACTTTTTTTCGTGGCGCGAATAGTCATCTTGAAAGCGAATAATATCATCTTCACCCAAGTACTCTCCATTCTGCACCTCGATCAAGATTAGCGGGATGACCCCTGGATTTTCCAAACGATGGGCAGTACATTTAGGTACATAGGTGGATTGATTGGTGCTAAGCATAATTTCATTATCGCCGCAGATTACCCTAGCTGTCCCCGAAACGACAATCCAATGTTCACTGCGATGGTGGTGCATTTGCAAGCTTAGGCGATGTCCCGATTTCACTTCGATACGTTTGATTTTATAGCCGCGTCCCTCCTCTAGAGTGGTAAATGATCCCCATGGTCGCTCGACTTTATTATGGGGATTGTCGTGGGAGGGGTCGCCATGCAGGTTGCCAAGGGAGGCGATCGCCGCAGATGCTTCTTGTACTGGTGACATAGCTGCTGTGATGGTTCTATGATTGAATCTTATGCTATAGAATAGCACTAAGGTTTCGATTGCTATTATCCGATTGCTCTTAGAGGTCGTATGGCGGAATTAGTACGAGTGGGTCAGCTTGCCCCCGATTTTGAAGCCGAAGCTGTATTTGACCAAGAATTTGTCAAAATTCGTCTTTCTAGCTATCGCGCTAAGCAGTACGTGGTTTTGTTTTTCTATCCTCTAGATTTCACTTTTATATGCCCCACTGAGGTACTGGCTTTTAGTGATCGCTACGATGACTTTGCCGCTCTCAATACTGAGGTGATTGGTATTTCTGTAGATAGCAAATATACGCATTTGGCTTGGATACAGACTGCGTTAGCCGATGGAGGATTGGGGGGTGAAGTTAAATGTCCTTTGGTTTCAGACTTGACCAAGGCGATCGCTAGGGATTTTAATGTGCTAGTTTCAGAGGTGGGGGTTTCCTTGCGTGGCTTGTTTATCATTGATCTTGCAGGAGTTGTCCAACATATCACGATCAATAATCTGGCATTTGGGCGTAATATCGATGAAACTTTGCGAACTTTAAAGGCAATACAACATACTCAGAAATATCAAAACGAGGGCTGCCCTGCCAATTGGCAAGAAGGTATGGCCACGATCGCTGTAAGTAGGGCAGATTAGCTTTACCATTGTCACAATGAACATCATAGAGAATCTATATAATAATCGATGATAGTAGAGACAACTTGGCTCCTCCCTTGTTATGGGTTGATCGGTGCAGGCATTACCTTGCCTTGGTCTTTAAGGATTATTCGCCACACGGGGCCGCGTCCTGCCGCGTACTTAAATATACTCATGACCGCCTTTGCCCTATTGCATAGTTGCTTGCTGTTTGCTGCAACTTGGGGACAGCCTGCTCGGCAGATCGAGTTTAGTTGGTTTCAAGCCCTTGACTTAAATATTGTTTGTTCTTTTGACATTTCCACAGTCAGTGCAGGTGTTTCGATTGTGATTGCGATCATGAGCCTCATTTCGCAGGTTTATGGACTGGGTTCGCTAGAAACCGATTGGGCGATCGCCAGATTTTGCGCCTTGATTGGTTTTTTTGAGGCAGCAATTACAGGGATTGCCTTTAGTAATTCATTATTTTTTAGTTATGCTCTCTTGGAAATGCTGACCCTATCGACCTATCTACTGGTGGGCTTTTGGTATGCTCAGCCCTTGGTGGTGACGGCGGCGCGAGATGCTTTCTGGACAAAGCGCGTGGGTGACTTATTTCTGCTCATGGGGCTGGTGGCTCTGGCAAATCTTACCGATAATCTGAATTTTTCTGACCTCGATATTTGGGCGCGATCGCCTGAAACGATCACCTATTTCCAGCAGCACCAGCAATTCGGCACATTATTAGGACTAGCCCTAATTGCAGGTCCTTTAGGAAAATGCGCTCAGTTTCCACTGCACCTTTGGCTGGATGAGGCGATGGAGGGACCCAACCCCGCTTCAATTTTGCGTAATTCGGTAGTAGTGGGCGCTGGAGCCTATGTGCTGATCAAGTTACAGCCTATTTTGTCGCTATTTCCGATCGCGGCGGATATTTCGATTGTTTTGGGCGCAATTACGGCGATCGGTGCGAGTCTGGTGGCGATCGCCCAGATTGATCTTAAACGCGCTCTCTCCCATTCCACCAGCGCCTATTTGGGGTTGGTATTTATTGCAGTGGGGATGCAGCAACCTGAGCTTGCCCTCGGTTTACTATTCAGTCATGGCATTAGCAAGTCTTTACTATTTCTGAGTTGTGGCGCGGTGATGATGTCCACCATGACTCAGGACTTGACGGAAATGGGAGGTATTAAAACCCGAATGCCTGCCACTTTAGTTGCATTTATTGTCGGCACTTTGGGCTTAGTGGCAATGGTTCCCTTTGGCGGTTTTTGGTCATTGCTGCGTTGGGAAGAAACCTTTTGGAATAGTGACCCTTGGTTAATTGCGATCGCCCTTTTGGTCAATAGCATTACCGCCTTTGGGTTAATCCGTATTTTTGCCCTGATCTTTTTGGGATCTGTGCAGCCTAAAACTCGCCGCGTCCCTGAAGTGGCTTGGCAGGTTGCCATTCCCCTAGTTTCTTTGACGATCATTACCCTACTTGTGCCGATCCTACTACCTTCGTGGAATTTCGCTGATATCGACTTAGATGTGGTGGATGTATGGGGTAGTTTGGTGCTGGCGGCTTCGGGGCTGTTGGGCTTTGCGATCGGTGCATACATTTACATCAAACCCTATACGACAGGTAGCTCTGTGCCAATGCTACCCCAAATCGCCCGCCCTGCGTGGAAAGCAGTCCAAGATTTACTTGCCTATGATCTTTATGTACAGGCACTTTATAAATACACCGTAGTTTTGTTTGTGGGCGGTGGTTCTAAGGTTTTAGCATGGATTGATCGCTACCTCGTTGATGGTTCTGTTAACTTTTTGGGCGTTGCCTCAATTTTTAGCGGTGAAACACTCAAATACACAGTAACGGGTAGGTTGCAGCAATATGTCCTGACGATCATGGTTGGGCTAATTTTGATTGGCTTTGCCGCTTTTTATGGACTGAAGTTTTAGCGTAGCAAGATCCTCACCCATCTCCCAAAAGTTGAGAAGGGAAGGAGCTCAGTTACTCATAAAAATTTGTTTAATTATGTTCAATTATTTTTAATTATTTTTAATAAACTATGCTTAGCACCTTAATCTGGGGACCAATCGCTGGTGCGGTGATTGTTGCCATCTTGGGCGGCAATCTCAACACTGCCCAAACTCGCCGCTTATCCTTAGCGATCGCCACTATTACATTCGGTTGGTCACTCTTCCTCGTCAATCAATTTGACATGAGCGCGGCAACTTTGCAGATGCAAGAATCAATCCCTTGGTTAGACCAGATTGGCTTGAGCTATCGCCTAGGCATTGATGGGCTATCTTTCCCATTAGTATTACTAAATGGATTGCTGCTGGCGATCGCCATTTACATCAGCAATGATATCCCACGCCATCGCCTTTATTTTCCATTACTCTTACTACTAGGTGGCGGTGTCAATGGCGCATTCCTATCAGAAAACCTCCTGCTATTCTTCCTATTCTTTGAAGTGGAACTCATTCCCCTCTATTTGCTCATTGCCATTTGGGGTGGCGAAAGGCGGGGCTATGCGGCTACGAAGTTTTTAATTTATACTGCGATTTCAGGAATTTTGATTTTGGCGGCCTTCTTTGGGATGGCGGCTTTGGGCAGTGGTGCTGAGCAAGGGCTGACCTTTAACTATCTAGACCTCCATCTTGAAGAAGTTTCCCAAAATGCTAAGAGCCTAATTTTAATTCTGCTGCTCTTAGGGTTTGGTATCAAAATTCCGATTGTGCCATTACATACATGGTTGCCCGATGCCCATGTGGAAGCTTCTACGCCTGTATCGACTCTGTTGGCTGGGGTGTTGCTGAAATTGGGAACTTATGGACTATTGCGGTTTGGTTTGGGCTTATTGCCTGATACTTGGCAAGCGCTCGCCCCATATTTGGCAGGTTGGGCAGTGGTGAGCGTAATCTATGGCTGTTTGAACGCGATTACTCAAACCGACATGAAAAAGATGGTTGCCTATAGTTCCGTGGGACATATGGGCTATATCCTGTTAGCACTATCGGCAGCCACGCCCCTATCGCTTTTGGGGGCCACCTTCCAAATGGTCAGTCATGGTCTGATTTCTGCCCTGCTATTTATTTTGGTGGGTATCGTTTACAAGAAAACAGGTACACGTAATCTTAATTGCCTTAATGGTTTGTTTAATCCTGAACGGGGTTTACCAGTTACAGGCTCCTTAATGATTTTGGCGGCGATGGCAAGCGCAGGAACCCCTGGCATGGTGGGCTTTATTGCGGAATTTGTGATTTTCCGTAGTAGTTTTGCAGTGTTTCCCGTGCAAACCTTACTTTGCATGATCGGCACTGGTCTAACGGCGGTCTATTTTTTGATCATGCTCGATCGCGTTTTCTTTGGTCGCCTATCCGTTGAGAAAGCAGGAGCGCAACCGATTAGCACTTTTCCATTCGCTAAATGGCAAGAGAAATTTCCAGCGATCGCCCTTGCCTTGATCATTGTCTTTTTTGGGCTATTGCCCAACTTCGCTACGAAAATCATGGAAACCTCTGTGGCAGCGATCGCGCCCATCCATAGCAACAGCCCTGTAATAAATTACGGGCTAAAAGCTTAAGCCCTTGGTAACGGGTTGATCTTAGAAGTGTTTTAGTCTGCTTTAGCTGACTTTAGCTTTCAGTCAAGAACTTGAGTTTTTGTTTGGTTTGCCTAAGTCAACTAAAGCATAATTCTTGCATCGGTTATTGCTATTTCTGTGAATGCTTTGCAATGAGCTGTTGAAAGGACAATAAAGTTTGTTGATAGCGATCGCCTGCGACCCAAATTAAATCATCATGACCAGCCCCTGCGATCCAAAGAGACATTTTGGGCTGTGATGCAGCTTCATAAAGTCTTTGTCCATGCTGAATTGGAATTGTTTGATCATCTTGACCATGCATAACCAGAATAGGAGAACGAATTTTTTGCAGTTTATCAAAATTAGCAAATTTGTCGAAGGGCAGCAGGGGAAAAGGCAATACGACTTGGAAAGCCGATGTAAATGTACTCTCCAAAATTAAACCAGCAACTGGATTACGCGCTGCTAAGTCAGTCGCCGATCCACCTCCTAGCGATCGCCCGTAAGGGATGATCTGTTGGGCGGGGATCTTGAGTTGTTGCGTCAGATATCGGAATGCTGCATCAGCATCTTGGTAGGCATTCTTTTCGCTAGGCTTGCCATCACTGGTTCCATAACCGCGATAGTCATAGGCAAAAACGCTAAATCCCCACCTATGCAACTGTTCTAAGACAGGACGAATATCACCTAAGTCTTCTGCATTGCCATGAATATAGAGGATCGTATAGGCTGCTTGAGGATTCGGCAAATATATCGCAGATATTTTTTCCTTATTAGCAACATAAATTTTAAGGATATCTTTGGTATCTTGATAGGTGGCTGGCTGTGGCAAAAAGATCATGCTATCTGCACGAAAATACACATAGAGCGCAAAGAAGGTGTAAACAAATAGTAGCGATCGCAATAGTCTTTTCCAGCTAAGTTCGCCTATCAGCAGTTTCCTTAATGATAAATGACGCATATTTGCACCTGCTAGATTTTGGTTAGTAGCTAGACTAATTCACGAAAATGTGACAATAGTTCCAATTGCGTAAGCTCTATTGCTTTTATTCATGGATATTGCCATCGGGCATAGTTGCGCCAGTGAGCTTGGCATGATCTAGCTTAGCCAAACTGAGATCTGCCTTCAGCAGATTTGCACCGCGCAGATTGGCGCGACTGAGATCGGCTCTGGTCAAAATAGCCCCCCGCAGATCAGCTTTTTCTAAGTTGGCACGACTGAGATCAGCCCAGCCCAGATCTGCCCCGCGCAAGTCAGCTCCGCTAAAATTTACATGATTTAAAATTGACTCGCTCAAATCCACTCCATGTAAACAAGCTCCTTGCAAATCACTATCGTGGAGATGGGTTTGTTCAAAATTGCGATCGCCCTTGGCATAGCGATCGAGCAGTTCTTGAGCGGTTAGCGCTGCATGGGAAGGAAAAGTCATGGCAATTATCTCAAATGTAAGATTTTGGTATGGGTGAGCTTGTGCGCCTAAAACCATAGCCCGACTAGGGCAAGGTTCGTTTCTGTATATTCAATCATGGCGGGATCGTCTGATGGCTGTGTTGCTAGAGATTCGCGCAACATTTCCCTGAAGGTATCCAGATCGATATTATTTGCAGTGATCGCCCGTTGCAATTTGTCCTTAATTGGTTTCAAAACTAACCGAATTTGCATAGCACGGATCGAATCAGGGGCATGGTCTTCCACTAATATATGGCTATGGAGTAGTTTAAGCGGTTTGAGACTTTGCTGCATAGTGATCGCCGTAATTTCTTTGCTCACCTCTTCGACAAACTGGCGACTGACATACTTCAAAACCACAGGCTCTAGCATAAACTGCACATCTCCCTGCTCTGCCATTTTTTCGATCAGCGATCGCCAACGCAAAGATTCAAGGGCATCAAGTAGCTCGGAGCCAGAGGCTTGCAAGTGCATCACCGATCGCAAGGTTGCCAAAGAAACGGGACGATGCTTGATTGCTAGCCAATACAACACATCCTTTTCCAACTGCGAAAGGCGTTCAAATTGTTGATATAAAAGCGTCCGCAGCACATCGCCTAGGGCTAGGGCTGTCTGCTTGAGAAATTCCGACACATTGCCATTGAATAATTCTTGAATTGTCCCCGCCACAATTCGCAATGCGGAAGGATTACCGCGATATTGCTGCACTAATGCCTCTAGACCATTTTCAGAACCTGTAAACCCTCGCGCTTTCAGCAGTTCAAAAGCCCCCTGACGTTGCAAACCATTGACTTTGTAATAGCGAATTAATTGATCGTTGCCCTGATGCATAGAAATTTCTTTGGGTTGTTCTCGCCCAACAATGATCACCGAGCTTTGATGCCGTTCAGCCCCCACCCTTTGCAAAAATTCGCCATAACCTTCACAGCCCTGACGATAAGCGCCCACCAGTTCGCCATCCTGCAAGGTAGCCTCAAAGTCATCTAACACCACCAGACAACGCTTTTGGCGCAATATTTCCATCACATTGGAAATACTGCCACCCGTTTGCGGATCGGTATGCAGAAATTGCAGGAGATCCGCCAATAGCTGGGCAGTGGGCTGTGCGCCCCGCAGCGATCGCCAGATTAAATAATCAAATTGATCCTGCACCCTTTCCACCAACTTGACCGCCAGTGCCGTTTTGCCAATGCCGCCCATACCACAGATCGCCAACAAATGACAGCGATCGCCGCTAATCCATTGTTCTAACTTGATCAACTCATCATTGCGTCCATAAAAAGCCTGAATGTTTGGAGCCTCCCCCCAATCGACTAACCGCACTGTGGAGCTTGGGGCGTTCTCATGGCTACGACTAGCACGATTGAGGCGATAACCCTTAGCCTCTAACCATTCAGGCACTTTTTCCCAACGCAAGGTGTTCGGCGGCTGCTCAGCAATAACTTCTAGCGATCGATACAGCCCCTTATTTAGCTCCACCCGCAAAGCCCCAGATGTCCACACCAATTTAAAAGCCAGTTGCCCAGGACGATAGCGACAGAGTAGCCCCCGCAAACAAGCCCTTTCAAAGGGCTTTATCTCCTTGCCCGTAGCCCTTTGTAAATCCAAATAGAGGCGTTGCAAATCCCATCCCTGAGCCGCCTCTGGAAATAGCCCTTCGATATGATCATGGTCAGATAGCATGGTCAGATAACATGACAGAATATTGCAAGCAAGCGAGTTGCCTATAAAGTTGATTGGATCGTACCAAAAAAACTAGATTTAAAAACTGCAATAGTCGAATAATGCTTAAAGTAGCGGATAGTCTAAATTATCAAATCCTTATAAAATTCAAGGTATAGCTTTAAGATGTAACCATGTTAAACAAACTGCGACAGCTTGGAAACCAAATTGATAGTCGCTATGCCAGCGATAGCGAACTTCAGTTCGTAGATGGCTATATTGCCTCCTTTGATAATCGTATTATCGCGTACCAAACCATCAAATCTGTTGAAAAAGAGATCGTTGAAACTGTACTCAAAAGATTACAAACTAATCACCCAGAGCTACTGTTGCCAAAGGGGGAGGATATGCAGGCAAAATGGAAGCAGGACACTTTTAGAGTGCTACGTCATTCAGCCATGACCGTATTAATCGATGATCCTGAACTGTTAAAGCAACAATTTCTATATTGGTTTCAGACTATTATGCAAGCCTTTGGCGCACAGCCAGCTTGTGATGCCACCTACTTGATTATGCAGGATGTCGTAAGAGAGAAGTTACCTATAGAGGTCGCTGATATGCTCTGCCCGATTTTGGAAGTCAACCGTGAAATGTTAGGTTTAAGTGCCAAAAAAACATAAACTTATTTAAAATTAATGTCGCTCTAGATTAACCTGAAGAGTCTTGGCTTACTAGCTCATTGTTTATGGCAAAAATTACTTCCCAAGCGTGGCGTTCAAAACTACGCTTCCTAGTCTTGACCTTTCTAGGATTGGCGATCGCGCTGATGCTAAATTTTCCCCTCTGGACATTGGCTCAGACCGCTAACGGCAATACTGCCAGCAATAGCATTGAGCAAGTCCCCACCCCAACTACAACCACAGAGCCAGTGCGATCGCCTCAACCTCCTAATGGTGAGCTTAGGGGAGTTTGGCTCACGAATGTAGACAGTGATGTGCTGTTTTCAACCCAAAACCTTACAAGAGCGATCAGGCGCTTAAAGCGCCTAAAATTCAATACCATTTATCCCACCGTCTGGAATCGAGGCTATACCCTTTACCCCAGTCAAGTTGCCAAAAAGACCTTCGGCATAGAACTTGACCCACAGCCCGAATTGCAAAATCGGGATATGTTGGCAGAAGCGATTAAACTAGGTCATGAACAAGGATTTACAGTAATTCCTTGGTTTGAGTATGGATTGATGACCGAGGAAGGTTCTGAGTTAATGCGCCAACATCCTGACTGGATTACGCAGCGCGTAGATGGCTCCAAAGTGTTTCTGCACGGCGAAAACAATCAACATCGCTTAACTTGGCTAAATCCTGCCCGTCCAGAGGTGCAGAAATTTTTGACAGACTTGATCGTGGAGGTGGTCAAAAAATATGATGTCGATGGGATTCAATTGGATGATCACTTTGGAATGCCTGCCGAACTAGGCTATGATGACTACACGATCGCCCTTTATAAAAGGCAGCATTTTGGCAGGCTCCCCCCCGCCAACTATAACGATCCAGACTGGATGCGCTGGCGATCGCGGGCAATTAATACTTTGATGAATAAAATTTCTAGAGCCGTCAAAGCCGTTAAACCCGATTGCATCGTTTCCCTATCGCCTAACCCCAAGGAATTTTCTTTTAATAAATACTTACAAGATTGGTATGGCTGGGTTTATCTAGGGCTAGTCGATGAGCTAATCGTGCAGGTATATCGTGATGATATCGATAATTTTCGCCGCGAACTAGATCGCCCTGAGTTGCAAGAACTCCGTCAGAAAATCCCCGTGGCGATCGGCATTCTCACAGGGCTACGCATCCAAAATGTAGATATGCGGCAAATCAAAGGACAGGTTAAGGCAGTGCGCGAGATGTCCCTAGATGGTTTTTCATTCTTCTTTTACGAAACCATTGGCAATCGCGATGCTTCCTTTGAGTCTTTGCTATTTGCTCCCGCCCCCCGTCCCGACCTTCGCAATATTGCCTCAGTAGGCGGATAACACAAAGCCCCGCAACGACATAGGCGTTGTGGGGCTTTGTTAATATAGCAGTTTTCATTTTGCCGTATGCAAAATGAAAACTCAAAACTCTTACTGGGATTGGCTTTTTGTTTTCAAATGAGTACGCACTAATTTGAAAACCACTATAACTAAATGGATATGCAAAAAGAGGATATGCAAAAAGATAAGCAGACTAGATAATATCTAGTCTGCTTATCTTTACTAAGTAACCAAAGAAAAAAGCCTAGGTTACTTTCCCTGTTTCGTTCCTAGGCTTTTTTCTTTGTTCGCTCCTCACACCTCTATAATATACATCCATTGTTTAAAAATGTCTAGTACCTAAGCTAGAAATTTTGTAACAGGTGCAGTGCGATCGCCTTGCCTTACCCCAGCAATAACCTAACCAATATCTTGAGCCGTAGTACCAGTCGCTAACATAGCCCTAATCAATCACTAAATAGAAGTAGGCGTTTTAAACCCTGAGTTCGCAAGTGAACAGCATCATAGCCTAACCAATGTCTTCAGGCTCAAGTTCGGGATATTCTTCTAATATTTCGATAGTTGTCAATCCATTAGCAAGATGAAATGAAACCCTATACGTTTGCTTTTTTGTAACCACGCTGTATCAACCTTTCATTTAAAGCTTCTTCATCGATCTCATCCTCCTCATGGACAACCGTGATCCACATAGACTCGTCATCCTCAATTTCTAACTTGCGGCGCTCCCGTTGGGCGTTAAAGTCATCATCAAAGCGCCGTTTCCAGCATTCCAAAATATCAGGAATATCATTCTCAGACACCGCCTGACGCTTATCATCATTCTTCGATAGCGTATCCATCAAAAAGAAACGTGGCTCAATCCCATACAGCATCAGGTTCATCGACCCAATCCGCAACATCGTCATCCCTGCATCATTGTCATAGGCAGTCAGCGCCTCAGTTTTGAGGAATTTGCGCTCTGTCTCGGACAGCAAATCACCAATAGGATGTTTCTTGCCTTCCTAGTCATATAAACTGCGATTTCAGTTCTGAACTTGTTAACAATCTAAACTTTCCTTATTTACAAAATGAGAGACTCGGTTGAATATGCAGCGCTTTGTGTCGCATATTCAAATTATTACAAATCAGTTGGTTTTACCAGACAAGGCGTATTTTTAACACGCAAAGTGGCATTATGGCTCTTTTTTAAAGATTTTGCTGCATTCTGTATCTGTTGTGATGATAAAGGCGATCGCGTCGTCACAATATAGCAAAATATTTTCTGCACAACATTAAAACCACTAATTTTTTGAATATGTAAAATCGTATTTTTTAGTTGAGTAATTGCATGATCAATATCTGTCCCTTTCAGCTCAACATATATTTGAATATCATTGATTACCAAAAGCCAGTCACATTTTCTTCCTTGAATTACAAGGCTTTCACAACCATCGATTTGAATTTTTTTAACTTTATCTCCATTAATATTGTCAAAAGTAAATTTGCTCCTATTCTCACTCACAACAATTTTCTTTTCTTTGCTTACTTCGGTACAACTCTCTAACATAAAGATTATGATTCATACTCAAGCTCTAATAGCTTTTCAAAAACAACATTAAACTCAGTAGAGACCTCATCAATAATATTTGTATCAATCAATTTAGATTCTTCATTAATAATAGAAGTGAGCTTTCCATTTTGCAGAGTATAGGCTCTGACATCATCTATATCAAGAATTTGATTTTTAGGTACTAACTTATGCAAAGCATTCATAACTTTTGTTGTCGGCTTGTCTTGATGGCTATTAAGTTCTTGCAAAGAGTTGTTTGCTTGAATCAAATTATTAAAAGCTGTCAGTATATAAGGACTATGGGTTGTAACAATAAACTTGTGTCTTTTGTTAGTCAGATTGAAAACTGAACTAATTAAATTAATTATATTTTTTTGAGATATTGGAAATAAATGAGCTTCTGGTTCTTCAATTACAAATAAATGACTTGCACTTGCAAAAGGTAACGTTGTTAAGATTACTGCCATTGGTAAAGACTCTTGCTGTCCAGATGAAGCATTAGCCAAGTTAATTCTGGTATCGTCTTCTGAATAAATCCAGTCTTGACCATCTCGAAACAAATATTTACCGACAATAATTTGATGAATTAAAGCATCCAGTTCAGAAAAATTATGCTTTTTAAAAATACGCTCTCTAATGGTGTACATCTCTTTAACCTTCTCATAGGTAGATCCAAATTCTTTGAGAAAGTAATCAATTGGCATATTACTAGACAAGAAAGAAAATACATTCTTTTGAAGATTAGCAAAAAAAGATCTGCCTGCTGGAATGAATGTTAATTCATCAAATTCTTGAACCTTGCCAGTTTTAAAAAGCTGTTCATATAAAGCTTTTTCTATTTGATTTGAAAGTGAAATAAAATTCTCAAAATGATCTTTAAAATCTAATATATTTCCTAAGCTCATAGAACTAGCTATATCTGGAATAGATTTCTTTGCATAAGCCCTTTTGAGCTTATTAAAAACTTCTTTTAATAAGTCAGAATAAGATAGTTTTAAGGTGAATTTGTTTACAAAATAAAGATTGTGTTCAATAGATATTTGATAGTCATGAAATTGATAAGTCAAACTAAATTCTTGGTTCTCCCATGTGTACCTTGGGAAAATCAGCTCGAATTTTTCAAGTATATCTTTATCAAACTGAACTCTAGTTTTTTGTTTGATAATAGCTTCTTTATAATTTAGGAAAAAAGATTTAAAAAAATAGACAAGTTTAGAAATTAAGCTTTTACCAGTCGCTTGATACCCAATAATTATATTGATTTTCGATATTTCAAAATCTACCGCTTGAAGATTAATAAAATTTCTTACTGTGAGTTTTTCCATATTCTTAAACTTTTAACTCAAATAACACGAAATTTAATTGATTATGCTGCAAACTGCTCAGTAAAATAAATCAACTCATTTACCTCATCCTCAGTAAACCATCGCTCCACCGCATCCTCACCAAAACGATCTAGTGGCTCATCATACAAGTCGGTAACCTCTAGCCGTCGTTTTTGCAAGAAAACACTTTGGACAGCGCGTAAAAATCGGATTTGATTAGCATTGTACTGATGTTGGGTGATAAATTGCTCAAAATTGCGCTCCACGATGTCCTTATAGTCTGGCAACGCCTCAAACTCTAACAACACACGTAAAAACGCCAGCAAACTCGTCATCTTCAAATTAAACGCCTTGCGAATATTCGACTCCGACAACTGGATATTACTACCACCCAACTCGCGCCGCAAAGTTCGCTCTAGCGCCACCAGTAGCAAATCTGTTACTGCCTCACCATTACGCAACGCCGTGATCGCAGGATGTGTCTCAAAAATTTCCATCACCTGGTTGCGCTATTTCTTAATCAAGATACAACCTTGCCGATAAGCGATCGCCCCATGTAACTACTATTTTTTGAAGTCGAGGCGATCTCCTGATCGCTGACGAGCCAATGATAATTAGGATCAAAGAGAGTGCTTAATTGGGGAACAGACATTCCCAAACATTTGGCAGGATTAATACTAAGGGCTTGCCATAACTCATTGGCAGTGAGTAATTCAGTCGTAACTAAGTTTTGCCACAGAATAGGGATCGCTAGTTCTAAGCCGATCGCGCCCACAGGAGCAACTTCAAAGGGAACGACTTTTTCTTCATAGGCGCAGGGCGTATGGTCAATGGCGATGCTATCGATCGCCCCAGACTTGATGCCAGCAATCAGAGCGAGGCGATCGCTTTCACTGCCAAGGGGGGGATTGAGGCGCAGGTTAGGATCGTAAGTGTCGAGGTCGCGATCGCAGTGGCAGAGGTGGAGCCAAGTCGTACTAGCAGTAACGGGCAGCCCGTCATTTTTCGCTTGAGCAATTAGTTCCACACTTTGGGCAGTGGAAAGTCGCAGGAAATGGGTCGGGGCTTTGGTGAGGCGCACTAATTCAATCAATGCCGCCAATGCTGAAGTCTCGGCAGCAGCAGGATAGCCCGTCATGCCATATTGCAAAGACCATTTACCCTCACGGATTACGCCACCACTGGCAAGTTCTAGATTTTGCGGGAAGAGGGCGATCGGTTTACCAAGGGGCTGGAGATATTCCATAGCGCGGCGCACTAACAATAGATTTGCCAAGGGCTTGCTATCGGTAAAGCCAATTACCGATGGTGCTAATTCCGCCATATCTGTTAACTGTTTGCCCTCTAGCCCCTTGGTAATCGCGCCCCAAGGCTGCAAAACTGCGCCATATTTTTGCTGCACATTCCGCCAAAACTCTAGCGCCGCAATGTCATCGATCGCGGGTTGCGTATGGGGCAGAATGCCCACTTTGGCAAAACCGCCATTTTTAGCCGCTTGCACCAATTCGGCGATCGTCTCCCTTGACTCATGCCCCGGCTCACCACTAGTACTATGCAGATCGACCGCCCCCGTGCCTAGCAATATGCCTGAACGTTCAATTATGTTCGTATTTTCAGGGATTTGGCTAGGATCTTGTACAATCTGGACTTGGCGATCTCGATCCACCAATACATCCACCACATCGCCTGCTGCCAATGGAATCGTACCAGCGATCGTCTTGGCTGAACCTGAGTTAATTACTTGGATTTGCTTAAATAATGCTGGGTAAAGCGTTGAATGAGTTAATGGCTGTTCTAGGAAATTTTCTGGGGAATTTTCAGGAAGCATGACAAAACAATTTTCTTTATACTTTACAGTGCTTTGCGCCGACTTAAAACCCAGAAATATTTTGGAGAGCGGCGCGAAGCGCCACTCTCCAAAATATTTCTGCACTAATCAAAGCCTCAATAGGCTGTATATTAAGATTCGTTAAAGTGTTAAGGAATCCCAAAAATTTATGCCAAAAGTTGAAATTTACACATGGAGCACCTGCCCCTTTTGCATCAAAGCCAAGCAACTATTAGATCGAAAGGGTGTGAAGTATACCGAATATGAGATCAGTGGTGATGAAGCAGCGAGATCGGCAATGGTGGCACGTGGCTCTGACGGCAAGCGCTCTGTGCCACAAATTTTTATTAATGATGTTCATATCGGGGGCTGTGATGCCATCCATGCCTTAGATCGCCAAGGTAAACTTGAGCCGCTCTTAGCATAAACATTGCGAAGAGATTATATTTGCGCTATGATCGGTAGCTGTCGCAAATTGTAAAATTTTCTAGACTACAATCA
This sequence comes from Pseudanabaena cinerea FACHB-1277, assembly GCF_014696345.1. Classification (GTDB taxonomy): domain Bacteria; phylum Cyanobacteriota; class Cyanobacteriia; order Pseudanabaenales; family Pseudanabaenaceae; genus Pseudanabaena; species Pseudanabaena cinerea. Next base: position 22,167 of record NZ_JACJPY010000065.1, read on the forward strand.
AAAATTACTTCACCGCATAAAAAACCGCAATGGCTAAGAAAAGCATGATCGAGCGCGAAAAAAAACGCGCTAAGTTAGCTGAAAAATATGCAGCTAAGCTTGAAGCTCTCAAGGAAAAGTTTAATAGTTCCGAATTAAACCAACAGCAAAAAGTCGCTGTTCACCGCGAAATTCAACAAATCCCCCGCAATGCGAACCCCACCCGTGGTCGCAATCGTTGCTGGGCAACTGGTCGCCCCCGTGGTTATTACCGTGATTTTGGGCTGTGCCGCAACGTCCTACGGGAAATGGCTCACCAAGGTTTGTTGCCAGGTGTGGTTAAGTCTAGCTGGTAGAAACAAAAAAAGAGCGTTACTGCAAGTAGCGCTCTTTTTTGTTATTAAAGAAGTAGCGGCGCAGTGCGCCGCTACTTCTTTGAGGTTTCTGCTAAGAGATTAGCTAAACGGGGATATTTTGAGGTAAGTCCGAAGGTTTCGGGGGAGACGACATCATAGGTGAAGTGGCGTTGGGCAATGCAGAAGCGATCCCAGGCGGCAACCTCAATGCGAAATAGCTTGATCACGGCATCCACTAGCCAAGGCTGAAGATCGAACTGCCATCCCACTTTAATATTGAGATATTCGCAGAATTGGGCAATCAAGTCCTGTACTGTGAGGCGCTGCATTCCTAAGACTAAACGCGCTGGCGATCGCACCTCTAGATTTGACGTTAGCAAATGGGTGACGATTTGGGAAATGTCGTAGGCATGGACAAAATGCAGACTGCCATCGGTTTTGAGAAATCGGGCATAGGGGACATATTTGAGAATGTCCTTGAGTCCTCGCGATAGGTGAGAATAGGGCTTGTCGACTGCGCCCCCAAATACAAGGGTGGGAAATACGGTAATCAGGCGATCGCGAATGGTTGAACTTTCGAGCTTTTCCAAACAGGCGTGTTTTGAGGCGATATAGGCAGTGCCGATCGCCCCTGCTTCGGGGATGATCTGATTGTGGGAGTCGAGAATGCTGGCGGTGGAGAAATAAATGGCGCGTTCGCAGACCTGCGGATCTAAGAATGAAAATAGGGCGATGGTTTGATCGCGGTTGACCACAAATGCTTCTTCACCACCCCAACCTGCGGCGGTGCTAACCACTAGTTCCATTGTCCGCAATAGGTCTTGGTATTTGTGAATATTCTGCATCGAGTCTTCGATAATATGCACATTGGCGCGATCTCTGACATCAATCTGCAATTTGCGGCGATCGCGCATTAATAGGTATAGTTCATAGTCGGTTTTGGCGAGGAGCATCTCGATCAAGTAATGACCGACACAACCACTCGCACCTGTGATAAAGACTTTTTTGGGCATTGGCAGAGATTTGGGGAAGAACTTAGAAGGGAAAATTAGAAATTAAAGGCTGCGGTATGATGCTATGTAAGTCTATCTGAATTTTTGTAACTAAATCTTTGTAAAGTAGCGCGATCGCCAAAATATGTTTTCTCAAACACATGACACATCCTCTCAATGTTCATGCTCCCTTCCCAGTGAGAAGTTAGACATTGCGCCGCGAAGCGCTGCAACGCTAATTCTTGGTTTTATATGTCAATTTTTTTGGTGGGATGGGAGTATGCAAAGTTCGCCATGATTTGTGAAACTATTTCTAGTTTGTTCTAGATTGTCCTAGGTTAGCAAGCATTAGCCGTCACTGTTACACAATGTACGAAAAAATGTTTGTTTGCCCAACATGAACAAAATAAGTAAAAAAAGAGGGTTGAGGTCAGCCCAAAGGCAGAGACATAACCCGAACACCCAATTTTTGACTAGTTATACTGTAATTTTGCTGCGAGTGGATTGATTTGCTATGGCAGACGCAATAAATGAGATTGCCCAAGTATCAGAATTAGCTTTAAATAATGGCGATCGCCTATTAAAAGCTAGCTTAATTGCGATCGCAGGAGGAGTTGGTTTCTTAGGAGGATCAGTGATTATTCCTGCGCTCAAAATCATCTTCAGTTGGTTTACTCCGCAGTTTCTAACGGAAATCTACAACCGAGTTGTGATCGCCTCTAAGTCAGTGGTATTGACGTTAATGACTTTATCAGCAATGGAAGTAATGCTGCTGATCACTCCTGAAACGGAATGGCTAAACTGGCTCGAGTTTTGTTTGAGTTCAGGTATGACGATTCTGAGTGGATGGATTTTGTCAAGACTATTTCGAGATATTTTTGATACAAGGATTTTGGGAATGGCATTTGAATCCAATCCCAAGATCAAAGGTGATTCGATTTTTTTGCTTCGCTATGTGGGCGACTTTGCGATCCTGATTACCTTGATTCTCTCCTTTTGCATCAGCCATGATATTAATGTTGTCGGTATCGTTGCTAGTTTAGGAATTGGTGGTATTGCGATCGCCTTTGCTGCTCAGAAAACCTTAGAACAGTTTTTAGGGGGAATTGTGTTAACTCTTGATCGACCATTTACAGTGGGTGACTATATTGGTCTGTCTGATGGAGCCGCAGGCAAACAGGGAACATTTGGGCGAGTCGAAAGTATCGGTTTGAGGTCAACTAAAATTCGTACCTCTGGAAAAGGCACGCTTACGATTATTCCCAATAATGCCCTCACCCAAGCCACAATTGAGAATTTCTCAGGCGCAAAGAAAGTTATGTCCGTAATGATGATTGCCTTTCCGCAGCAGTTGTCAAACGATGAGCAAGCATTGATCCGTCAAATCGTGATGGACAGCACAATCGACATTTTTGGTTTAGACTGGCGTAGTACCGAAGTTGCCTTTGGAGAGAATAACGCCCAAATTTCGTTCTTCATTTTGGGTTCCAATGAATTGTCTATGGAATTGAGAAAACAATTGCTAGATCTTGCTACGCAGCAAATTACCAAACAGCTAAAAAATAAGTATATTTCTTTTACTTTAGACGAACCAATCATTTATGTGGATGCTCCAATCTCTATTTAAACAGACAACTAAATTAATCATATTATTTCTAGTGAGCTGGTTATCAGTATTTATTCCTGTTGGATCTACACAAAGTCTAATGCTAAATCCTGCTCAAAAATACAGTCCTAGTTTTAGTAATGCTGGTGTGCCTATAGTTGTTGATGGCATTCCCCTCTTTGATTTGCAAGATGTTAATCGCTTTACCGCTAAGGAGCGATCGCAATTTGCCAATGATATTCTTGTAGAAGCGATCGCGATCTCACCAAACATAAATCTTGAAGTAAGGAACGATCAAAGTACTAGTGCGACCTCTATTACTTTAAATAATGAATATCTGCTTACGGTCACAGCTAATGACGTATTACCAGATTTTTCGCCCTTACAACAAGCCAATCAATGGCGAAAAATTCTAGAAATGGCGATCGCTAAAGCTAAAGAAGAAAGGACTCCTCAATATCTTTGGCAGCGCAGTCTATTGATTTCAATGGCGATCGCTGGATTGATCGGAATAAGGACTTTAATTAATATAGCAACTCGCATATTTAAGCTCAAAATCGGAATTTTTAGTAAAATTGCCTTTGGTTTAGGATGGGTAGCGATAGCGGGTCTTAGTTCCGAATGGTTCCCGATGTTACGAAGTTGGAGATATTATATTATTTCTCCATTTTTTCAAGCTCAATGGCTTATATTTTTTAGTGCTTTAATCGCATCTTTTATATTTAGCCACTACACCACCGATTTAGTAAAATTTGCTCTCAGTAAATTAGCCCCTCAATCTGTCGAAAAGATTTATGATGATATAATTCAACCTAGTGATCACCTATTGCGATTTGTGGTTCTTAATATTGCCATTAGTTGGTCTTTAATTTTATTAGAGTCATTAGCACCTGTTGTTTATAACCTTGTTAAACCAATTTCTAATCTGCTTTTAACTAGTAGTTTATATTGGATATCGGTAAAATTAATTAGTCGATTTTTGCGTACCTACGGATTTAAGGTTGGTGGACATTTTAGCCCCAGTAGCGATGATGCAATACTTGTATTTGAGACTATTATTAATATCCTCATTTTTATAATTGCCTTAGTTGCCTTTGCTAAGAGTCTCAACTTTGATCTAATTGGTTTAGTTGCAAGTTTAGGATTAGTTGGCTTAGCCGTTGCTTTTGCCGCGCAAAAGATTCTCGAACAACTAATAGCAACCCTAGTACTCTATTTAGATCGACCTTTTGTGGTTGGTGACTATATTCGCTTACCAGCAGGAGAATTAGGCAAAGTAGAAAGTATTGGTTTGCGATCAACCAAAATTCGCTCTCTCGGCACTGGCACAATTATTGTCATGCCCAATTCGATTTTAGTGAGTGTCGAAATCGAAAATGTGACTCTTGCTAAAAAGATTATGGTGTTGCTATATATGGATTTTGCCGCAGTTTTAGGGGAACGCGAACTTGCGCTAGTGCAGCAAGTAATTGTGGATAAAACCTCTTCGTTATCAGGAATTGATGCGAATAGCACAAATATTTCTGATGCTGATGGTACAGGTAAACGATTGCGCGTTAGTTTCGCAATTCTCGGCTCTCAAGACAATGCGATCGAGGTGCGTAAACGCTGAGGGGGTGACAAAGACATCTAAAACGTAGCCGTGACAAGCTGCATAGCCCTCTTACCTCGTTGATAGTAGGTTAACTTATTGGGAGCTAGTTTCAATA
>NZ_JACJPY010000066.1 GCF_014696345.1 Pseudanabaena cinerea FACHB-1277
GGTTTTTCGTGCTTTCCCTACTTTTCCTTGCATTTTACCAGTTTTAGATCTCCTTGGATACCATTGCTTGTATGGTTTTCTTGTTTTTTCAGCAAGCCCTATGTAAAATTCCACAAATATTATTAGCAATTATTAGTGGCGCGAAGCGCCACTAATAATTGCTTGATCAAGTTTTGCGGCGATCTTGCCATGCGTTGCCGATGCCCTGCACTACACCGCGCCCGATTAGCCCGATCCCGCGCCCGATCACATTGGTGAGGATATAGACAAAGCCATTGCCGATGAGGGTAATTGCTGATTTTAGTCTGGGGGCGATCGCGTCTTGCAATTCTAGGGCAAGGGTGACGGCAAACTGCACACCCTCTAGGGTTTGTAACTCTTGATTGCGCGGCGCATAGATACTGACCTGCTTAATCCCGACTTCGGTAAATGTGTAGAGAGTATAGCGACTTTCAAAAATTAATTGCGGATCGGTCACATAGCGAGCAACGCGATATTTCCACGATAGGTCATTGCGAAATCGTTCCACTTCACGAGTACCTAAGAGGTTGTAGCGATAGAACTGCTGTTTGATTTTTTCCACATCGGCAAAATGATTGAGTAAAGGCTGAATCACGCCATTAGCCACTTGAATGAGCAGATGATCTAAGATGAGTTCGCTTCTTTGCATTGCCTCTACCGTTCCTATGGCGGCTAAAGCATTATTAACATTCAAGTCAGTTTCAAACAGCAAATGGGAAATTAAATCTAGAAATTGGGGAATCTTATCGAGAAATTCCGATTTAACAATCGCTTCATCCTTAAGTAGAACTTCAACGACATTCACTTCTTGGGCGGCTCTTTGACCTTCTCGCCTAGACACAACAAAAGACACAACAAAATACTTACCAAAAAAATCAATTACCGCCGATCGCCAAATATCTCTAAGAATTTCTGGGAGATTAGATTCTATTTGCCCAAGGGGAACCTGCGACAACCGCAATTCTGTAATCACCTGCTCAGTTTGCCGCAGAATCATGTATAGCAATTCTCGCTTCTTATCGTCTTTGAGAATATCGATTTCTAATGGAACTTTGCTGAGGTTGGTGGTAATGGCTTGCAGTTTGCTAATGGTGCGATCCCACAAACTGGCTTGGACAGCGAGGGCATTGGTATTTTGCTTAGTGAGACTGACGACAGGGGTAGGATCGAGGCGATCGCTGGGCAATTGCTCATTAAATTGCTCATTAAATTGATCATTAGATTGCGGAAATTGTGATGCTGCTGCGGAGTCTGGATCTGTATTCCCTGAAAGCATTTCAGGCTGCCAGATTTGCGCCATCAGCCACTTGGCAGCGCGTAATTCACGGGCTTGACCTGCCAGTATGATTTGCTGAAGATTGTGGCTAAAGCTTTGACCAGTTTCCCCTTGGCTAGTGCGAATTGCTTCAAGGGCATTCATATTCGCAAGGTTAGTTTGGACTTCTGATAGAACCTTGTCAATGCGCTGCAAACCCGACTCATAGAAATTACGTTTCATGATCGCCATCACGCTCAATGCTTGATTTGATGCTTGATTTGATGCTTGATTTGATGCTTGATTTGATGCTTGATTTGATGGTCGATTAATAGATTGATCGAAGGCGCTTGCTAGGGTGCGATCGCTGCCATAGCGATCGCCTAAATACCGCTTACCCCCTGCAACTTGTCTGATTGCTGTCACCAATATGTCGGCGGTCGTTCCTTTGAGACAGTAACCTTCGATACCCAATTGCAAGGCATTGGCTACTAGCTGCGGCGATGTGGGCGCACTCAATAAAAAAATTGGTAATTGCGGATAATTTATTTTGATTTGCTGACAAATATCAATGCCTGTCAAGCGTCCTGTCTCTGGGATGCGATCGCCGATCGCCACATCACCACAGGGCAGATCTAAATTCAAGTCTAAAATTACTAAATCGGCGGTAAGTTCACCATCTAAAAATGCCGCCACTGCCTGACAATCATCAATTTCAGACACCACTTCTAAATCTGGAATCTGTGCCAAATATGACAACATACCGATCCGAAAAATGCGATCGCTATCGATCAGCAGCAATCTGTAAACTCGGTCACTCATTTAGATCTAGTTGGGTGATTTAGGCGGCGATTTTGAACAATATAGCTTAAGAAAGCGCATTAAAATACCATAAGTTAAGATCCTCAACTTTTTTTGCAAATTTGCAAGTTGTCTTTGCTGACTCAGCAGAAATCGCGGATCTGGGTATTCTCAAATTTACGCAACTGGCATTCTTTAGCTTGTAGAGAAAAAATGATGAAGGCGATCGCCATTGATTTTGGTAGCAGCAATACGGTTATAGCCCATTGGAACGTCGCCACAAATCAGCCAGAAACTGTCAAATTTGCCGATCTAAATCGTCCTGCCCCCTTAGATAGTCTCGTTCCCTCCTTGGTATATGTGCAGGATGCCGCCGCAGGGATCATCGAAATTGGTCAGCCCGTAATTGATCGCGGCAAAGATCGCCCACAGCCGAGATTTTTTAACCAGATCAAGCGCCGCCTCATGGCAAACATTATGTATGCGCCGCGTATTGATGGCGTGAAAATCTCCCCTGAGTGGGTGGGGCAGCAATTTTTGCGTCAACTTTTGCGAAATTTGCGATCGCAACAAATTTTCCCATCTGAAATAATTTTGACCGTGCCTGTAGATGCCTATGAAAAATATTTACGTTGGTTAGAGGGTTGCAGCAATGAAGTTTTTAGTTTAGATCTGCCCAATGTTGCCGATCCGAAGGTGCGGATTTTGGATGAGCCAACGGCGGCAGCGCTAGGCTATGGCGCGATCGCCCCCCATGACCTAGTTTTGGTGATTGATCTCGGTGGCGGCACGTTAGATTTATCTTTAGTGCGCCTGCCCCAGCATCACGATGTTACGCAATGGGGGGAGCAGTTGGGCGCGAGCCAAGACCCACAGGGAGAATATCGGGCGGTGGCGATCGCTAAAAGTGGCTACAGCATTGGCGGCGAAGATATCGATCAATGGCTCATGGAGGATTGTTGGGCAAATTATTTTGATGCCTCGCTTGCTGCTAGAGAGCAGAACAATTCTCAAGATAATTCTCAAAATCCGATTCTCAAATTATTAATGGAACGAATTAAGATCAAACTCTCTGATGCAGAAACAGCATCGGCAGTATTTTTTGATCCTGTCACCCAATCAGCAATTGAGATCAATTATACCCGTTCGCAATTGGAAGCAATTTTAGAACGGAAGGGCTTCTATCGGATTCTCAAAATCGCCATTAATGAGTTATCGAGTTTAGCTTTTAATAAAGGCATTCTCAAGGGTGATATTAAACATATTCTCTTAGTGGGCGGTTGTTCGATGATCCCATCGGTGCAGGCGCTAATTGCTGACCAATTTAAGATGGCACAAATCCACAGTCATAAACCCTTTGAGGCGATCGCCCACGGCGCATTGATGCTCAGCCAAGGTTTGCAGGTGCAAGACTATCTCTGCCATGCCTATGCCATTCGCTATTGGGATCGCCATGCCGAACAGTGGAAATATCAAACCATTTTCCGTCGTGGGCAGGTCTATCCTACCCGCCGCCCCTTTGAGCTAATTCTGAGAGCCTCGCAACCCAATCAAACAGAAATCACCCTCACGATTGGTGAGCTTAGCGCCCGTCCCCATAGTATGGCGGAGATTTCCTTTGATGGCGATCGCCTTGTGATGGAATTTGATCGTGCAGTAAGCGAAACTTTTCAGCCCTTAAAAACCGATGACAATGGGCAGGTGATCACTCAGGCGATCGCCAAGCTTGATCCTCTCGGTCAACCTGACTGCGATCGGCTCAAAGTATTGTTTGACATCAGCGAGAAGCGCGAATTAATCATTACCGTAGTTGATCTGCTAACGAAAAGCTATCTGCTCAAAAATTATCCCGTAGCCAAGCTGATTTAAATCCGTTAGGACTTACGCAAAAGTAGGGGCAATTCATGAATTGCCCCTACGTCACAATCACGGTTTTCTGAAGTTGCTTAATGCTCGCCTAGATGTCACCAATCAAATTGCATCGGGATCAACGCCGATCGCCCTTAAATAATCGGCTAATTTTTCCTTTCGTTGACGCTCTTGAATAGCGATCGCCTCAGCCTGTTGTTGGGCTAAAGTTGCTTGATCGGCGATTAATTTCTGTTGTTCAGCGATTAATTTCTGTTGCTCAGCGATCGTCTCAGCATTCAATCGCGCTTGTTTTTCCGCGATCGCCCGTTCATCGCCTGTCAACAATAAGTTCCCTGACTCATCCCACCAGCGCAACCAAGATACATCATTCTCTAAGAGCAGCCCAAGTTCTACACCCATCGGCGCGATCGTATAATGTCCGCGTTGATTAGGTTGCATCTTGGCATAGCGACCATCCAGCAAATGATAAGCCTCAAGATTGCCCCTAAATCCATCAAAAATCACATAAAAGGGAATCCGAATCGCCTGTTCGTAAACCCAGAATTTTCCTGCCTTTTCCGTTTCACTAGGCGGTGTTGCATCCCTTTCTTCAGCTCCATTTCCAGACACAAACTCAATCGCAATCAATGGCGCAATAAATTCTTTCCACAACACATAGGATCGGCGATATTCGCCATCAAGAAGCGGCGATACATTCGGCACATAAAACCAGTCGGGGGCTTCGGCTCCCTTTTCGGGTGGTTCCATGAGTCGCCAGTAAATGCCGCTATCTTGACCGATGCAATAATGTCCATCGGGATGCAGTTTTTGGAGAATGGGTTTTATGGAGCTTGTTAAAACAATACTTTGTGGATGTTCCTGAAAATTTTTCACAAAGGTTCCGTCTGAGTCTGGTAATTGCTTATGATCGGGAAGAGTAAGGGTTGCAGGGTGGACTGATGGGGAAACAGTGGCTTTAATCGGTGCTTCGGTGATTTGCATAGTAACTCCCTAGAGATATGCTGCGTTGGATTTTAGCATGAATTTTTCATCAATAATTTCTTGTCAATACTATTAGTGACTACTAATGATTAATGGATTAGGTGATTGCTTTTTTGTGGATAGTTTGGCGATCATGTTTTTTATAAGATAAGCGGTTGGGCGATCGCGTTAGCAATTTTGTTTTTGCTCTAATATTAAGATTATGACTTCTACCTACAATTCATCATGATTCAGGCGATCGCCGCAAAAGATGTAACGCTAAGAGAATTTAAACAAAACTTGGGGATTCAGATATCTCAAGATCCTGCCTTTTTTCCTGAATGGTTAGAAAGTTTTACATCCTTAAGTGAAGAGGAGCATCGATTATTAGATCGGGTGAAAGCTAATTTTCTAGAATTGATGGAAGATCCACCAATTCTAGAAAATACAGTAAAAATGGTAGTGCTTGCACCATTGTTAGATCTCGCTGGCTTTTATCACAAGCCATTTCGGATTGAGACAGAAACAGCTATAGCATTAGAAATGAAAGATGAAGAAACAATAATTCGAGGGCGGATCGATGTATTGGTGATCAACAACCAGCTTTGGTTATTAGTCATTGAATCAAAACGAAGTGATTTTGCAGTAACAAGAGCGATTCCCCAAGCTTTAGCTTATATGCTGAGTAATTCGGAAACCTTGCACTCAACATTTGGCATGATTACCAATGGGAATGAATTTTTGTTTTTGAAAACTTCACACAATGAGTATGCCAATTCACGGTTATTTTCTTTGGTAAACCCTAATAATGAGCTTTACGAAGTATTACAAATACTAAAACATCTAGGCTCGAAAATATGTATGGTTGTCTCGCTGAATCAGGAATCTCAGTCACTTCAGTGCTGAGATTGTCAATCATCCTCCTGATCTTCATCATCAAACTGCAAATCATCGATCGCATAGACATCTGGCCAAGCTGATGCACCATGCTCATAGACATCAATACCTATGCGATCGGCTTCGGCATTCACCCTTAGCAGCCCTAGCATATTTAGCACCCCAAACATGATGAAGGAAAAGATTACTGAAAAAATTATAATAGCGGCTTCTCCACCCATCTGCACACCCAATAGGTCAAAGCCACCGCCCATAAATAGCCCTGCTTTCTTATTGATCGACAAAGCAGGATCGGCAAATAAACCAACAGCAATGATTCCCATCATGCCGCAGGCTCCATGCACAGAAAATGCGCCAACGGGGTCATCAATTTCAAACCATTCGATGATATCTACCACAATTAGCACCAATACTCCAGCGACTAAACCAATCACAGCCGCCGCCCAAGGCATAATATAGGCGCAGCCGCCAGTCACTGCGACTAAGCCCGCTAAGGAGCCATTTAGTCCGCAAAATAAGTGCCATTGACGGAAACGAAAATAGATATATAGCATGGCTGCTAGTGAGCCTGTCGCGGCAGCAATCGATGTATTTACCACAACTAAGCCCACTAACCCTGTATTTTGGATCGATAGGGCTGAGCCTGCATTAAACCCATACCAACCAAACCAGAGGATCATTGTGCCGATGGTGGCATAGCCCAAATTGTGGGCGGGGGGCATCTGTCCCCAAATACGGTTAGGGCGCGGACCAAGAATATATGCCCCCACTAGGGAAGTCCACCCACCCACAGAGTGGACAACGGCGCTACCAGCAAAATCATGGAAATTCAATTTATGTAGCCATCCGCCTTCGTTCCAGACCCAATGCACCACGATCGGATACATGACGGCCCCCATGATAAAGGCATAGATTAAATCACCTTTAAACTCGGTGCGTTCAGCCATCGCGCCTGTGGTGATGGTGCTGGCGGTGGCAGAGAAGGCAAACTGAAAGAAGAACAGCGTAAAGGTATTCAATGGGCTACTAGATCCACCTGCCCCTGTCGCATATTGAATTGCGCCATTGCTGATGGTCATGGCATTGTTGAGGAAGAAGCCGTCAGTCCCCCAAAAGCCATTACTAGTTGTGCCGAAGGCGATCGCAAATCCTGTGAGCCACCAAGCTAGCAAGGTAATGGAGGCATCGATAAAGTTTTCGGCTAATGTATTGACCACGCCTGTTTGCCTGACTAGCCCTGCCTCTAGCATCGCAAAGCCACATTGCATAAAAAATACTAGAAACCCTGTAATGAATACCCAAGTTGTATCAATGGATAGACGTAAGTTATTAGTGGTTTGGGTGATAGTCTCTAGGGTAGGCTCTACGGGTGGCGCAGTTTGGGCGATCGCAGGTGTGACTAAGGCGAGAATGGCGGCAGCGATCGCGATCGCTGCAAATCGGACTAAGTGACTTTTCCGTCGCTTGTGATGATGAAGGGTTTTAATGGTCATGCCTATGTACTCCGCTACTAGAACCAGTTGCTTTAATAGTCTGTAAGGGGTGCGATGTAAAATAATGGGTGTTGCATATATTCATAGTGAAACGGTTGCGAAATAAAAAATTATATGAATATGTGCAACGCCCTCAATTAAATTGCAATCTCCTAATGAACTATAGTTTCTTGTAAGCTAATCTGTATTCGGCAAAAGTGTTTATTAACACACAGTAATTATGGCTAAGGCAAAGAAGTTTGAACTTCTAAGCAAATATCTGTGATCACTGTCACCCCAAATGAACTAGATGATCGCAGCTACCCAGTGACGGCTATCACCACAGGAAATTTAATTGAATTAGATAATTAATTCACTAGCGACGTATCTACATAAATTTCTCCCGCAAGAATGCCTCCTGCGGGTTTTTTATTGGCTTCTAGCACGATCTTGAGCGTTAAGGCTGGCATAGGCACAGTAAGCATCAGCAGCATAGCGGCGATGGGCAGCAAGCTTCGCCTCACAACTGGCAAGGTCAGCAAACTTTTCTGCATAGACTTGTTGATATTGGCGATCGCCGAGGTTGGGATAGTCGGGAATCCAAAATGCACCTGCATTGCTATAGCCTTGGTTGCGTAACTTATCTACCCGTAACTTGGCGTTGTTGATATCCTCAAAGGCGGAGTCTGCTAAAAAGTAAAAGGGGGCTTTTTGTGAGGATTGGGGAATTAGCCTTTGCCATATTGAGACTAGGCTGCCGTTTCTATAGACAAATACACTTAGGGCGATCGCCACTCCGAGCATTCCGCCCACCAAACTCGTGAACAATAGTGGCTTCAGAGCTAGAGGTTTGCGTGGGGGAATGGCAAGTTGAGGTATAGCGGCGATCGTGGGAATTTGTGAAGCCTGAGAATGTGAAGCCTGAGAAAATGTCCCAACTTGGAGCGCGGCTAACATTTCCCTTGCCGAACCATAGCGATCGCGCGGGTCAAATTGCAGTGCCTTCGCAAATATCTCCTTCAATTCGGCACTTATCCTTTGACCATTTTCTAAATGTGGTTGCCAATGTAACTCCCCCGTTGTTTGATTAGTGCCGATCTGCTGTGGATATTTTCCCGTGAGCGCAAAAATTGCGGTAATCGCCAAACTATATAGGTCGCTGGCAAAAAATGGTCGCCCTGCCGCCTGTTCTGATGCCATAAACCCTGGTGTACCAATCACAATCGATCTCACCGTATGAGCAATATTAGAAATTGCGCTGACATTTAAGGTTTCTTTGACCGCGCCAAAGTCGATGAGTACAGGTTCACCATTCCGCAAAATGATATTGTCGGGCTTAATGTCGCGATGAATAATGCCGCGATCATGGACATAAATCAGAGTATGCAGCACGCCGATCATCATTGCCCTTACGGCTGACTCTTGCCATATCCCCTGACCCATGACACTTTCGGCAAGGGTCAGCCCCTCGATCCATTCCTGCACCAGATAAAAAAGCCCGTTTTCGGTAAAGCTAGCATAGAGCTTAGGGATATAACGGCTTTCTTCGCCGAGATGCTCTAAGACTGCTGCCTCCCTTTGAAATCGCTGTTGCAAGAGCGTATACATTTGAGGATTATCGGCAACAGGTTTTAGTTGCTTGATCACGCATTGGCGTTTAGAGGGCATTTTGGTGTCCTCTGCCAAGTAGGTATCACCAAAGCCGCCACTGCCTAAGGTTTTGATGACAAGATAGCGATTGTCTAACAGATGGGACATTGCGGGGTACTGATTCACCTACGGCGATCATACAGCGCAACGCGCTCAAACCAAAACCCAGCAAAAGGTTGAAAGCATTACAAAGCAACGCCTTCAGCTTTTTTCTTGGCTAGTGAGCTCAGCACCTGCTTTCAGGAATTTATCTGAATTACCCAAAATATTTGGAGATAGTCAAGATTGACTGGAGAGCAAAGCGTTGTAATGGGTTGTGAGAATTAATTCTGACTGATTACCAATTATTTCTAAATGCTGTTGGATCTCCTGTTTCAATTTCCGAAAGTCTGATCTAGGGAAAGTTAACACATCATCCAACGAATATACTTCCACAATTTCCTCCTTGCCCTTAGCATGAAAGTCGCCAAGCCGCACAGGTCGCCAGCGATCGCTTAATCCTTCGCGCACCGATGCCGAAAAAACCAAAAAGCGATTTAACTGTCTGGTCATCCCTTCGATTCTAGATGCCACATTTACTGCATCACCGATGACCGTATATTCTTTCTTGGTTTTGGAGCCAATATTCCCTTCCAAAACCTTACCCTTAGACAAGCCAATGCCAATATACAAAACCTTTACAGGACTATCTTTCGGTGCTTGATGGCGCAAGGTTTCTAATTCCGCCAGAATATCAAGGCTTGCCTGCATCGCTTCATCGGCGTGATCGCCATCAAAATATGCCATTACACAGTCGCCAATGAACTTAGTGACTTCGCCCCCCCTAGCAGCAATCGCCTCAGTACAAATCGTAAAAAATTGATTGAGTAGATCCACCACCTCCGAAACCTGCATTTTTTCAGTAATATTCGTGAAGCTGACAATATCCGCAAAGAAAATAATTTTTTCGGTATAGCAAGGCTCAAGAGTACGTGGATCGATGCCACTTTCGATCGCCTGCAAAATTTTGGACTGGGTATAGCTTGCCAAAATTGTCTGCGACTCTCCCAAGGTCTGCAACAAAATCTTGATGGGTTGCAAGAGAATATCTGTATTTTCATCTAAGACAATTACTTCCATTGACCAATCAGGGAAGCACCGATGCTCAACCTGAAATTCTGACTTTAAGCAGAGAATTTGATCATGGCGATCGTCTCTTAAGATTTTTGTGTAGAGATGATCGATCTGCTCATCATCTCCTTCTAAAATTTGGAAAAATATACCTGCACAACAGAGTAGTACGCCAGTAATTCCCTCTCTGGAATTGTTTGTTTGGGAAATTTTACCGATATCCTCTATCTCTCGCTTTGATAGCGATCGCGATAATTTACTAATATAAGATAGCCTTTTCATGCTGCCCCAGTCTGTGGTAGTTCTATTAATTTGGGTTATGCCCCGTCCTATTTGTGCCTTTAATTGGCATCACTCTACCTACTCCAATATTACTTGTATCTTAAATTTTGTCCTAACAGTAATCAGCAATAAGTCGCAACTTTATAAGCTGTTAGTCACTAACCCATCATAGGTGGCTTTAAACCCCGCTTGTTGCAATGCCTTTACGGTCGTGGCTTCATCCTGTACCCAAAACTGATTGCCAAAACGGATTAACTTGGGCATATATTCGATCACCGCAATCACAGGAATCTTATTAGAAATTTCAGGTTCATTTTTGCCATACATAGAATTACCTTGATGCGAATTAACATTGTTAGGATTAGGATTTAAAACCGTTTTAAGTTGTTGTAAAACTTGGCGATCGCTTGCCTGTTCACGGGTAAGCTCCACCCTGACCATCCGCACTGACTCAATGGTTTGCATATCTTCCACAATCAATTGCGTTTGTTCATCCCGCCGATCAATCTTGCCCCATACCATTACCCGTCGATCCTTTTCCAAGAGGTGTTTCACCTTATCAAAACTCTTCGGAAAAACCACTGCCTCGGCACTGCCCGTAAGATCCTCAAGCTGCAAAATTGCCATGGGATCGCCCTTCTTTGTAATCACCTGCTTAATATCTAGGATCAAGGCGATCGCTGTGACAATCTTAGTTTCATGGGAATCAGGGATGTCACAAAGATTGATCGGAGCCATTAACCTTGCCGATTGACTGACCACACTGAGCGGATGATCGGAAATATAAAAACCCAGTAATTCTTTTTCGAGCCTTAGCTTTTCTTGGGAAGAAAAATCCGCGACCCTCTGGGTTGTCGGCGCTAGATCAAAGGATTGCTTACTCGTATTTCCCCCCAACATATCAAAGAGATTGCCCTGCCCCGATGCTTGATCCTTAGCACGGCGGGAAGCCCAGTCCATCGTGACATCAAGATCGTTCATCAACTGACGGCGATTTGGCTCTAACAGATCCAATGCCCCTGTTTGAATCAGTGCTTCCAGCGCCTTTTTATTTAGCGATCGCCCATCCAGACGACTGCACAAATCCGCCAATGACTTAAATGCTCCCCCCTCACGCCGCCCCTGCAAAATCGCCGCGATCGGCCCTGCCCCCAAATTTTTAATCGCCGCTAAACCAAATAGAATTTGCTTACCACGGGGTGTAAAGTCTTCCCCAGAGCTATTCACATCGGGCGGCAGTACCTCAATCCCCATACTACGGCAGTTGGCAATATAACGCTGTACCTTATCTTGATCGCCGCTAACCGATGACAGCAGCGCTGCCATATATTCCACGGGATAGTTTGCCTTCAGATAGGCAGTCTGATAGGTGACATAGCCATAGGCAACACTATGGGACTTGTTAAAACAGTTGGAGGCAATATAGCCTTTGTCTAATAAAAAATTATGATCACCCTCTAGCCCAATGTCATAGACTTTTTGCTGACCCAATGATTTTTTTGAGATAATCTTCATTTTATATAGCTATGACTAAATTTCACAATAAAAACATTGAAAGCGTTGCTTTGCAACGCTTTCAATGTTTTTATTGGTTCTGATTTGCTGATAAAACGTTGCGAAATTACGGAATTGAAATTAAATAAAAGCAAAAGGAGTTTAAGGTTCAAAGCCATCCAATTCAGGCACTTCGGCAACAAGATGTACACCCTGTATATATAAAGAGCGCCCATACTTGCCAACATTTTCTAAACGCAATTTGCCACCTTGCTTCTTGGCTTGGACTGCCATGTCGATCGCCGCACCAACTCCTCTACTGACGATTTTAGTTACTCCCTCAAAGTCTAGGACAATGGCGGCTAACTTACGATCAATAAATGGCTGCACCGCTTGTCTAAAGTAGGGGACTGTTGTTACGCTCAAAGCACCATTCAGCTTGAGAATAACTTGATCGCCATCAACTTGCTCAACGATCTTTAGTTCATCTTGTAAAAACGAGGAATGGGTCATGGTTGGAGAATGGGTTTGGGGATAGACAAAAACTTACTCATACGGACTGTAGTACCTTGACTTGTCGATTCGATTTCGACTTTATCGACCAAAGCTTTGATCATATGTATTCCAAATCCACCATTTTTGACACCCATTTCGGATATCAGATCAAAATCTGGCGGAGGCACACTATCAACGTCAAAACCTGATCCACGATCATGTACTTCTACAACTAGACTAGTATTTGCTGCAAATACTACGACCTCCACGTCAAGATCAGAGGTGCTATACAAAACTGCGTTGACCAAAGCTTCTGTGAGAGCTTGTACGATGTCTTGTGCAGCACTAGGACTAAACCCCATTTTTGTAGCGAGTACTTCGACTGCTGCGATGGGAATGTCCTCGATTCCCTCGACGGGTGGAATAGAGATTCGCAGCTTTAAAGGCTTCTCACTCATGGGGAGTCATTCTTTAGCTTTTATTAGCTTTGCCAAATGTAATATACCACAGTGTTCAAGCAATCACTCGACAATGCATTAATTTTTGCAAACATTTAACTTTAATGCTTGCCCCAACCTCTGACGGCTTCAGCGATTGCTGCCATTGAGCCAGAGGCAATGATCAATAAAACGCTAAGGGCATTGAGTTCGGGGGTGACACCACCACTGCGAAGAGAGGAAAAAATGGCGATCGGTAATGTGGTCGCGCCCACGCCTGCGGTAAAATAAGCAATTACAAAGTCATCCATGCTGAGGATAAATGCCAGTAAGCACCCTGAGACGATTCCAGGTAATAACTGTGGCAATAACACCCTAGTGAATGCCTGTATGGGGGTTGCGCCAAGATCAAGGGCTGCTTCTTCGAGTTTGGGATCAATGTTGCTAAGGCGGCTGGATACAACCACGGTCACATAGGCAAGACAAAACACAATATGAGCAATTACAATTGTGGCAAGGCTGAGAGGTAATTTAATAGCGGCAAAAAACACGAGGGTGGCGACGGCGATCGCAATGTCAGGCATGATGAGGGGCAGATAGGTAGTGCCTCTATACAAACTTTTGCCAGGGAAATAATAGCGGGCAAGCCCAACGGCGGTAATCGTGCCAAGTACTGCCGAAATGCTGACGGACACCAAAGCCACGCTTATACTGTTTGTGAGGGCAGCTAAGAGGGTCGGGTTTTGTAAAAATTTGCTGTACCATTCCCAAGTGAAGCCCGTCCATTGTGATGGCGATGGCGATTTATTAAAGCTGAAAATGGTCAGCACTGCGATCGGCAGATACATATATAAGAATGCTACCAAGCTGTACCAAGTCTGCCAGCGCTTGAGAGTACGCGGTTGTGCAGAAGATTTTTGAATAAAATTCTCGGATTTTTTAGCCGCATTAGCCATCGGTTACTACTCGCTTGTCGCCATATTTAATTAGCAGGGCGATCACAATTGTGACAGCCAAAATTAAGACCATGCTCAGGGCAGAGCCGAAGCCACGATTGCTACTTGCCCCTAAAAACTGTAACTCAATGATCGATGCGATCGTGCGGCTACCAGGTCCGCCAAGCAGTTGGGGGTTGATGTAGTCGCTAAAACTAGTAATCGATACGAGGGCAGTTCCCGCAATGATACCTGAAGATACTTGCGGCACTGTAATTTGCCAAAATGCTTGGCGAGAATTGGCTCCTAGATCGGCGGCGGCTTCTAAAAGGCGTAAATCTAATTTTTCGAGGGAGGTGTATAGCACCAGTACCATGTAGGGGAGATAGGTGTAGATCATGCCGATGATTACGCCTTCGGCTTTATTGAGGACATTAATGCCCGATAGTCCGATGAGGTTTAAAAAACTATTCAAAACGCCCGTTGGTCGCAGGATCGTAATCCATGCGTAGGAGCGCAGTAATGATGAAGTCCAGAGGGGTAATACAAATAGTAATAAAAGCATATTGCGCCATTCCTTTGGGGCAATGATGGCAAGCCAGTAGGCAACGGGAAAGCCGATGATGAGGCAAAAGCCTGTGGCGATCGCCGCATAGAGTAGCGATCGCCAGACAACTACCAAATAAATAAAATTGCCACCAACATACTTAAATACCTGTTGATAGTTATCCAGACCAAACTCAGTTTTGCCAAAGGGGACAAAACTCTGCACCAAGATTAGTAGGGTGGGGACGAGCAAGAAAGCAACTAGCCAAAAGCCAGTGGGGAAGAGCAAGACCAATGGCTCCAACCACTTAGGTACATTTGTCGATCGCTGACTAGCATCAGCATTAGGCTCTAAATCGTGAGGATTACTTACGGTCATGGTTGTTACTGTTGATCCCTTAGAAGTATAAAACCCTTGAGTCTAGTCCTTGCGATCGGAGGTAGCGAGATACCGATTCCGCCGCGTCACGACTTGCATAAGCCCCTGCATGAATGTAAGTGCCACGTCCAGAATTAGTGAAAAATGCACTCGGAACAAACTGACGCACCCGTGACAGCAAGAATTGATTGTTGATACTGGCAGGAACTGCGGCTATATATCGAAAATCAACGCTTTGGCTAGCTTGAGGGAGCAATGCATTGTTAGTTGGCGCTTGAACAGCGCTAGGAAAAGCATTAGGAAAAGCGCTAGGAAAGGGGTTGACGCTATAGTTGGCAGTAGCTATTGCTGAGGGAGGTGAAATAAAATTAGTCTGAGGTACGATGAGATTTGATGGGGCTTGAGTAACTTCAGTGATTGGCTGAATATTGTAATTGTCTGTTCTAAAAGTTTTTTGGGCTGTAAGTCCTGCTTGCTGTAGAGAAATAGCAAGACTGTCGGCGCTTATTTCTGAATTGAAGATACCCGCTTGGACAGATGGTTGATTGTTAATAGTGGTTGCAAAGGCATTGGGCGATATGGTGCGGACTCTTTGCAATGTGGCAGCATCATTGCCTGATACAAAAACCACAAATCGCGCCGATGCTGATGAGGCGATCGCCAGTGAGCTAACAGTGACTATTCCGAAAGCGGCAAATTTATTGATCCAGTTCACAGCCATGCATCCCCACACGATGAATGTAGTAATCATCAGATTTTAGCGCAATTAGCTCAACTCATGATCAATTCATGTTAAGGATTACTAGGTTGAGCTTCTAAACTCGCGTTAGTATGAGTGCTATAAGCACCGATATAGTTTGGAGTATTTTGCTATGGAAAAAATTAAAGCTGTTATAAATATTGCTATTTTTGTGGCTTTGGCAGGCTTTATTGGATTAGAGGTTTGGCACTTAGCTAGGCATTTTCTACATTTTTAGTAGTATTTTTAGTAGTATTTTTGATGTTTCTGGTGGTGCTTCTATCTTTGAGGTTGGGGCGTACTAATGCGAATTTCAGAATAAAACTTAGAGGATTGTACTAGGCGATCGCCTGATACATTACTTTTGATCAAGGTGGCGACCCGAAATCTTAAATTAGGATTGCCATACCAAATTCTTTCTTCGATCGCTCCATCAGCGATCGCGGTTGTAATAGTCAAAGATTCATCAGCCGCAAATTCGTAAGAACTCTTGCTAGTACTACTGAGGATCAGCCCACTACAATTATTTGCTGTGGGGATTGCAACTAACACTGTACTGCCCTTGGGTTTACGACTGCTCAAAACATCTTCTTCCCACACCAATTGCATTGACGATATGGCGACTTGTGGCTCAAAATTATATTTTTGGCATAGATTCACCACCTCAGAAGCGTCTGGGCTTAGCTCAGTAATGATGATTTCGGCGCGAGCATCACCACCATTTCCCTGTCCAGATTGATGATTGCTACGCTGCGATCGCCACCGCCCGACAAATAGTTGCAGAAATTGATGAATGTCCATGGTCTAGAAATAAAGGTCAGATAGTTACAAAAGAGACGGCGCATTGCGCCGTCTCTTTTGCATTATAGAGGGTTTATTAACGGCGAGGTACTAGACGCTCATAGTCGATGTTTTGAGCAGATACGGGAGCTTGGGTAAATGCGGGAGCATTGATGCGCCGAGCCATATTGAGGAACAAGGCTGGATCGCCAGTTTTTGGCTGTCTGTCGGTGACAACGTAGCTGCGGATCGTATTTTGCCAAATGAGCTGAGGGAAGCCCAACTGTGCGCGATGGTATGCATCGTAGCGAGGAGACTTGATGTTGAAAGGTACTTCACCAAGCACTCGGCTAGGTAGGCTACGGCGGCGTTGGTAAGGCAAAATATCATCACCAAAGGCTTCTAAATATTCGTCACTGTTGAGCAACGCATCGACAAAGCCCTCAATTCCCTTCGTAGCGACAACGATTGACCAAGCAATCTTTTCACGTTCGCTGTAAACATCACGACCGAGAACACGTTGTACGGTTTGCTCGACAAAGCGATAATTGCTGTTTTTTTCGTAAAAACTGCTTTTATAGGTCTTGGAGAGAATTAAGCCGCGTACAAATTGGCGCACAGAAATATTGCCAGAGCGCAGTTGCGATTCTAGAAAGATTTCGCGATCGCTGGCGAAGGCATGGAAGAAAATTTGTCTATAGGCAGCCGCGATTAGCTCATCTAATTCACTGCTAGACAATAAGTTTGCAGTGCTGTAGATGCGAGGGGTGTCATCATTACCAATGGTAAAACCCTCAACCCGCGAATTTTGCGAGGCTGGTGCATAGTTTAATAAAGGGAGTGCCACGTTTAAATCTCCAAAAGTCTAAAAAAAGTATCGAAAAGTTATCGAAAAATTATAAAAATAATTACGAGAGGCTAATCTCTAGTCAATGATAGGATAGGCGAAATTAGCTAGTTCTAATTGCTTCACATAAGTTTACCTTTCCTATGGTTGCCAATACAGATTATTGCAGATTTGCTGATCGTTTCTGGGTATGGCGTGGATATCAGATCGGATATTGCGTAGATGGCTGTCCGTCCACGCAATATTCAGGTGCAGCGCACAGTAAACCCGCCGTCTTGCTCATTCATGGCTTTGGTGCTTCGGTGGGGCATTGGCGCAAAAATATTCCTGTCTTAGCACAGATGGGACGGGTTTATGCCATTGATTTGGTCGGTTTTGGCTCTTCAGCGCAACCGCATCCGAGCGAGCTACCCTATACCTTTGAGACTTGGGGACAACAAGTGGCTGACTTTGTGCGGGAGGTGATTGGCGATCGCGTTGTCCTTGTGGGCAATTCTATTGGGGCAGTGGTGGCAATGCAGGCGGCGATCTATGCCCCTGAGCTAGTGACGCAGACTATACTGATCAACTGCTCTTTGCGGCTATTGCAGGAGCAGAATCAATTAGATTTACCTTGGTGGCGGCGACTGGGCGTGAAGACGGTGCAGAATATTTTGGGTGTGCGGGCGATCGCCAAATTATTTTTCGATCAGGTGCGTAAGCCCAGTTCTGTACGGCAGATTTTGGCGCAAGCTTATGTTCACAAGGAAGCAATCACCGATGAGCTGGTGGAGATATTAACCCGCCCCGCCAATAACCCTAATGCTGTTGATGTATTTATGGCTTTTGTGCGCTATTCCCAAGGACCAAGACCCGAAGACTTGTTGGCTATTCTGCCCTGTGAGGCGATCGTGCTGTGGGGCGATCGCGATCCTTGGGAGCCGATTGAGCTAGGGCGGCAATCCTTTACTAAATTTAGGAGTGTGAAGCAGTTCATTGATATTGCTAATGCAGGGCATTGTCCGCAGGATGAAGTGCCTGAAATTGTTAATAAAATTTTGCTGGATCTGCTCGATCGCTATTCTTGAGTTCCCATACAACTTACTTCCTTACCAGTGAAAAATTAGACACTGCGGCGCTTCGCGCCGCAATGCTAATTCTTAGTTTTATATATCTATTTCTTGGGTGGGCAGGGAGTATCAAGGCTTGGAGAAGTACAGAGAAAATCTTGAAAACGTCGTTCCGTCATACTTTTACGATTTTCTCTGGATTTTAAGTTAGCGCAAAGTACTCTACGCGCTCGCAAATTTAGGTTAATTTAGTTGCTAATTTGCGAGTAAGTAAAATTGCATCATGCCATAACGCTTCGGGGCTAATGCCAAATGCGACTTTGGCAACAATTAGGACGATCGCGACTATTGCCAAGGGTACAATTAGCGCTTTTACTAGTTTTTCTAATGTGTAAAATATTGCCATTGAGACAACCAATGCTGCCACTAGCAACAGCCAGTCATTCAATCGGTCTACAGTGATAGTTTCCATATTTTTAGTTTGGTCTTGAATTTGGTGAAGTCAACTAAAGCCTCGCGTTCAAAAATATTACTGCGGCTTAGGTAAACGTAATGTGTTGTAGTCATCGGGAACATTAAAAAAATATGGAGTCATAATAATTGTGAATAATGATCAAGATAATTCTAAAGATGATGCTCAAAGCAACTTTAGAGATAGATTTAATTTTAAAGTGGAAGGCTTTGAGTCAATTGTGGATGAGGTGAAGCAGCTACTGAACTTCGATCAATTAATCGATTTGGCGCAAAAATTAGAGGAAAAGCAAAAATCGGGGGAGATTCATACAGAGGTAAATGTTTCTAGCCGTCCTTTGTCTAACATTCCCCGCCGAGGCAATATTCCCCGATCGCCGCGTAGTGTCTATGCGCGGGGTGGTAATGCCGAAGTAACTTCCCCTGATGTGGTTGCGCCGCCAAAAACTGCATCTGTGCCAAATCCAGTTAATTCATCTAGTGTAGAAGAACGGGCGATCGCTGACTTAGTGGGGGGCTTAGGCGACACTTTGGCACAATTGCGGGATTTAGTAGAAATCCCCCTCAAGCGTCCTGATATTTTAGCCAAGTTGGGGCTAGAACCGCCCCGTGGCGTTTTATTGGTGGGTCCTCCAGGGACTGGGAAAACCTTGACGGCGCGATCGTTGGCGGAAGTGATGGGGGTAAATTACATCGCGATCGTGGGGCCTGAAATCATCAGTAAATACTATGGCGAAGCGGAAACTCGATTGCGGCAGGTTTTTGAGAAGGCGGCAAAGGCGGCTCCCTGCTTAATTTTCATCGATGAGATTGATGCTCTCGTACCCAACCGTGCCAATGTGGAAGGAGAGGTGGAGAAACGTTTAGTGGCGCAATTATTAGGGCTAATGGATGGTTTTGCCAGCAATCAGCAAGGCGTAATCGTGCTGGCGGCAACCAATCGCCCCGATGCGATCGATCCTGCTCTGCGCCGCCCAGGACGCTTTGACCGTGAGATTATTTTTCCTATACCCGATCGCCAAGGCAGGCGGGAGATTTTAGCAATTCATACGCGAGCCATGCCCTTAGCGGCGGATGTGAATTTGGATGAGATTGCCGATCACGCCTATGGCTATGTGGGGGCTGACCTCAAAGGACTTTGCCAAGTGGCAGCAACCAAGGCGTTGCGCCGTCAGGTTGCCAATGTGAGTGATGTTCCCGAAAACCTTGATGTGAATGGGGAAGACTTTGATTTTGCCCTCAAACAGGTGCAACCTGCGGTACTGCGATCGCTGCAAATCCAAGCGCCAAAGGTGCAATGGTCGGAGATCGGCGGCTTGACCAAGGTTAAGCAAACCTTACAAGAGGCTGTGGGCGGCGCTTTGATCGATCCTGCCCTCTATGCCTATACCCGCGCTAAGGCGGCTAGGGGCGTACTGCTCTATGGTCCCCCTGGTACGGGCAAAACCCTACTGGCTAAGGCGATCGCCACCCAAGCCCAAGCTAATTTCATTGCTGTCGCAGGTTCAGAGCTATTAACAAAATGGGTGGGCGCATCTGAACAGGCAATCCATCAGCTATTTGCCCAAGCAAGACAGGCGGCTCCCTGCGTAATTTTTATTGATGAAATCGATACCCTTGCCCCCGCAAGAGGGAGCTATCAGGGGGATAGTGGGGTCAGCGATCGCGTGATTGGGCAGTTGCTCACGGAACTCGATGGCTTGCAATCGGCGGAAGGTTTACTGCTAGTTGGCGCAACCAATCGCCGCGAATTTATCGATCCAGCCTTGCTGCGATCGGGCAGAATTGAACTGCATCTATTAGTCGACCTGCCCGATATCGAGAGCCGCCGCGCCATTTTGGCAGTGCATAACCGCGATCGCCCCCTTGCCGATGATTTAAATTTGCATATTTGGGCAGAGCGTACCGAAGGCTGGAATGGGGCTGACCTAGCCTTTTTAAGCAATCGTGCCGCCATTTTTGCGATTCGCCGCCATCAAAGCGATACCCAAGATCCTAAAGCAATGGAAACTCTCAAAATTAATAACCAAGATTTTGAACAGGCTCTAGCAGAAATTGACGCACAGCGCAGTTAATCTAAGAACCTGTTTCAACGGGATTGAGCTATAAGCCATGAGATCAATCTGATGGCTTATAGATTGCCTGCTAAAATTTTAGGCAGTGAGAGGAGTTAGTTTAGCGATCATGAGTTATTGCATCAATCCCCTATGTCCGCAACCCGATCGCCACGATAACCAAGGCGCATATTGCCTCTCCTGCGGTACGGGACTGGTGCTAAATAGTCGCTATCGGGTACAGCGTGATCTCACGGGCAAAGAGGCTATTCAAGGCGGATTTGGACGGATCTACGAAATCCTTGAAGGCAGTCAACCGAAAATCCTTAAGGTATTGCAATATCGCTGGAATGATGATGCCAAGGCGGTAGAACTGTTTAAAAAAGAAGCGGATGTATTGCGGCAACTCAATAGCAGTGGCATCCCCAAAATTGACGGCTATTTTCAGCATCAAACTAAGGCGCGAATGCCTTTGCATTGCATCGTCATGGAAAAGATTGATGGCGATACCCTTGAGCAATGGCTGCACAAAAATCGCAACCAACCTATTAGCGACAAATTGGCGATCGCATGGCTTGAAGAAATCGTTAACATCCTTGCCCTAGTCCATAGCCAAAAATATTTCCATCGCGACCTCAAGCCCGCCAACATCATGCTGCGCCGTACTGGAGAATTGGTGCTAATTGACTTTGGCACAGCCAGAGAGATGACTGCTTCCTATTTGGCAAAGCTAAATCGCGGTGAGATTACGGGCATCATTTCCAAAGGCTTCACGCCATCGGAACAGATGCATGGGGAGGCAGTTACGCAATCGGATTTTTTTGCCTTGGGGCGCAGCTTTGCCCAGTTGCTGACGGGCAAACATCCCCTTGATATGTATTCTGGTGCTAGGGATGAGCTTGTTTGGCACAAATATACCCAAGACTGCACGCCCGAATTGCTGGATCTAGTCGATAAAATGATGGCAAAACTAGCGCAAGATCGCCATCAAAACACATCGGAACTGTTGCGTGATATTGCCAAAGTTCGCAAGATTGTTGAGAAGCAGAAAACTAAGGTAAGAGTCATTAAAGGAATGCGCCGCCGTGATGTGTTGTTGCTGTTGGGCGGCTCTAGTGCGTTGGCGGTAATTGCATGGGAAAATCGCCCAAAACCCAAGCCAGACATTCCTACACCTACAATACCTAGCCCACCACCACCAAATATTGAAACACCACGCCCTACACAAAATGAGCCAACACCCGAACCAACACCTAAACCCACTATCTCACTACAAACGCAAACCCTCAACAACATCATCACCGTAAATGCAAGCGGTCAGGAGATTAGCCGCACCAGCAGCACCATTCAATATTTCACCCAAAATCTGAGCTTACCCAATGGAGCCGTGCCGCTAGAAATGGCGCTGATATCTGCGGGAAGCTTTAGGATGGGAAGACCGAACAGCGAGAAAGGATTTGATGATGAAGTGCCACAGCATGAAGTGAAATTTCCCAAAGACTTTTATATGGGGCGCTATGCGGTCACACAGGCGCAATGGCTGGCGGTGATGGGCAGCTTTAGCAGTGCATTTAATAGCCTAGATGCGAAGTTGAAAGGCGATAATCGCCCGATGGTAAGTGTGAGTTGGCATGAGGCGAGGGAGTTTTGTAAGAGACTAACGGCGACTCTGCCAGCTAATCGTGGTATCTATCGCTTACCCACTGAAGCCGAATGGGAATATGCCTGTCGCGCTGGCACAACTACGCCCTTCCATTTTGGCGAAACGATTACGCCTAGTCTGGTCAACTATGACGGGAGTAACCCTTATGCGAATGCACCCAAGGGTGAATATCGGCTGCAAACCGTTGATGTGAATAATTTCTTTCCCAACGCATGGGGCTTGCATCAAATGCATGGCAATGTGTGGGAATGGTGTTTGGATGAATATGTTGATAGTTACAACCCAAAATCCAGCAATTCAAAAAACAATGGTAGCGAACCTTATGGCGACATTACTGTAAATGAAAATGATAATCGTTCTCGCTCACTACGCGGCGGTTGTTGGATCTTTGGTGCGATCTATTGTCGGTCTGCCTCTCGTGACAGGGTCAACGCGCGGAATCAGGGCAACAACGTTGGTTTTCGTGTCGTCTTCGCTTCTTCTTCGTGAGTACTACCAATTGTCAGAATTGATAGAAGGGATTTTATCGAGCGCACATTAGTGGCAGTACAGGCTGTATCCAGTGGTGCGGGTAACTGCATTCAAATATAAAACCGAGCCAGTTATTTTAGTAGGGCAACCGAAAGATTAGCTGGCTCCCACTACCAACTCAAGATCTCCACTACTATCCAAGATCCCCGACTTCTTCTTTGCTATCAAAGATAACTTGCAAAATCACCAAAGAAGTCGGGGATCTGAATCCCTCACTACTCATCCAACATTAAAGTCCTAATTTGCGGCGTTGAAGAGAGCGTATGATCTGTCAGGAAAGAATAATATGCATCTTCTGAAGATATCATCGCAAGAATTAATTCCATTGTTGGCAAGCTTCCATTCCTGATACCTGCATATTCACTAAAACTAGAAAATTCCCACTCTGAAGCGATTTTGGCTAAATCAGCCTTAACAGGATTAAGATGAATATAACGGACTAAATGAACCAAATAGTCATCAGAGTCAACTAATATAGCCTGAAATCTTCCCTGAAATAGAGAACCAACCCGATTAAAGCGCTTATTAATTCCTTTTGTATATGCAAGTGAGAGTAATTGCATTGCTTCTGACAAATTACCGCCATTGCACTGCACCAAAAAATGATAATGATTTGGCATTAGGCAATAAGCTAAAACTAAGATGTTATTAGCAATCAAATAGCGACGAACCAGTTTTAAAAAATGTAGATAATTTTCTCTCTCAAAGAATACTGTTTGGTAATTATTACCACGATTGTAAACATGGTAGTAACTCCCTTGGGCAAAATCTGTAGAACGGCGTGGCATAATTAGCAATTCATTGATAGAGACATAAGACTCCCTAACCTATTCTACTAGCACACACAGCCAAGATCTCCGACTTCTTCTGAAATATCACAAACACCTTGCAAATCCACAAAAGAAGTCGGGGATCTGAACCTGAACCACCGCTACCACTCGTCAAGATGACTGCATATATGCTATCATTTCAACATGAAACTGAGAATTGTCATTGATACCAGCGTTTTAATTAGCGCTTTACTTGGTTCCAATGGAGCCAGCCGAGAGCTAATTAGATGCTGTCTTGAAGGAAAATATCAACCACTAATGGGAAATACCCTGTTTTTGGAATATGAGTCAGTAGTTTTTCGCGAAGAGATCAGAACAAAATGTATTTTAACAGAAACAGAAATTCTCACTCTACTGGAATCCTTGATGCACGTCAGTCTCTGGATAGACGTATATTATTTATGGCGACCGAATTTGCGAGATGAATCAGACAATCACTTAATCGAACTAGCGATCGCAGGTAATGCTCAAATCATTGCCACAAAAAACGTCAATGACTTCCTAAACAGCGACTTAATCTTCCCCAATTTATCTATTCTCAAACCAGAACAAATCATTAAGAGTTAATAATCATGGCAACCTTAACCATTCGTCTACCCGATGATAAACACACAAGATTAAAGGAACTTGCCCAGTCAAGAGGAATTAGCATCAATAAACTTATGGAAGAATTATCCACAATTGTTCTAACCGAATTTGACACCTACACGAGATTTAAAGCGATGGCAGCGCGTGGCAATGTCGAAGCAGGTTTACGCTTGCTAGATAAACTAGACACAAACCATAGTTCTCCTGAATAACTCATGAGCCAACAACCCGTTACCATCGATGACATTTACGCACTTCTCCGCACCTCACAAGAAGAGTCGCGGATCTCGCATGAAGAATACGATCGCCAGTTTGCTACATCCAAAGCCGAAAGCGATCGCCGTATACAGGTTCTTGAAGGACGAATTGCCAAACTTGAAGAATATATTGTTGACAATTATAGCCCTAGCAGCTTTATCGATAAAAACGATACTTGGGATGTGTGGTTGGCAAACAACCATGAAATATTAGCTGTCATGTGCTTTCCTGAAATTTCCCCTGACGATATAGATGATTTTATCGAAAATCTCCAAAAGTTTAAATTAGCCTTTCCAGCTTATAAAAACTATCAAGCCTATGGTGCTGTCGCAGGAATTGAGATTAATGAAGGAGTAGATCGCTATGCTTATCAAAAAGGATTATTTGTGATCCGCCCTTCTGGTGACACCGTAGAAATTGTTAATGATCAAAAGTTTAAACCCAAAACTTGGTAAATAAAAAACTTGGTAAATATATGCAAAAACTTTAACGTACAAAGGGAGCATCTCAGCCTTGCGAATTGTCCGAACTGAATATGGAGAGGTGTCCTTTCCTGACACATGGCAATTTGATCGCGATATTGATGCGATGCTAAATACTGATTTTTGGAATTGATCTCGACACCTGTAATATGGACGATTGCTATAATCTCCCTAGTCGTTTTGCTGAGGAAATCATCATGACACAAGCGATCACCCGTAAATCCCTATACGAGTCTGACTTCCTGCTCTGGACTCAAGATACTATCGCCAAACTTAGGGCTAAAGATTTTGACCATGTGGACTTAGAAAACTTGATAGAGGAGATTGAGGCTTTGGGGAAGTCAGACAAAAAGGAGATTAGAAGTCGTTTAAC
The DNA here is from genome assembly GCF_014696345.1 of Pseudanabaena cinerea FACHB-1277. Taxonomy (GTDB): domain Bacteria; phylum Cyanobacteriota; class Cyanobacteriia; order Pseudanabaenales; family Pseudanabaenaceae; genus Pseudanabaena; species Pseudanabaena cinerea. Next base: position 25,272 of record NZ_JACJPY010000066.1, read on the forward strand.
AACCTTGTTGGCACACCTACTCAAACGCATCTATGTTGATATGCCAGATTGTTTCAATGGTTGGGAGAATACGATTATTGAACAAAGGACTGAGATTGAATATGCTTTAGTAGATTCTCCTAGCCTCAAGTCTCTATGGAATGCTACTTTTGACATCGCCTTCTCTAAGGCATTGTCTAACGTCAGGAAAGAGTATGGCAAAAAAGGCTATCAATTCCCTGACACATGGCAATTTGATCGTGATATTGATACGATGCTAAATACAGATTTTTGGAGTTGATTCTTGAACTGTCAATATCAACGCAAAAATCCGTATAGAAAGCGTCCTAGAAGGATACCAAATAGGTTTGCGCCTGCCAAAATCCAAAAGGAATGGATACCACTAAAGGAATTGCGTAAATCGCTACTAGTTTTATTCCAAGCGGTTGTCCATTTACGAATTAGTGATTTCAACAGATCATCACCCGATCGCCAAAGCATGACGGCTCCGCAAATTAGGGCAATGGTATAGACAACAGCTAACCAATTGGCAACTTCATAGAGCATTGTCCCCACTACGATCGCCGCGCTCGTCAACCAAGCAAGGGTGAGAAAGGTTGCCCACTGCAATGCCCAATGACCAGCGATCGCTAGTCCCCAAGCAAAAGCCAAAATCCACAGCCCCAGTACCAGAAATCTAGGTACAACTAGCGCCGCAAATAAGGCACTGATGCCAGTATAGATAGGGCTTGCTGAAAAAGTAATTAGGAGGCAGGAAGAATGCAAGTAGAAAAAGGAGACCACAGGACAGGCAAGACAGGAAATCGCCGAAATCGGGAAGAGA
>NZ_JACJPY010000067.1 GCF_014696345.1 Pseudanabaena cinerea FACHB-1277
TTGTTCGTCCATTTCGCGGTATCCATAAAAAGTATCTGCATCTCTATGTAGCCATGTTTGAGTGGGCTTACAATTTACGTTGGATTGATTTTGACTTCCTCCGCCGTCTTCTTGTCCCTCCTTTCACCTATTTACCCACATGAGCGAAACCTAATTATTGGCGCAAACGGAAGTAATCCTGAACAATTAGACGCATGGATAATCAACCGACTAAAAGGAAACAGCGCCCCAAATGTATAGGCATGGGCGACAGTGGCATGACCAACCTATCTGAACGAGTTGACGAGCTACTTTATGCCGATCATCAAGCCCCATCTCCCATTACAAAACGTCGAGTAGGTATATTAAAAGGTACATTCGTTTTGCCATTACCCGAAGACTTTGATGAACCCCTAGAAGATTTTCAAGAATATTCATGACAGTTCAAATCAAATAGTAAATCATCATGAAAACAGCAACCATCTCCCGCCATGTCACCCGTAACCCTGAAATCCTCTCAGGTGAGCCAATCATCGATGGAACCAGAACACCTGTTAGAGCGATCGTTGCAAACTGGCGCTTAGGAGTTAGACCAGAAGAGATTCCATTACACTTACCACATCTCAACCTCGCCCAAATCTTTGATGCCCTTAGCTTTTACCTAGACAACCAAGCCGAAATCAACGAATACATCGAACGCAACCACGTTCCCGATGAGCTAGTCCACCCAATCATTAAAGCTAGACTAAATCAAAGATGACTATTTTCGCTCAAATTTACATTGATGAAGATGTGGATATTCTAGTTGCTACCCTACTCATCGCTAGAGGATTAGACGCAACCACAGCAAGACAGCAGAAAACTTTAGGCGAACTCGATCCCCAACAACTATCTTTCGCCGCATCAATGGGACGTTGTATGCTCACCCACAACCGACTCGATTTTGAAAAACTCCACACGAGCTATGTCTTGAATAACCAAACACACGCAGGAATCATAATCGCCAAACGGAGAAATCCCTATGAAATTGCCGAAAGAGTTGCCATGCTTCTCGATACTTTGACAGCCGATGAAATTGCTAACCAATTGCTTTACATTTGATCGCTATCAATTAAAGCTGATTGTTTATGAACCCATCGCTGAGGAGATAATCAAATGGATAAACTAGAAAATTACCGTCTATACATTCAAAATCTTCTGGAAAAGCATAGTCATTTTAAAACCCAAGACGATGTACAGAGTGAGTTGATTTTTGACACCGTGCGCGATCGCTATCAACTGATGCGTATTGGCTGGAAAGGGTTAAAGCGGGTTTATTATATCGTGCTGCATTTTGACATCAAAGATGGCAAGATCTGGCTACAGCAAAACACAACCGACATTGACATCGGTCAAGAACTGCTAGAACTCGGTATTCCCAAAGAAGACATCGTGCTTGGTTTACATCCTCCCTACAAAAGACCCTATACAGGCTATGGAGTGGCTTAAACATATGTCCAACTATCGCGCCCTGCGTCAGGAAATAGAACAACATCTGAGCGATCGCATTACAAACGACTGGCTCGAAGAAGCCGAAGCACGCGATCGCGATCTAACCAGTGGCGAAGCGATCGGCTATCCTGCCAGCCAAGTATTTACAGACCTTAATGAATGCAAATAATATCACCGTTGATGAACTTCTAGAAGGACTACAAGGAGAACGTCAAGCAATTTGGCAGGAGCAACAACACCCAAAGTCTTGCCAATCCTCAAACAAATCCTAAACGTTATTAATCCTGAAATCTTGCCTAATCCTGCGATCGCAGATGTAGTTAAATGGGAAACGATCATTGAGTCTAAAGACGCACCTATTCTAGCCGCCGCCTTATTATCTCAAAGCGATCGGCTTTTGAGTCTCAATATTGCCGCCACCATCACCTGCCAAAGTCGCAAAATTTATCGCCGTAAGGTTACTTTGGCTAGTTATATTGCCATTTGCCTGTAAAACTATACCTGTGGTTGACTCCAATCCCTGAAGCTCTGACTGAAAAATACTGATTGGGGTAGTATCACTAGCCAAAATCTGACCTGTTAGACGAACTGCCCTTAAAAGTACTGATGCCATCGACAACACCATCACCAGTAACGTTAAAAATAGTCAGGTCTAAAGTCATAACCTTAACAGTTTGTATTAACTATGTAGTTTCGTAACGGATTTGTATAGTACTTTTATAGGTACTACTACGTCACGACAAAGAAAACTAAATGGTGTATCCCCTTATACTAGATTTTATATGACCATACCAAAATTTTTTAATACGGCTGGTCCATGTCAATCAGACATTCACTACACCTTGCCCACAGGCGATCGCTTGCCACAGCTAGAGAAACTAATCGCCCAACGCAACTACTTTGTGATCCACGCCCCTCGACAAACAGGCAAAACCACCGCCATGTTAACCCTTGCTCAGGAATTAACCGCCAGTGGAGCCTATACAGCCGTGCTGCTCTCGCTCGAAGTAGGTGCAGTCTTTCCCCACGATCCAGGGGCTGCCGAACGAGCTATTTTAGACGAATGGAAACAATCTATTAAATTTCGATTGCCTGAAAATCTTTATCCTCCAGAATGGCCAGATACAAATGCAGGAAGCATGATCGGCACATTGTTGAGTAACTGGGCAAAAAAAGCATCACGTCCTCTTGTCGTATTTCTGGATGAAATAGAAGCATTGAGTGATGAAACTTTAATATCGGTATTAAGACAATTGCGATCGGGCTATCCCAACCGTCCACAAGGTTTCCCCCATTCCTTAGCTCTCATAGGAATGCGCGATGTGCGCGACTATAAAATTGCTGGTGGTGGTAGTCAACGCTTAAATTCATCAAGTCCGTTCAACATCAAAGTAGAATCACTGACATTGCAGAACTTCAGTTTAGCTGATGTGAAAAATCTTTATAAACAACATACAGAAGCAACTGGACAAATTTTTACACCCGAAGCTATAGAAAGAGCCTTTTATTTGACCGATGGTCAACCTTGGTTAGTCAATGCGATCGCCCGTCAAGCGACTGAAGTATTAGCCCCAGATGTCGCAACTCCAATTACAGTAGATTTAATAAATCAAGCCAAAGAGATTCTCATACAAAGACAAGATACCCATTTAGATAGTCTTGCTGAAAGATTAAGAGAAGATCGAGTAAAAGCAGTGATGCAACCAATTTTAGCAGGGCAGGATTTACCAAATGTTCCTAATGATGATATTCAGTATCTAGTAGATTTGGGACTATGTAAAATCGATAATGGTCAGGGTTTGGAAATTGCTAATCCCATTTATCAAGAAGTTTTGCCTAGAGTTTTAAGCTATACTACGAATGCTTCGATGGGGAGAATTGAATCAAGATGGTTAAGTGACAAAGGTGAATTGATGCCAATGGAATTACTGGAAGCATTTCTAGGATTTTGGAAACAACATGGCGAACCCTTATTTAAAAGTACTCCCTATCCCGAAATTGCCCCCCATATTGTCTTAATGGCTTTTCTGCATCGTGTTGTTAATGGTGGTGGAACTATAGAGCGTGAATATGCGATCGGTTCTGGTCGCATGGATATCTGTTTGCATTATGGTAAAGTCATCTTAGCAATGGAGTTAAAAGTATGGCGAGAAGGCAAACGCGATCCTTTAGATGAGGGATTGCAGCAATTGGATAAGTATTTATCAGGATTGAATTTAGATACAGGTTGGCTGGTGATTTTTGATCGCCGTCCCGATCTATTACCCCTAAGCGATCGCACCACCACCGAAATCGCCACCAGTCCCGCAGGAAGATCGATTATTGTCATTCGTGGATAACCCAAAAATCTCAAATACTTATAAATAAGAACAAAAAAACAATGCTTAATTCTAGCGTTGTATATTGTCATTAAGCGACATTTATTGCAAATATAGTTAATCCTGAAACTCTTGTCTAGAAAGCATTTCAGAGATGACGTGAAAAGTAAGGGTGCTTCACATGGTTGCGCCATCTCTTAATCCAAGATAAAACCTTGATGATAAGCGATCGCCCTATGTAACTGCTATTTTTTGAGGTCGAGGCGATCGCCTTTGAGTGAGTGGGTCATAACAAATCAGGGCGGCGCTGTTGGGTGCGGAGCAGTTGCTGTTGCTTGCGCCAATCAGCGATTAACTGATGATTACCCGATCGCAACACTTCAGGAACTTCCCAACCGCGAAATACAGGTGGTCTTGTGTATTGTGGATAGTCTAATAGTCCATCTTCAAAGCTTTCAAATTTAAGAGAATCCTGTTTGGCAACTGTGCCAGGGCGCAGCCTCACCACGCCATTGATCAATGCCAGCGCAGGGATTTCACCGCAGGTCAGCACAAAATCGCCAAGGGAAACTTCACGAGTAACGAGATGATCACATACCCTCTCATCAATTCCTTCATAGCTGCCACAGATGAGAACCAATTGATCATAATTTACTAGTTCTTTAAACAGATTTTGCTGCATCGGTTGCCCCTGAGGAGTGAGATAAATGATTTCCCGCTTGGGCAAGCTAGGCAGAGACTCCACCGCCGCAAAAATTGGTTCGGGTTTCATCAGCATTCCTACGCCGCCGCCATAGGGTTCATCATCGACTCGATGGTGCTTGTCGGTGGTAAAGTCGCGCGGATTGGTGAGATGTACTGTCGCAATCTGGTTGGCGATCGCCTTACCGAGCAAGCTGGTCTGCAATGGCGAAGTAAAAAACTCTGGGAAAAGGGTAATAACATCTATACGCATGGCTCAATTTTACAGCGATTTGTGACAGGATTTTAAGGAGGGCGCAAAGCTTCGCCTTGCATCACCAATTATTCACAGGGAAGAGCTGATCCATGTTATCTGTAGCTGAAGCCGAGAAAATTATCTTAAATCTCATCCATCCCTTTAATTCTGAACAGGATAGTGAATTGATTGAGATATCGCAAGGGTTGCAGCGAATTTTAGCCACAGATATTTATAGCAACTGGGATCTTCCGCATTGGCATAGTGCGGCAATGGATGGTTATGCCCTGCATTATGCTGATTTAGTTGACTTAGAGCTAAATCTTGAAGCTTGCCAATTTGCGATCGCCCCTACCGCGATCGCCGCAGGTCACAACAATCAACTCACCCTTGGCAACCGAGAAGCCATGCGAATATTCACGGGGGGCATGATGCCCTTGGGTGCAGATACGGTGATTATGCAGGAGGATACGGAGGTTGTGATGACCGAGGCAGGTAAATTTTTGAAACTTAAGGCAAAACCAACACAGGGGGAATATGTGCGCCGCCAAGGGGAATATATCAAGGCGGGCGATAAATTATTAGGGGCGGGGACAAGGTTGGGGGCGACAGAGATTGGCGCGATCGCGGCGATCGGGCAATCACAGGTACAGGTTTTGCGACAGCCCAAGGTGGCAATTATCTCCACAGGCGATGAGTTGGTGAGCTTAGCTAGTTTTGCAAAGACCGCCCATCATCACGGCACTTTAGCATCGGGTCAAATCATCGACTCCAATCTCCATGCCCTTGCTGCCCTCGTGACGCAAGCAGGGGCGATCGCCATCCCTTTAGGAACAGTGGCAGACGATCGCCAAGCCATGCGAGAACTATTTCAACGGGCGATCGCCGAGGCGGATCTGATCATTTCATCGGGTGGCGTATCGGTGGGCGACTATGACCATGTAGAACAGCTATTAGAGTCTCTCGGAGCCGATATTCACGGGCGATCGGTCGCCATAAAACCTGGTAAGCCGCTTACAGTTGCCACAATTTCTAAGCCCGCCCATCGACCGATAATTTGCTTTGGCTTACCAGGCAATCCAGCCTCAGCCATGATCTGCTTCTGGCGGTTTATTCGTGGCGCGATCGCCAAGTTAAATGGAGCCAATCCTAGGGAATGGGTTCCGCAATTCATCCAAGCCCATACCACTCAAGACTTACATTCCCAAGGACGGCGCGAAACCTATCTTTGGGGCGAGTTAACCTATGTTAAGGGCAAACCGCTTTTTGCCCCCAAGCAGAACTATAGCTCAGGTAATCTCGTCAGTATTACTAGCACCAAGGCGATCGCGGTGATGCGAGTGCATCAGACCTATGTGCCGCAGGGGGATCAAGTGCTGGTAATGGTGATTTAGGCAATGTAAAGCTTGGTTTCACTATTTATTTAGAATAATAATTAAGCAAAATTTGCCTTGCGATCGCCCTCTATAATGATCTATATCTGACTGTAAATTACTACAATTGCCAATCAAACGATTCATCAAAAAAGCCTGCAACCATTGCCAAGTAAGGCTTATAAGCTTTTTCTTGATCTGAGTTAGAACGCCAAGCGCTGTAAAACAACCTGCAACAAGGGCAACAAGCTCTAGCAATACCATGATTCCTGCACCAATGCCTGCTAATGAACCCGAAAGAATTGCCGCACTATATCGCTGCAATATCTTGGACACCGAGCCAGAGGAGGGGTTTGATGATATTACTAGCCTAGCGGCGCATATTTGCCAAGTTCCCTATGCTTTGGTGAGTTTTGTTGATCGCGATCGCCAGTGGTTTAAATCAAGGGTGGGCATTAGCAGCCCTGAAACTAGTCGCAAACTCGCTTTCTGTGCCTATGCCATTTTGCAGAATGATATTTTTATTGTTAATGACACTCACCAAGATGAGCGATTTAAAGATAACCCCTTAGTGTTGGAAGCACCATATATTCGCTTTTATGCAGGCGTACCAATCATCACCGTTGAAGGTTATGTGTTAGGAACCCTTTGTGTCATTGATGACAAACCCCGCATCCTTACACCTGAACAAATTAATGCCCTCAAACAACTTAGCCGCCAAGTTTGTTATCTGATTGAGACGCGGCAAAGTCTTGCGGAGATCGGTCGTCAAACTTTGCCAACCAAATCTAAGTCACATAATCAGGGCAAATTTCTAGCTAAAATTGCACTCTGGTTGGGTATTGCCGCTTCACTGGTTGCAGGTTCTAGTATTGTTTCTTTCCAGAATGTGCAAAATTTGCAAAATTTCTATCGGATTAACCATGAACAGAGGCAATTTGGGGACAAGCTGACAAGGCTGACTGGGCATTTACGCGAACTACGCTTGGCAATAATTAGCTACATACTTTCAGGCGATCGCCAATACCTAGAAGAGTACGAAATACTTGAAGCTCAATTAGAACAAGACTCTCAAGCATTGCAGAGAGCCACCAAAGACTTTGGCAGCACAAAATATAGTCAATATTTTCGACAAAATTCTGATTATCTCCAAACCGTAAAATTACTGTTACAGCAAATTCAAAAGGAATTGCAAAACTCACGTCAATTACTATTAATTTATGAATCTGCGGGTCTTAGGGGAGCGCAAAAGCAGTTAACTGACTTAATGCAGCAAGATGAACTCAACCTAACCGAAATCCACCTGCGTGAATTAGTCGATACACAGCAGGATGTCGTCAACCAATGGTTTGATCGCAGTAGTACCGTAATTAGCGATAGCTCCAGAGTATCCGTTCTTACGCTCATTGCTATTTTGGCGGTGTTAAGCATTTTATTTTATTTAGTTTATCGAGAGACTCGGATTCGCTTGCAGCTACAAAGTCGTCTTGAAAGTGAAAGTGAGTTTACAACAGCAATTCTCGACACCACAGGAGCATTAGTATTTGTCACCGATCCCCAAGGCAAGATTGTGCGGTTTAACCGTGAGTGCGAGAAGGTCACAGGCTATAGTTACGAAGAAGTTAAAAATAAGAACTTTGCCAAAATATTTCTATTACCTGAAGATCAAGACCTCTTTCAGCAAAACCTAGCGGCAGTGGCGCATGATGATTTGACTGCTAGTGAAAATACTTGGCTTCATAAAAATGGCGATCGCCTCTTAGTTAATTGGTCAATGAAAACTTTAATAAACCCCAATCATCAAGTGGAATACTTGATCGGTACTGGTATCGATATAACCGAGCGCCGCAGGGTGGAAGAAGAAGTTAGGTTACAAAATTGGCGATCGCTTGTATTTTCGCAAATCACTTTGCGGATTCGTCAATCGCTGGATATTCAAGAAATCCTCAGCACAACAGTAGATGAGGTGCGGCAATTTATGAAAACCGATCGCGTTGTGGTCTATCAGTTTAATGGTGAATGGGAAGGGGATGTAGTTGTCGAATCGGTTGCGCCTGAATGGAGATCGGTGCTTGGTTCCAATATTGAGGATACCTGTTTTCGTAACGGGCTTTGGGATGGCTACCGCCAAGGACGGGTTGTGATCCATGACGATATAGCTAATTCAGAAATGCCTGAATGTTACAAATCACTAATGGCGAGGTTTCAAGTAAAAGCAAATCTGGTTGTGCCAATTTTAGAAAGTGAGCGACTATGGGGGCTATTAATCATTCATCAATGTAGTGAACCGCGCCAATGGCGCAATTTTGAAGTAAATTTTGCCACTGAAATTGCTAGCCAAGTGGGAATTGCCCTCTATCAAGCCACTCTCCTAGCCCAAGAAAAAGAACGCAGTATTCAAATCTTGCAAAAGAATGTTGAATTAGAAGAAGCCCGTCAACAGGCAGAATCGGCAACCAAGATGAAAAGCTCCTTCCTAGCGACCATGAGCCATGAGATTCGCACACCCATGAACGCTGTATTGGGCATGACAGGTTTGCTGACAGATACCGAGCTTTCGCCGTTGCAAAGAGATTTTGTCAGTACGATTCGGGTCAGTGGGGAAAATCTTTTGACATTAATTAATGAAATTCTGGATTTTTCTAAACTCGAAGCTAATGAAATGGAACTCGAAGAAATTGATTTTGAGTTAAATATCTGTGTTGAAGAAGTGATTGACCTCTTGGCAATGATGGCACATTCAAAACAACTCGAACTAGCCTCATTGATCCATCAAAATGTGCCTTTGCACCTAGTTGGCGATGTGACTCGTTTAAGGCAAGTTCTCACTAACTTAATTAGTAATGCGATCAAATTTACATCTAATGGGGAAGTAATTGTTAAAATATCGCTAAAAGATGAATCGGAAACCACTGCCTATATTGAATTTAGCATCTCGGATACAGGTATCGGCATAGCTTCAGAGGCACAGGCTCGGCTATTTCAACCATTTACTCAGGTTGATGCCTCAACTACACGCAAATATGGCGGTACGGGGCTAGGATTGGCAATTTGTAAACAGTTGATCGATCTAATGGGTGGGGATATTGGTCTTGATAGTGAAGAGGGCAGAGGCTCGCAATTCTGGTTTGTGGTTCCCTTTGCAAAACAAACTCCAGAAAAGATTCATTCGCAGAAGCCATCACCGCAGTTCAATCTGCAAGATGTGCGGGTGTTGGTGGTTGATGATAGCGAAACTAATTGTAAGATTCTGCAATATCAATTAACTGCTTGGCAGATGCGGGTGGATGCCATTCAGGGATCAGCATCGGCGATCGCCGTAATGCATCAAGCGATCGCTGATGCTGATCCCTATCAATTAGCCATTCTCGATATGCAAATGCCTGAGCTAGATGGTGAGATGCTAGGCAAGGTAATTAAGAATGACCCCCTCTTGAGAGACACAAAGCTCGTGATGTTGACATCTCTCAATCAGCAGGGGGGCATCAATCGAGGTAGAGATTTGGGCTTTGAATTCTATTTGATCAAGCCAGTCAAACAGTCGCGACTGTTGGATGTATTAATGGAAATTGTTGTAAAGCCAAGGGATAATGAAATTAAATATAAAACAACTAGCAATGCGAAAGGGCATTTGACACCAGATGATTTATCTCCCGTTCCGAAGGAAAGTCAACGTCCAAAATTAAAAATTCTGATCGCTGAGGACAGCCCGATCAATCAAAAGGTAGCCCTGCATCAACTTCGCAGTCTAGGCTATGAAGCCGATGTGGCTGGCAATGGACGGGAGGCTTTGAACTTATTAGACTGCATTGATTATGACATTATTTTGATGGATTGCCAGATGCCAGAATTAGATGGTTACGAAACCACGAAGGCGATTCGGGCGTTAGCATCAACAAAGTCGCAGGTGGTGGTTATTGCTATGACCGCTAATGCAATGAAGGAGGATCGCGATCACTGCCTTGCCATTGGGATGGATGATTATCTCAGCAAGCCCATTCGTAAAGAAGACCTTGCTAATAAACTATCAGAATGGGCGCAAAGAATTACGGAAAGAGACGATGCAGAGCAGTTTCCATCTCAAGATGTCGCCCCTTTAATTGATTGGAACTATATTGATGAGATTACTGATGGTAATGCTGAATTCAAAACAGACTTGCTGACAATTTATTTAGAGTCAATGCCTACGATTGTGCAAGATCTAGAAACAGCGATCGCCGCCCATAATGTTGCCGAAATCGCCCATAGCACCCATTACATCAAAGGCTCTTCAGCTAATTTAGGAATGTATGCACTCTCGGCGATCGCGGCGGACTTAGAAAAAATAATCAGTTCTCATTACGATCCAGCTAGCAACTTGGTGATCGACATTAATCATGAACAGGCGATCGCTGCGATCCAGCCCATATTTACGCAGCTCAAGCAAGCCTATTTACAGATCATAGATGCGATTCACCAATCACCCTATGGGGCTTACCCACCGAATAATTGATGGCATAGCTCCAGCTCAATAGCCGCAACCATAGACGGGGATTTTGGGGTTCTAGCCATGATTGGCAATTTCTAATTAGGGATGGTAGCCAATTGCCCAAAATCGCATTGGTTAACGAACTGCGGGTGAATGCACCATAGCTAGAGAGCCATTTTAATAAATCTTGGGTTCCCGCCATTTCCAAAATCCAAAGAATCAGTTTCGGATTCTTAAAGGCGGCAATGAGAGCGAGGCGATTAAACATTAACCAACTCAGACGATCCTTGATGAAGCGATCGCTGACGGGTTGCGGCTCATCGGCTAGTAACCCAAAAAAAGTATTCAGCATTGAGTTAATCCGTTCAGGTGGTAAGTGCATCCCTGTCGGAACCATCATGCCCTTAGAAAATAGCCAAGTTACCGCGATATTGCTTTGATAGGCATTGATCTGACTGAGATCATCGGCGGTGAGTAGGTCATGTTTGAGGGCAGTGTCTAGCAAAACTGCAAGGCGAGGCAGGTTGCGAACAAGGGAGCCAAACCCTGTAAATACAAGGGGTGACTGCAAAGAGGCGGCATCACCGATCGCCAGAATTCGCTCAAAGGCACATTTTTTAGAATCTTCATTAAAGCTGTAATGCCCTGTGATATAGCCAAAGGTTGCCTTTTTCCATACTAATTTATCCATATCACAACGGCGATATTCTGGCAAAATCGTAAAAAAGTCTTCGTACATTTCCAAAAGCGAACCAGGGTTATCGGGATGGACCTGGTGATAGTGAAATAGATAGACCGTTAGCTCGTTGCCCTCCGCAGGAAATAATTCCCAAATCAATTGTCGCCCTCGCGAAATATCGCCATGACTAAACAGCACATCGCCATATTGCTTGTCCCAAACATTGGTATCAATGCCTTCCAAAACTGCCCCCACCGTGGGACAGACACTATCAAAAGCCTGACCTGCATTTAGCTGTTGGGCGATCGCCGATGCGGAACCCATCGCGTCAATTACCAAGCGTCCTTGCAGGGTGACATTTGCCCCCGTTTCCAGATTTCTAGCATAAACCATCGCCCCGCGATCATTGACAACCACCTTCTCAAATTCGGTGCGATCGCAAATTACTGCGCCATACTGATGCAATTTCTGACCACAGATTTCTAAAAGGCGATTGGTATCAATGGCAATATTCAGCACCGTTGGCGTATGCAGCACCTTGGCTTTGAGATGGGGCGGATTATTGCTATCAAAAAACTTATTAAAACCATCCACATATTCCGCCGTGATCATCTGCTCAAATTCGGCAGTTGTGAATAGACCAAAATCAATTAGGTTCTGAAATTCTGCACGGGAAATATTCCATTCCCGATTCATGCGCCCAAAGGGAATGCGCTCCACTAGACAAACGCGATAGCCCAATTTTGCCATCATCGCCGCATGGATTGCCCCCAAAGCGCCTCCGAGATAGATAATATCGTAAGTTAATTCTGAATTAGTCGCCAATTCAGATTCAGCCTCCCGAAAGATTACCTGAGATGGATTTTGGGGTGACTTCACACTCTGCCGCCAGCGTTGTTCCCACCAATACACCCGATTGAGGTCATATTCACCATTGGGAATGCGTTGAAAAAACTTAACCGTGAGCGGATATTCAGTGGCCAAAGCCTCAAAAATTGATTGATTTGGGGCGATCGCGGGTGGCAATTTAAATTCATAGGGAAAAGCCTGTCGCACCGATTTAGTTAAATGCTGAAGCAACTCCTGTTCGCCATCCATCGCCTCTTCTGACCAACGAAAGACCTTGAGATAGGTGGTACGTTGCAATGTCCAAGTAAATATCGATAATTGGGCGATCGCCCCCGCCGAGTTTTGCCTGTCAAGAATGAATCCATGTTTAGCAATTGACTTTTTACCAAAGGGCGGCTGATACGCAGTTTGCAACCATGCAGTGACGGCGGCGATCGCTGGTGTGGGAATTTCGATATAAAGTAATTGCTGCATGGCTAGATCAACGGGAAATATCTTGGGCTTTCTTTCTTAATTTTGACATATTGACGATTCATATTAGCGATGCATATTAGGCGAAACTCGCTTTTGGCTTTTATGTCCTAACTTGATTGGCTGTGGCTATATAATAAAAATGTAATTACTCATGGTCAGTTATCGGTGGCGTTTAAGTTTAAGCCGTTTAAATTTAAGTTTGCGATCGCCTCAGATCTGCACATTGCCTTGCCTCACACAATTTGGCACCATCCCGCAAGATTTCATTTAGTCGAATACAGCATTTCCGCCTTTGAGTCAGTCCTTGCCCATCTTGCCAATTTGGATATAGATTTTTTACTATTACCTGGCGACCTAACTCAGCATGGCGAGGCTGAAAACCATCAATGGTTAGCCGATCGCTTAGCCCATCTGCCCTATCCTGTCTATGTGATCGCAGGCAACCATGATGTGCCTAAAATTGAAACCTTCGATCAATTCACACCCCATTACACCAAATTTGGATTTCCCCAAGGCATCACTGCCCCCCGAAAGCTCTATTACGAACAGGAAATTCTGCCCCATGTGCGTTTAATTGGCCTAAACTCCAATCAATTTGATGAGGCAGAACAGCAGATTGGCTGGATCGATCAGGAACAGCTAGATTGGTTGCACATCGTTTTGGAACGTTCAGAAGACTATGCCCTGAATTTGGTAACGATTCATCACAATGTTTTAGAACATATGCATGAGCAGTCCACCAATGCCCTCGGCAAGCGCTATATGCTAGGCAATAATCATCAATTATGTGAGATTTTGCATCGCGCTAACATTAAGCTGGTATTTACAGGTCATCTCCATGTCCAAGATATTGCCTACAGCGATCGTTACGATCTCTATGACATCACCACTGGCTCCCTCGTCAGCTATCCCCATCCTTACCGCGTTCTCACCTATTGCTCAGATCAAGCAGGCGATCGCTTAGAAATCGAATCCTTTCGCGTCAAATCTATTCCCGAACAGCCAGACTTCCTGCACTTCTCACGGGAATGGATGGGCGATCGTTCCCATCCATTTGTTTTAAGGTTACTTACCCATGCCCCCCTCAATCTGCCAACAGAAGTCGCCGAAACCCTTACCCCCGAACTGCGCTATTTTTGGGCAAATATTGCCGATGGTGATGCACAGTTCCATTTCCCCCAGTTTCCCCCAGCCGTTAAAGAATATTTTGAAGCTTTTAGTGATGTTTTGCCGTTAGACAATCATACAACCATTCACTTGTAGTAATTTACCTGTAATAATTTACAGAACCCTCAATTTTGAAATCGGCAGAAAATGCTGACGTTACTTAAGCTAATGGGTGAAATCCAAGGAATCGCGCTGTCAAGTATGCAAAAGCAATGATGCATACACTAGTCATGAGATTGATTATTAAAAACAGCAACACCGCCGTCAATCTATGGGCAAACCTTCTCCAAGCACTAGTAAGGCGATACTGTTGCGAATCTTGACTGATTCTCTGGTTTGTATAGAGTTTTGCATAGCGATCATTGCCAACAAACAGAACGAAAAAGTACCTCGCCACAATCAAATTAATCTCAAACCTCAGATCTATTAATTTCGGTGCTGGCTGGGGAAGGGTCGAGGCAATCAACCCTTTGAGCTTGGTACGCTCCTCTTCACTCAACTTCTTGACAATAGTTTCAGGAATGCGCTCCATATAATAGTCAACATCCCTAAAGCTGTAAGCTTTGATTGCATAATTGGAAGTCATAGTCTCTAAACCTTTGATCATATAAAATACAAGTTTTATCTTTAAATAATCATATCCATCTATGATTATACGCCAATTAGCCTATTGTAATCTATTAATGTTTCATACCAATTTATAAAAATGCGATTGTACTGATGTAAATTCATCTAAAAATCAGCACAGCAGGGCAACCACGGGGTAATTCCCCCTACCTGAATAATTTGAATTTTTCGTAGGGACTGCGCCCCCGTGCCAGCCCTCTTCCACTATTACTAAAAACCTAGAACGCTGTCCCACTGGCTAAGTGGGCGGTACAGCTTCTGGTTTTAGGTTTTAATTACGCTGGGCTACTTATAACCAAACTGGCAACGCTATAATGGGATTTGCTTCACAATTAGCAGTTCGTAACCGTTCAAACATCACCAATGTCAAACTTAGAACTAGGGCTTAGCATTAGCGATCGCCCCCAAAATGTAACTACCCAAGCAACAGCCCAACCTAGAGAAAAAGTGGTTGTGGGCTTATCGGGTGGGGTGGATAGTTCCGTGGCGGCAGCATTACTGCACCGTCAGGGTTACGATGTCACGGGCTTGACCCTCTGGCTGATGCGTGGTAAGGGGCAGTGCTGTTCTGAGGGCATGGTAGATGCGGCGCGGCTATGCGAAGAGCTAGGCATTCATCACGAAATTGTCGATAGTCGGGATGTATTTGAACAAAATATTATTAATTACTTGGTGACGGGCTATGCCGCAGGCTCCACACCTCTGCCCTGCTCCCGTTGCAACAAGGCGGTGAAGTTTACGCCCATGATGACCTATGCGCGAGAACATTTAGGCATCAATAAGATTGCCACAGGGCATTATGCCAAGCTAAACTTCAATCCTGCATCTGGGCGTTATGAATTGCGCCGCGCCGTTGATGCCACTAAGGATCAGTCTTACTTTCTCTATGAAGTAGGACAGGATGAGCTAAGCTGTTGCATTTTTCCCTTGGGCGATCGCACCAAGGTCGAAACCCGCAAAATTGCCGCCGAATTTGGCTTAGCCACCGCCGACAAGCCCGAAAGCATGGATTTATGCTTAGTGGAGGCAAACGGCTCCATGAAAGCATTTCTTGACAAATATCTCACCCCGATCAAGGGCAAAATCGTTGATACACAGGGCAATATTTTGGGTGAGCATGATGGCACGTATCACTACACCATCGGTCAGCGCAAAGGTTTAGGCGTAGCGGCTGCCAATCCTTTATATGTGATTGCTCTCGATCCGATCAAAAATGAAGTCATCGTGGGCGATCGCACAGAAGCCCATGACCAAGAATGCACCATCAATCAATTAAATTGGGTATCGATCGCCCCCACCGATACGCCATTTCATGCCGAAGTACAGGTGCGCTATCGCACTGCTGCCGCCCCCGCCACGGTATTTCCCCTTGCAGGCGATCGCGCCCGTATCATTTTTGATGAGTCACAATTCAGCATTACGCCTGGGCAAGCTGCCGTGTTTTATCACGATGATCTATTACTAGGCGGTGGCTTAATTGAGGCTAAGCATTAAGGGATGCGAAACATCCCTAATAACGTGCTTAAGAGCTAGGTACAACCTGCTTACGCAGAGAGGTCAAGCGCCGCTTAGCAGTTTCATTTTTGTTGTCTAGTAACAATACCTGCTCATACATATCGATCGCTTGCGGTAATAGCCTCTTTTTCTCGTAGGCATGAGCCAAATTATTAAGGGCGGTTACATAACCTTCTTGCAAGGCGATTGCCTCTTTATAGTTTTTAATCGCTAAGTCATACTGCTCTTGCGAAAAATAGGCAAAGCCAAGGGCATTGTAAACCTCAGCCATATTGTCGCCCCCCTCCTTGATCGCCTTATTAAATAGGGCGATCGCCTGAGCATAGAGCTTTTTCCGCAAATAAACGCTACCCAATTGATAATAGTCTTCGGGAGAGCCTTTTTCCTTTTGCAACTTAGGCTGAAGGTCAGAAATTACTTTCTCAAGGCTCCGCGCCTTGATAATTTGCCGAACAACCAACCAAATAACAACTACTAACAGCACTACTAAAGCGCCAAGATAGGCGATCGCTAACTTACTATCCATATAATATTTAAAATATTTAAAAACTAAGATCTAATACATTATTGACATTTCCTGCGAGTAACGCAACGTAAATTCCTGATTCCGCAAGACAACTTATCAAGCAGACTTGCATCAACTTGGCAAAAGTCAAAAATTTCGTAAATCTTTTCTGTCTGCTATTTTCTTTTTAAGATCGTATTTATCCCTATGCTTGACATCCATACCATAGACTCAAAGTTTTATTACATACATATAGACAGATTAGATAGACAAATTAGTACGAATTGCCTCATCAATGAGGCTGTACAGCCTCATTAACTGAAAAAAATGCTTGAAATCTTTATTAGACAAGATGTCTGACCTACAAATTAAAACCTCTGTAGTGCGGACATCCTGACTACTTTTGAGGGAGCTTTGTCAGTCAATCAGATGTACTACTCTGCCTTGCCATTTAGCTTTGCCTTAGGTACTGGCATAGATTTATCTAAATCCTACGCTATATATTTTAGCTCAAAGTTAGATATTAATATAAGATCGTGCTGAAAGTACAGGGTTTGAAACCCATTTTTCTGATAACTTGTGTTTTCTGTCTTAAGTTTTCTGAATTGAGTTCAGAATACATAAACTTTATGAACTGGGTTGACATAATTTGTGAATATGCTTGAGTTTTGGGTAAGCCTAGTCTATTATGCGTGGGAGATTTTATACTTGGGTTGTGAGAAGCTAGCAATGAATAACTATTCAATTAGTCGTGTGATCAGTTTTGGCTTGTTTGGCATTATTGGTAGCTTCACGACAATTCCTATTATTCCTATCCAAGCGCAAAACATTGCTCCAGCAAATACAAATACAACTAATACTGTAGTAAACCTCACGGGCAACCAATTTGATATTAGTGGGGGTGCTTCCTCGGCTGATGGCTCTAATTTATTCCACGACTTTCAAAGATTTGGGCTAGATGCTGCACAAATTGCTAACTTTCTAGCTACTCCAAACATACAAAATATTTTAGGCAGAGTCTCTGGCGGCGAAGCATCGTTAATTAATGGTCTGATTCAGGTTACAGGTGGAAATTCCAACCTTTATTTAATGAATCCGACAGGCATAGTATTTGGTCCTAATGCCAGCCTTAATGTGCCTGCGTCTTTTAGTGCCACGACATCATCAGCGATCGGATTTGCAGGTGGAATTTTTAAAGCTGTTGGTGATAACGATTTCACAGCCCTTGATGGCAATCCAACCAGATTTATTTTCTCACTAGCCAATCCTAGCGGCGTGATCAATGCTGCCAATCTCGCTGTAACCGCAGGTAACAACCTCAATCTAGTTGGTGGCACTGTAATTAATACAGGCACTCTAAACGCTACAAATACAGGTAACGTTTCAATCGTGGCTGTGCCTGGTAGCTCTTTGGTAAGGATTACGCCAACAGGCAGCCTTTTAAGTATTGAAGTAGATGCTAGTCAGTTGGCGAACGGTATCAAAACTTTGACATTGCCAGATATCCTAAATGCTGCCAATACCGCAACTATAAACACAGGTGTTACAGATAACGCAGGGCAATTAACAGTTACCTCCTCTGGAACCAACGTTAACCAAGGGGATATTGTCACCAATGGCAATCTTACTAGCGACAATTTGCGGCTTTCTGTTGCAGGTACTGGCAACATTGTTGCTGATCAATCATTGACAATTAATAGCAGTCTTACGACTGAATCTGCTAATGGAAATACTAACTTTAAAGGGACAGTAACCACAGCAGCATTAAAGGCGGGGACATTAACAACAACCAGCAATGGCACTATTCAATTTGCTGATTTTGTCGGTGGTGATGTTGTCGCCAAAGGTAGTGGCGTAATAGGATTCACCTCTATAACAGCAGCCTCCCTCGATACAACTGCTCAATCGAAAACTCAACTTGGCGGTAATGTTTTTACAACTGGTAAACAGACCTATGGTAATTTGCAGTTAGATGCAGCTAATATTTCTTTGTCAACTAATGGTAATGAGATCAAGTTTAATGGCACGGTCGATAGTAAAGCTGGCTTGAGCAGCAATTTAAGCATTGATAGCCCGACAGGCGCAAATATCACTTTTACGGGGAAAGTTGGTAGTGTCACTACTGCTTTAGGCGATATCAAAACAACAACGGCGGGTTTAACTGATTTCAAAGACACGGTGAATGCTGGCATTATCAAATCGGATGGCTTTTTAGGTAGAACTGCTTTTGGTGGTGCTGTCAATGCAATTTCTGTAGATACAAAGGCTCAAGCCACTACTCAAATCAGTGCAAACATTACGACTACAGGTAGTCAGGCTTATGGCGGAGCAGTAACTCTTGCTAATAACCCAACCCTAACAGGTCGAGGGATTGTATTCAATGGCACGGTCAATGGTGCTAATCAGAACCTGACTGTTAATAGCGGCACGGGAGATCTAGAATTTAAAGCAGCAGTGGGAACAGTGGCAAATCCATTGGGAACTGTCACCACAAATGCAGCAACAACAACCATTGGTAATACAACATTTAACGCAACCCAACTAGCAGTTACCTCAACTAATGTAACCAATATCAATGGTAATATTGGGACTACAGGTTCACAAACCTATACAGGCGCGGTAAATCTCGCTAACAATCCCACTCTGACAGGACAAGGCATCGCATTTGATGGCATTGTCAATGGCGCAAACCAGAATCTGACTGTTAATGGTGGAATAAGCAACATTGAATTTAAAGCAGCAGTAGGAACAACAAATCCATTAGGTAATATCACAACAACGACAACAGGTTTAACTGATTTCAAGAACACCATAAATGCTGGCATTATTAAATCTGATGGAACTTCAGGCAGCACAGCTTTTGGTGGAAATGTCAATGCGATTTCTGTGGATACAAAGTCTCAAAAAGCTACTCAAATCAGTGCAAACATTACGACTACGGGTACTCAGGCTTACGGTGGAGCCGTAACTCTTGCAAATAATCCAATCCTGACAGGGCAAGGGATTTCATTTGACGGCACGGTCAATGGCGCGACCCAGAACCTGACTGTTAATAGCGGCACGGGAAATCTAGAATTCAAAGCCGCAGTGGGAACCCAAGCAAATCCATTGGGAGCCATCACCACAAATGCAGCTACAACAACTATTGGCGACAATATTGGCGATGATACAGTTAATGCAACCCAACTAGCAGTCACCTCAACCACAGCCACTAATCTCAATGCCAACATTACTACTAGCGATTCGCAAACCTATACAGGTGCGGTAAATCTTACTAACAATCCAACCCTGACAGGAAAAAATATTACATTTAATGACAAAGTAAATGGTGCAAATCAGAACTTGACTGCTAATAGTACAGGGAATCTAGAATTCAAAGACAAAGTAGGATCTACAAGTTCACTGGGAGCTATCACCACTACAGCCGACACCACAACTATTGGCGGTGACGTTACCTCAACCAAACTAGAAGTTACCTCAACCAAAGTCACTAATCTCAATGCCAACGTTATAACTACTGGTTCTCAATCCTACACAGGGGCAGTAAATCTTGCTAATAATCCAGTGTTAATAGGTAAAGGCATCACATTTGATGGTGCAGTTGATAGTAAGGCAGGCTCAAGCAGTAATTTAAGCATCAGTAGTTCAGATGGTGCAAATATTACTTTTACGGGGAAAGTTGGTAGTGTTAATACTTTAGGTAATATCACAACAACGACAACAGGTTTAACCGATTTCAAGAACACCGTAAATGCTGGCACTATTAAATCTGATGGAGCTTCAGGTAGTACAGCTTTTGGTGGTAATGTCACTGCGACTTCTGTGGATACAAAGTCTCAGGCAACTACTAAAATCAGCGCAAATATTGCGACTACAGGTACTCAGAATTACGGCGGAGAGGTAACTCTTGCTAATAATCCAACCCTAACAGGACAAGCGATCACATTTGATGGCACTGTCAATGGTGCAAATCAGAATTTGACTGTTAATAGCGGATCTGGAACGGCAACCTTTCGTCAGCAAATTGGTAATACGGCAGCTCTCACGAGTTTAACTACAACTGGCAGTAAGGTAGAGCTAAACGCTAATGTGACTACTACTGGCAACCAAACTTTTAACAGTGCCTTAGTGGAATTGATGGGTAATGGCGATCGCCGCCTATCATCAGCTAATGGTTCTATTCAAATCGCTAATGTTCTAGATGCTAAGGCTATCAATCTCACCCTGAGTTCCTCAGAGATCAATTTCAATGGTGGTGATGCTGCTGTTAGAGGTACAGGAACCTTAACTTTAGAAACTTCTACCAGTAATCGTCCAATTGTTTTGGGCGGCACTGACAACATTCCTAGCGCACTCACTTTAACTTCTCAGGATTTGGCATCGATCAAAGGTGATTTCGCCGCTTTAACTATTGGGCGCAGTGATAGTACTGCTAATGTCAGTGTTGATGCTAGTGGAATTACGTTAAAAAACCCACTGGTAACTATTCAAACTGGTCAAACTGGTACAGGCGCGATCGCTATTAATGGCAATGTCCAAAATAGCGGCAGTCTTGATTTGAAAGCACCTCTAGTCAACCTTGGCGGCAACTTGACCGCAAGCGGCAATATATTGATCACGGGTGCAACGCAACTTAGCGGTATAAATCGCAGTGTTAATGCTGTCGGAAATATTACGTTTCAGCAAACCGTGACGGGCTTGGCGACTAATTTTGCGGCAACATCTGCTGCTCAGTTGAATTTTAATAGCACTGTTAGCTTACTGAGTCTATTGGCTAATGCTAACCAAGTTAATCTCAACGGCAACATCAGTACATCAGCTAATCAGACTTATAACGCACCTGTATTTTTGACTAATGATGTGGCGATCGCTGGAGATAGTCTGTTTTTTAATAGCAGCATAGATGCAAATTCTCGCTTTTTGACGATCAATGCGGTGAATAACATTACAGCCCAAGGGATTGCTTCTCAAGGTCGTAATGTAACATTAGTTAGCAATGGTGGTGTGATTAAAACAGGGAATATATCAACAGGTTCGGGTAATGTTAGTGAAGGTGGGAAGTTATCTATCACTACCACAAGCAACTTAATTGATACAGGGGCGATTAATACCTCTGGAACAGCGATCGGGGGAGCAGTTGATCTAAAAGTTAGTGAATCTGGTAGCAGTGCTGTTGGCGAAATTAAAACTGGCGACATCAACACCAATAGTAATCAGCAAGGAGGTAGTGTTACCTTAGGTGCTGGGCAAACTATCACAACAGGTGCAATTAACAGTAGTTCCACCTCTGGCGCAGGCGGGACTATTGGCTTAACGGCTGGGCAAGCTATCACAACAGGTGGAATTAATAGCAGTTCTATCTCTGGCGCAGGCGGAAGTGTTAGTCTTATCGCTAGGCAAACGATCACGACAAGAGAGATTAACAGTAGCTCTACTCAAGGAAAAGCAGGTAATGTAATTATCGACCCACTGAAGTTCACCTTTGATTACATTAATGCTGAGGGTGGTACTACAGGCGGCAACGTTGCTATTAACTTTGATGACGCTAATACTTTTAGAGGCTTACTCTTAGGTACGGCAACATTCTCGTCTTCAATCGTTGGCAATAACCAAGTAACTATATCAACGGCTGGTCGTATCCCTGGTGGTGGTATTGACATTAAGCATACTGGCACTATTGATGCTGGTGGCGGCAGGTTCGTAACGAATAATCCTTTCAGAATTGGTGGGGGCAATTTGGAGACTGGGAATGGCACGATAGGAGCGATTACAACGGGTTCCGTTACGTTGTTTAATGAGATTTTCTTCGATAGCTTTACTCTAGGCAACCTCCAAATTTTGACAGGTTCGGGTATTAGTCCAACTAGCAATATTGCCCAAGCCGCCAGTGTAGTTTCGGGAGTCCAATCTAGTCGGATTAACAACGTATCAACAATTAAAGACTTTGTAGAAAGCATTGAAGATAGCTTACGAGAAGAATTTAAACAAGTTGGTATTCTAGAAGGTACAAATAAAACATTTGAAGATATCAAGGAAGATATTAAGTATCTTGAACAAGTATCAGGCACAAAAACTGCTGTTCTTTATTTAGGCTACCAACCTCGTCAATATTTGGATAGCAGTTCTGCTGAAGTATCCATCGCAAGAGCCTTGATTACCAGTCAAACTAAGTCTGGCGATCAAAACTTACCTCCTGAGGAAACTATAAACACTAATCTTGATCAGTTTATTCGTGGTGTTGAAGACAATGCAAATAGAAAAGATAGAGCCGAGCAAAATTTGTTGGAGTATCAGAAATTTGCCAAAAGTCTCTATGATGTGATATTTACAGATAATTTAAAGAATAAACTTAACGAGCAGAAAATCGAGACCGTTATTATTGTTACTAGTGGAAGGCTTAGAAGTGTTCCTTTCGCGGCTCTTTATGATGGTAAAGAATATTTAATTGAGAAGTATAATATTTCTTCAATTCCCAGCTTGTCTTTATCTGATTTTAGAGAAGTGAAACCAGCAAAGCCGATTGAACCTAAACAAGTTTTGGCTATGGGAATGTCTGATTTTACGAAATTTCCTGAGCTTAGCGATAAACCTTTGGATAATGTGCCAAGTGAGCTAGGTTTAATCACTAAAGAAGGTAAATATTACCTTAATAATGAGTTTACTCAAGATAATTTACGATCGCTGCGACAAAAGTTTGAACAGAATGTTTTACACATTGCTACCCATGCCGTTATTTCGCAAAATCCTCAATTCAATGGCATATATTTTTGGGACGACAAGTTACCTTTAGCAATCGACTCATTTCGCAGTTTAAAACTTGGGAAGGCAGATAGTCAGACTAAAGCAGTGGATTTATTAGTTCTAAGTGCTTGTCAAACTGCTGATGATGATCCCAAGTCTAGATTAGCTTTTGCTGGTTTAGCTCGGTCGGCTGGAGTGAATACGGTAGTTGCGACTTTGTGGGAAATCGCTGACGAAAGTACACCAAAGTTGATGGATAATTTCTATTCTGGTTTAAGGCAAGGGGCTTCTATTTCAGGCAGTTTAAGAAAAGCTCAAGTCAAGATGTTAAAGAGTCAAGAATATGCTCATCCGTTTTACTGGGCTGCATTCACTTTGATCGGCAATCCGTAGTAAGTAGCTAGGCATAAATAAACTGAAAACCGAAGAGATTGTTCCGCCCGCGTAGCGGGCGGAACAATCTCTGATTTTAGGTTTTAATATGCTGATCTACTTAATACCAAAAATTAAATTATAAAATCTGTTGCAGGGTTTTGCCATGTGCCCCTGTTTGTGGCATGTTTGATCAAGTAATGGTTCAAAAAGGCGATCGCTGATTTTGTAACCTACATTCAGCAGGTTATTGAGGACAAAAAATAATATTTGCGGGAGGAAGCGCCAAGAAACTGCAAAATTAGCTTCTGTCTATCGGAGAGTTTAATCTGAAGTTTCAGATTATTATAAAAGATTAAATGAACAGAGAGAAAGCACTGAAGAACCCAACGCAAGGTAGGACGAGCGGTTGGCTTACCTTTCTGGTCAGGGAGAGAAGCGTTGGCTTGAGCTAAAGCGAGTCTAAGTTGCCGTTGCCCAAAACAGGCGATCGGGTTTGTGGATGTTGAGAGGCGATCGGGTTTATATTGGATGAAGCGACGATCAGGCAGCAAATTTCGTTTAGAATAGAAAAAACCTATTAAGTTTAGAATATCAAATAGGCGATCGCATACTTTAGCGAGGAGTCACAAACCAATGACACAAGCTTTAATCCCAATAAAATCATCAAATTTATACGACCGTGATTTCTTTCTATGGACAGAAGAAACAATTAACCATTTACAAGCTGGTGACTTTACGCAAATAGATATTAACAACTTGATCGAGGAGATTGACTCATTGGGAAAAGCTCAGAAAAATTCGCTTAAGGGACAAATTCGCGCCCTCATCGAGCATATTATAAAACGATGCTATGTCGATATGCCACTAGAATACAACGGATGGGAACGCACAATTCGCAATATTCGTCCTGAAATCGAAGATCTGATAGAAACTTCTCCCAGCTTGCAGAACGACTATTCAATAATCCTTGATACGGTTTATCAGCAATGCCTCAAAAAACTGCGTCCAGAATATAAAACAACAAAGTTTCCAGAAACATGGCAATTTAGCCGATCACTTGACGATCTTCTTAATTTGGACTTTTGGGAATAGAGCCAAAAGTCGTAACTAATCAGCCCTGTGAAAACACCACTTAGGCTGATTAGTTAAATTTTTTCTGCTTTTCCTTACATTTTATCAATTTGCGATCGCCTTAAAAACCATTGCTTGTATGCTTTTCTCACTTTTTCAGCAAGCCCTACTTACATTTTGGCAATTTCTAGCATCGTGGCAGTGGTTCCGCCAAGTGAGGATACGAAAGGTATATATGGAGTCAGTCAGAAGACATATTGAATAGAAAACAACTGTGCCCAAGAAAGTCCCACTTCGA
>NZ_JACJPY010000068.1 GCF_014696345.1 Pseudanabaena cinerea FACHB-1277
ATTGCAGCACCTTTTAGGTAGTTGTTTTGAATGTGTAGAGGCACTTTGACTATGCCTCTGAAGCTTAGTGATAGGCTATTCAGGAATCTCAGTCGCTTCAGCGCTGAGAGTGTCAAAGCGCAAATTAACGCAAAGGGCTGTAAGGCTATTGCTTAACCACAGGATCTTCTTCTTCAGGCAGACCCATAAACCGATTGAGATCGTTGGCAATCTTAATTGCAACTTGGCGATCTCTAATCGTGTCTAGCTTAAATTGCAGCTTAGAGTTAACGGTTATTCTCGGAGTGAAAAATACATTTTTGTAGCTATCAATTGTATATAAAATATCAGATTTAGCAATTTCATTAAACAAAAAATGACTAACTTTTGTTCCTAAAAGGGTTCTTTTAGAGTGCTTTAGCTGCTGCTTAGATTTATCTAGAAGTATCTCTTCATAATCTACAAATATAGAAAAAGCCCCCCATACAAAAGCCAAACCGACAGCAATAAATGGTAAAAGAAAAAAGAAAACAAAGTATCTATTAGGTTCAAATCGTTCATCTAATATGTATCTAACCGATTCTTGTTGAGATAGCAAAAAAGAATTTAATGATGAAGTAACGCTAGTGGCGGTAGAAAGGCTAGTACTCTTAAATGGTGATTTTTCGCCAGATTTGGTAAGGAGTGAAAAGTTATACCAAATAATGGTATCACCTTCATTATCTTTACCTTCAACAACATTATATTTAAATGAGTTGACAAACTTATAATTGAGGGGTTCTTGCTGTACTAAATCGAAAAACTTTGACTTTGAGATCTGACAATCGACTTGTTGTGGTTCAATGCGATCGCAATTAATTCTAAGAACGCCAATTTCAGAGGATGTCATGAAAGCCATATATATTGGTATAAAGCTAAAAATGCTGCCAAACATAAAAGTGAATATAAATCCAATTAAGTTTAATGCAAAGCTTTTTTTGGGAGCAGAGATTAGAATTTGAGAATTAGTTTGGCTGATGATTTTTAACATAACCGACCACACACCCAAAGATATACTAGATAAGAGATGCTAGAAATATTTGCTTACAGATTACGACTTTCTTTGCTAGATCAAAGTATTCGGTAATACATTAGGATTATCTCTTAATAAATCAGGTTTCACATTAGCATTAATTTACAGGAAAGCTATACTGAGATTTACACAGGACTCTATACTATGAACATCTCGGCAATTATTTTCCCATGCTATCCGCCAGTCCCGACCTAATCGCCATAGCCCGATCGCAAATTATTTTACTGAACCAGAGTTTGGGGGCAGTGGCTAGTGCTATGTATATCACCGAAAATGTCGCCGATGGCAGACCACCCAACTTGATTGAGGTGGCAGTTTTTCCTGAAGAAGGGGCGATCGCTTTGCCTGAAGCATTTACAACGGATACATTTCCCATGATGTCCATGGGCAGGAGTGGCTTAGTCAGACAGCGCCGCTTTGTGCTGCCCTTGATTTATGAAGAAGCAATTTTAGGCTTTTTGATGACGGGGCGTGAAGATCGCGACTGGTTGGAATATGAACAATTACAAATTCAACAAATTGCCAATACCTTGGCGATCGCCTGCGCCCTCGATCGCCGTAACCAATGGCTAGTGACCAGTCAGCAGCGCCATTATCAAGAACAAACCAACTTTTTAGAATCCCTGCTCCATCAACTTCGCAACCCCCTCACCGCCATTCGCACCTTCGCCCAATTACTTTCGCGGCGAATCATTGCCGAAGATCCCAATCAAAAATTTGTCACAGGAATTCTGCGGGAAACGCAACATCTTCAAGATTTACTCAGTGAAGCCGAACAACCAGCCCCACTTTTACTGCCTCAAAGTGAGGTCGTTCAAGCACTATTGCCTGCCGCAAAAATGGAACTAGTTCCCGTGGAAGTGCATAGCATTTTAGAGGCGATCGCCAGTTTTGCCCATGCCATCGCCCAAGAAAGGAATATTCAATTTTTAGCGAATATTCCCGATCAACTGCCCAAAGTATTAGGCAATGAATTGGCTTTAAGGGAAGTGATTGTTAACTTAGTGGAAAATGCTCTCAAGTATACGCCATCACAGGGTTATATCTTATTGGGAGCGGATGTAAAAACCGATACTGTTTGTATTTATATTCAGGATACAGGGGTGGGAATTCCTGAAGCTGATTTGCCACATCTATTTGAGCGCAACTTTCGCGGTCGACAGGAAAATGGCGCGATTGCTGGCACAGGTTTAGGACTGGCGATCGCTAACGATCTCGTGCAGCAGATGGAAGGAAGCATTCATGTGATTAGTGAGGTGGGCAAGGGTAGCACCTTTGCGGTGACACTGAAAAGTATTCTCCAAAGGTAAAACCAACCAAGAGAACCATTTAGAGAACTCACGCAAATAGTCGCATTAAAGCCAAATCACTACCCAAATCACTACCCAAATCAATATATTTCTGCTATACCAGTTCCTCTAATCTTTGGGCTTCCAAGAAATCACGAATGCGTTTAATCTGAAAATCGCGAGCATAGTTGAGAATTTGCTCGGCAAAACTAGTAGATAGAGGATAAGTTTCTTTAACTTGATGCGCTAGTTCTTCGATCGCCAAAATATCCCCCATTTTAGCAAGATGCAGTAGTTTGACAATTATCTCCGCAGGCGGAACGACAAGGGGAGCGTTGCTACAAGGCACATTGACATTTTCATATAGCCATTCCAAATGGAGCAGCGATCGCATGGTGTAGAAAAGATAATCAGGATTAATCGGCTTCGAGATAAAAGCATTGCAACCCACTGCCAAACTTAACTCGCGATCATTATTAAAAGCACTTGCAGATACCATTACGATCGCTGTGTTTTGCAGCATCGGCAACTGCCTGAGCCGCTTGGTTGTTTCATGACCGTCCAAATGCGGCATTACCATATCGAGAAAGATCAAGTCTGGCAAAAATTGCTGAGATTGAATCAGGCAATCAGTACCATCAATAGCTTCGGCGGTCAAAAATCCTAAAGGGGTAAGTAGATCCCGCAGTACCATGCGATTTTCAGACTTATCATCAACGATCAATATTTTGCGGCGATCGCCCAAATAACCAGTGATAGAACAATCATCAAAGGTTACGGCTAGATGTTGCTCAGGGTATGCCAGCAGATCAATTTCAAACCAAAATTTACTTCCTTCACCCAAAACACTCTTTACCTCCAAAGTCCCCCCCATCATCTCCACAATTTTTTGACAAATTGGCAGTCCTAACCCAGTTCCCGAATGATGTCTGGTGCGATCGCCCACCTGCTGAAAGGGTAGAAAAATCTCTTCTAACTTGTCCGCAGCGATACCAACTCCCGAATCTGCAATTTCAAAGCGCACTCTATATTTAGCTTCAGGGACATTGACCAACACCTCACTATCACTTCTGTAAGCACTGACAGTCAAGCGAATATCACCGCGATCGGTAAATTTTACAGCATTGCCCAAAAGGTTAATCAATACCTGTCTCAAGCGCTTTTCATCGCCGTACATCGTTTGTGGCAGCAGGGTTAACTGCTGATAGCTTAGGTTCACCTCCTTAGCGCGTACTTGCAACTGAAACATATCAGTAATGTTTTGCAAGATCTTGGTTAAATCGAACTCATTGGGATTTAGCTCCAATTTTTTAGCTTCAATTTTGGAGAGATCGAGAATGTCATTGAGCAGCGTAAGCAGATGTTCGCCACTGCGCTGAATGACTTCCAAACCTTCCTTATGTTTGATGGGATCATTGCTTCGCTTTAAGATTTGGGCATAACCGAGAATGCCATTCAAAGGTGTGCGTAACTCATGGCTCATATTTGCCAGAAATTCGCTTTTAGCGCGATTAGCCATATCCGCAACCTCCTTAGCCACTTGCAGTTCTTTTTCAGTCCGTTTGCGATCTGTAATGTCTGTCCCAACAGATAGAACCTCGATTAACTTACCTTGATCATTATAAATCGGCTTATTTGACCATGTAACCCATACCCTGCGACCATCTTTGCAAATATTCTCATTCTCATTGAGCTGATATTTCTCAGGCGTTTGACAAATCTCCTCAATCATCGTCTTCAGATCTTCCCCAGTAACGTCTTGGGCTGACACGATGGTGTCTAACACATATTTGCCAATAATCTCTTCTAATTGGTAGCCAAAGAACTGCAAACCATAATCGTTTAAAAAACAAATATTACCCTTGGTATCCCATCGTAAAATGATACAGTTAGCCGATTCTACTAGATCTCGATATTTTTTCTCGCTTTCTTTGATGGTTTCTTCAATGATTTTGCGATCGCTGATATCTTTGATTGCATAGATGGCAAATATCTTGCCGCCAATTTCAAGGGATTCTGAGGAAACTAAACCCGTAATCCTTCTGCCATCCTTGGCTATGAAATTAGCTTCAAAATTAAATACCCGATGTTCTGCTTCTAAAACAGCCAACATCCGATCGCGCTCTTGCAGATCCGCCCATAGATTCAAGTCCGAAGGATTTGTACCGATCGCATCTTCACGGCTATAGCCAGTAATTTCTGACCACTTATCATTAACATCAATGTGTTTGCGATCGTCCGTTGAGATTAATGCCATGCCATCGGGGCTAGAGCGAAAAGCCTTCGCAAATTTCTCTTCAGATTCCCTTAACGCTGCTTCCGTTTGCTCATGTTCCTTGATCTCTTGCTGTAATGCCTGAGTGCGTTCATCCACTTTCAGCATCAATAACTGGGAATATTCTTCCAAGCGCTGATGGGACTTTTGCATTTGCCGACTCATTTGATTAAATGAGGTTGCCAAAACTGCTAATTCTTTGACCACGCAGTTATATTCCACTTTTTGATTGAGATCCCCCTCGGCGATCGCACTTACAGCCAAGCTTAGTTCGGTGATCGGGCGACTAATCCAACGCGCAGCCATAATTCCAAAGGCACTAATGAGGCTCAGGGCAAGCAAACCGAGCAGTAAGTTAGTATTTCTACTCTGATGGATTTCCGTCATAAAATCCGATTCAGGAACGACGATCACAATCTGCCAGTTCAGTCCATAGCTATCATCAAGTTGACTAGACTGAAGGAAGTATTTTTGACCTTGCATATAAAACTTTGATTGCAAAATTTTATTGCTTTTACCATTATTACTGGAATTAGCATCTTGATTCTGATTCGTATTTAATCGCTCAGATAGTCGCTCAGGGGCGATCGCCAGCAAACTTTGAGTGGCAGCACGGGTTAGCTCATCAGGACTATCGATTGCTAAGATTCTTTCAGCCCCCTTCTCCCCACTGGCAATATTCATATTCAAATTTGAGGTTGCCACCAATTTTCCCGAAGGCTCAATGATGAATGTCTGCCCACGCTCACTAACCTTAGTCTGGTGCAGAAATTGATTAAGCTGTCCCAAAAGCATAGATACGCCCAGAACTCCGCGCAGCTCACCTGTCTCTGCAAAAATCGGCTTCACTGCTGTGATTGCAGGCTCTTTGGTCAAGGCATCGGTGTAGACTTCGCTCCAAGTATCTTTTCTCGTCCGCATCATGGTTTGATACCAAGGACGGTCAATGATTTTAAAACTATTTTTAGGCAATGGCAGAATATGCTGCTGTCCACTACTATCACTTAGATAGCTACTATTACTATTCTCTAAAAATAAATTAGAATTGATACGCCTTACCCCGACATACTTGCCCGAAGCCGTTGCCACATAGATATTACTAATTTGAGGGAAGCTTTGCAACTGTCTGCCAAATCGCCTCTGTACCCATTGGTTATGAGATATATTATCGGGCTGTTCATCTGCCGAAGATTCTACCTTCTCAATATCTGTACTATTAGAATTGAGATTATTGAGGGTGTAGGGAAGTTCCAAATAGGAATGCAGCCGAATTTTTACCTGTTCAGTAACCTTGTTGCGTAATTCTTCAGATAGCTGTTTAATTGCCTGATGTCCAGTCCGAAATGATAGCCAACCAATCAATCCCACCACTCCAAAAGTACTGATCAAAAAAGGCACAATGATAAACACATTGAGGGAGACTCTAGGTATTTTGGGTTGGACATTCAGGTTAGAACAGCCAATTGCCGCCGATTTTTGCATAGGTTGATGGGCAGGGTGTGACATGAAAACTACTAACAACTCAAATTAAAAGCTTAAATATGGTCAAAACCTAATCTGCGTAGGGCAAGACGGCGACTTTGCCATACCTGTGTTTCCTGTGGTGAAATTTGGATCGCTTTGTCGTAGCTATCGATCGCCTCCTCTAGTCGCCCTAAGCCGCTTAGGGCATTGCCTCGGCTGTACCATGCAAAATGATCGTCAGGTTTAATTGCCAATGCGCGATCATGGCTGGCGATCGCCTCTTCATAGAGTTCCAATTTGCTGAGTGCTAGTCCACGATTATTCCATGCGTAATAGTCATCGGGACGTAATTCTAGGGCTTGGTTGTAACTGGCGATCGCCTCAGTGAAGTTGCCCCAACACTCAAGGGCTTTGGCTCGACCATACCAAATTTGATGATCGTGGGGCTTATATTCTAAGGCGCGATCATAACTGGCGACTGCCTCTTCATATTTGCCAAGGCTTTCAAGGGCATAGGCACGGCTAAACCAACCCTGCACATAGTCGGGTTTAAGCGCCAAAGCCTTTTCACAAATTGAGATCGCTTCTTCATGCTTACCTAAGACGCTATAAACCAGCCCCTTACCACCAAAGGAATAGTAATAATCTGGCTTAAACTTCAAAGCCATGTCAAAACTCGTAATCGCCTCTTCATAACGTCCCAACATACTCAAAGAAGTGCCGAGATTATGCCAAGCCACATAAAAATCTGACTTGTACATGATTGCCTGTCGATAATTGGCGATCGCCTCTTCATGACGATCACTCAGGTCAAGGGCAACAGCACGGTTATACCAAGCCAAATGGTTATGAGGACGAATATTTAATGCCAGATCACAATTGGCGATTGCCTCCTTGCAACGATTACCTGCCACTAGCAAGCCTCCCTGCTCTAGCAATAATTCCACCCTGCGGTCAGAAATTAAAGGTTGCGCCGCGATTAGTTTTTGGAGATCTTCATACTTCTGATCTCGTTCTTCTTCGCTAAGTTGGGCATACAACATATAGCGATCGCCCCCAACCCAACGAAAAGTTTCTTGCCGTAATAGCTCCATATCGGTTGGAAACTCAAATACGGAAATTGCTTCATCAAATAATTCTGGGTAGCTGTCGATGAAAAATTTGAGCGCAAATAGGGGTAACAAAAACACAAAACATAGGGAAAATTTTGCCTTTAACTTAGGCTGTGCCAAGCTTAGGTGCGCGATCGGGCGCGGAATATGCAGCACGCCATTAGCTAGTTCACTTGCTAACTCACTGACTCGGCATTCCAAAAATTCTTCGATCCCAGTCACAAATACAACATCAGTGTCATGGAGATCCGACATCTCTGAAACCATTTCATGAAAGTCTGCGATCGCCCGATCTAGCCGCAATGTCTGGATCTTAATCTGGCGATCAGCAGTTTTGGGTTCCACAATATCAGCCCTAATCCGCCGTATAATTTGCTCACCCTCACTGGGTGAGCAGCGTACAAACATCATGGCAAACTTGTTTTGCCGATGCAGTATCGCCTTCAACGAACCTAATAGAGACTGATATTCTGTTTCTGGATTCTTTAGAGCATCTTTGTCCCAAGTGTTTCCAGCGTGATTCATGGTTCTCCAAGTTACCGAATACTTGAGCCAATCATACCACTCCTCACAGAAGATCGTACCCGTATCCTTACATTATGAATATTATGAGTTAGTTTTTACATTGCTTTGAGCTATACAAAAACACAAAAAATACAAAAAATACAAAAAAATCATTGTCACCATTCAAAACATACCGATATGCTGCGTTTAACCCTTTATATTCTGATTTGGCTTGGCTCTATGGGACTAGCAATATTTTCTAGCCAAAACATCAACCCCGTCACCATTAAATTTTTATCTCTAGAGTCGATCAAGCTTCCTATTGGACTAGTACTGATATTTTGTGCTGGACTTGGTGCTGTCGCGATTACTTTAATGATGACTTTTTTTACATCAGTCCAGT
This sequence comes from Pseudanabaena cinerea FACHB-1277, assembly GCF_014696345.1. GTDB lineage: Bacteria > Cyanobacteriota > Cyanobacteriia > Pseudanabaenales > Pseudanabaenaceae > Pseudanabaena > Pseudanabaena cinerea. Next base: position 8,099 of record NZ_JACJPY010000068.1, read on the forward strand.
CAATCAATAACAATAGTCAATTCCATAAAATATTTAGTAGCTCGTTTAATAGTTCGACAAAACCCGACAAAACTCAATCAAATAACCCCAAAAAAAATACTAAAAATGAAATTGAGAATAATAAATACCAATATAAAAATAGTCCCAATAATACTTGGGATAGCAAATGGAGCGATGAGTGGGATTAGAATGTGTTGTTAAATACAATTGCTCAAGGTTAGTTTTGTTAGTTTTTTGAAGTTATTGATTTGCATCTAGTCAAAGCTAAACAACTAAACATCTAATAAATATCTGATAAATTTCCAGTAGACGTTTAGTAAACACATACTAAATTTATGGATAAGTCGCAAGAAAATCGCATGACTTCTTGATATCCCAGAATTTATTTATGATTTAGTCCTATGACTAGACGAAATTCGTATAAAATCGGTGAAAAGGTGTGAAGGTATGAAAAAGATTAGTAATTTGTCAGTTCTATTGGGCTTGAGTCTGGCTGCCACCGCGACAGGTGTAAATGCGGAAACCCAGACGCAAATGCAAGCGATCGCTCCTGTAGCATCAACTGCGGCTGTCGAACCCGTCAAAGTAAGTATTGAGCCAAGTAAGGATCTCAACGCCTTGAGCTTGCAGGCTAGCAATCAACCTAGCAAAATTGCCCTTGATGTCAAGGAAGCTGCGCCCGTTAACAATGAATCGGCAACCATTCGGGCAATCAATACTGAGCTAAATCGTCCTAAAGCGATCGCTCAGAATGTTACCTCTGTATCACAGTTGAGTGATGTGCGCCCCACCGATTGGGCTTTTACCGCCTTGCAGTCCCTCGTTGAGCGTTATGGCTGTATCGCAGGCTATCCTGATCGCACATTTCGCGGCAATCAAGCCACTAGCCGCTATGAATTTGCTGCTGGTTTGAATGCTTGTCTAGACAAGATCAACGAAATCATCTCCGCAGGTTTGGCTGACAAGGTATCCAAAGAAGACCTCGCCACCCTGCAAAAACTCCAAGAAGAGTTTGCTGCCGAGCTTGCCACCCTGCGTGGTCGTGTTGATGCCCTTGATGCCAAAACCGCCAAGCTTGAAGCTCAACAATTCTCCACCACCACCAAACTCAGTGGTCTCGCCTTCTTCAACGTCACAGGCGCTTCGGGTGCAAATGTACTCAGAGAGAATGTTGATCCTACTACGGCGGCTAAAACTACACCACTTGCAACAAAGCCCAATATAACCATGAGTGGTTTAGTTTGGTTGACCCTAAATACCTCTTTTACTGGTAAGGACTCATTAATTACCCAGTTGGCGGTTGGTAATGGAAGTTCACCATACAACAGCTATACTTCAAGTGGATTCTTCAATACCACAGGCACTCCCTTCACCGATCAAACTGCTGGCGCTGCTGCTAACACCTTTGTTTTGCGTGAATTGTCCTACACATTCCCAGTATTTGAAAAAGCAACCCTAGTTGTTGGTCCTCGCGTCAATTTCTACAAGTACTTTGATGGTATTCGTTTCATCTATCCTTGGAACACCACATTCAACTCCATCAACAGTACCTTGCTAACCAATGCCAAGCGCGGCGCTGGTGCAGTCTTCATGACTCCTCTAGGCAATCAATTTGACTTTAAAATTGGCTACCTCTCTGAAAGTAATGAATTTGGGGGTACAGGTTCTGCCGCAAGCCCAACTCAAGGTCTTTTTGGGGGCAACAATGCTTTAACTGCTGAACTTGGGTTCAAGCCTAGTGATGCATTCAAATTCCGCTTGCTATATAGTCGTACCAACCTCGCCCCAAATGCTAATGGAACTGTAGGTGGTGCTGGATTCACCCCATCTTTGCCTGGTACAGTCGCAGGTGCAAATAACGCTCAATCTGATGTTTTTGTTGCTAACTTTGATTGGCTAGTATCTAAGGGCTTTGGTTTGTTTGGTCGCTATGGCTATGGTACTACTAACGTTAATCTAACTGCGGGTGGTTCCAGCAATGTTGTAATGCAAACATTCCAAGTTGGTGCTGCTTTCCCCGATCTATTCAAAGAAGGCGCTCAAGCAATGATCTCCTTTGGAATGCCCTTTAACTTCACTAGCGGCAAGAGTTCCTTGATTTCTGGCGGCGGTGATGGTGGTACACAGTACGATCTCGAACTGTCTTACATCTATCCTGTCACCAAGAATATCTCCCTTGTCCCTTCTGCTTACTTCATCTTCAGCCCCAACAACTTCAACAGCAATCCTACTATTTTCGTAGGTAACTTGCAGGCTGTATTTAGCTTCTAAAATACGAAAACGGGTGGCGGTGCGATGTGTCGCCACTCAGCTATAAGATCCCCGACTTTTTCTAGGCAAGTAAAAAAATTTGCAAACCCAAAAAGTCGGGGTTCTCTGCATTAATTCATTACATTCAATCTTGATATTAAGGTATGAACCAATGAGTCCAATCTACATTCCCCGTCGCCAATTTATCCGAGGCGCGATCGCCACAGCCGCTTTTGGTGCTACATCTCAACTATGGGCTGGTTGTTCGGAACAAACACCAACAGCTAATACAGGTACAGGTACAGCCACAGGCACTACAGGCGCACCTGCGGCAGCAACTCTAAACATTGGCTTTATCTATGTTGGACCTAAGGATGACTTCGGCTATAGTCAAGCCCACTTTGAAGGCGAAACGGCGATCAGCAAGCTTCCTGGTGTTAAAACATACAGTGAAGCAAGTGTTGCAGAAACGGCTGTAGTTCAAGAAACCATGCTCGGCATGATCAACCAAAATGCTGTCACAGCACTATTTCCCACCTCTTTTGGCTACTTCGATCCACACATTCTCAAATTAGCACCAGAGAATCCTAAGGTGCAATTTTTCCATTGCGGTGGGCTGTACACAGAAGGTAAAACCCCAAAAAACATCGGAAGTTACTATGGCTACATTGATGAAGCACAATATGTTGCAGGGGTCGTGGCAGGACTATCAACTAAGTCTGGTAAGCTAGGATTTGTGGCTGCAAAGCCAATTCCGCAGGTAGTTCGCAATATCAACAGCTACACCCTAGGCGCTCGTAGCGTTAATCCTAAAGCGACAGTTCAAGTAATCTTCACAGGTGATTGGTCAGTTCCAGTCAAAGAAGCTGAAGCTGCTAACAGCATGATCGATCAGGGTGTAGATGTCTTAACCTGCCACGTGGACAGTCCCAAAGTTGTGATGGAGACAGCAGAAAAACGGAAAATATTCTGCACAGGCTATCACACTAATCAAGCATCACTTGCTCCGAATGGATATCTAACTGGTGCAGAATGGGATTGGATCAATGTCTATACCAAGTATGTGGAGCTGCTCAAGTCAGGTAAGACGCTTATGGATGGAGGTATTCCTCACATTTTGCGCGGTGGTCTTAAGGAAGGATTCTGTAAGGTATCGCCATTTGGTAGTGCCGTCAGTGCTGCGGCTAAGAAGGAAGCTGAAACCGTAATGGCTAAGTTCAAAGATGGCAGCATGATTATTTATGCTGGTGAAATGAAAGATAACACTGGCAAAGTTGTAATTGCTAAAGGCAAAGAGTTCAAGCAGACAGATCCCGATCTGGAAAAGATGGATTGGTTTGTTGAAGGTGTAATCGGAAGCGTTAAAGGCTAGACCAAATAAAAGGATTTAAGACTTACTTCGCAAGTTTCAAATCCTTTTATTTGTATATCATTCATTTGAGAAATAACTATATGAATATGCGCGATCGCTGGCGTTCAACATCTGAGAATTTTCTGCTTCCCATAGGAGCTTTACTTGCATCATTAGTCATTTTCGGGATTTTTTGTGCCGTCCAAGGAAAAAATCCAATCGCAATTTATGGCACGATTTATTCATCTGCCTTTGGTAATAGTTTCTCTTGGCAAGGAACCTTAATTCGATCAGCCCCTTTGATGCTGACCTGTTTATGCACGGCTCTACCAGCGATGCTAGGACTGACGGTTATTGGCAATGAAGGAGCTTTAATTGTTGGTGGATTGGGAGCAATCTCTATTGGTTTATCGCTAGCTTCCTTACCCTCTCTCATGGTGCAGATAGCTATGGCGATGGGCGGCATTATTGCAGGTGGTCTATGGATTATGTTTGTTGGTGCGATTAAGTACTATCGCGGTGTTAATGAAACTATTAGTAGTTTGTTGATGAATTACATTGCGATCGCAGTGCTTAACACCTTAGTAGAAGGACCAATGCGCGATCCTTCCACCTTAAATAAACCCTCTAGCTTCCCACTTTCGGCTGTTAATATGCTGCAAAGTATTCCCAATACCAGAGTGCATTACGGTCTAATTTATGGATTAGTTGCCTGTGCGATCGCTTATTTTTTGATTCATCGCACTACTTTTGGTTTTTCAGTACGCACTGTCGGTGGTAATATTCGCGCTGCTAAAATCGCAGGCTTACCAGTTGGCAAACTTACATTAATCGTCAGTTTCTTGGGAGGTTCCTGCGCTGGTCTAGCAGGGATGGTGGAAGTAGCCGCTATTCATGGCAGTGCAAATGCCTCATTAATTTCTGGCTATGGCTATAGCGGTATTTTAGTTGCATTTATCGCCAGACAAAATCCTTTAGTTGCGGTACTTGTTGCTGTATTGATGGGAGGTATTCTGGCAAGTGGAAGCGCTCTACAGAGATCGTTTGGACTGCCAGATGCTACGGTTTTGCTATTTCAAGGCATCGTATTCTTAGCTATTCTCTTCAGTGAATCTCTCTATGGTCGCTTTGACTTCTTTAAAGATAGAGAACCAGAAGTTAAGATTGACGCATCTGCAACTGTTGTTTAAATGGCAGTTAGCTATTAGCGATTAGCTTTTAAAAAAATTTTAAAATTACTTAAAATTATTAAAGGCTAACAGCTAATGCCTAACTACTAATTGCTGAATTAATCGCTGAATCAAAAATCGCTAATTGCTAAATTCAAAACTATGTCAGATACTTCACTAGGCTGGATGAGCGTACCTCTGGCGATCGTTGCAGGTACACTCCGAGGCAGCGCACCATTTCTATTTGTTAGTTTAGGTGAATGTCTTACAGAAAAAGCTGGCAAGATTAATCTTGGTCTAGAAGGAACATTGCTCACTGGGGCGATGACCGCATATGCAGTTTCTTTTTTGACCAAATCACCTTGGTTAGGAGTCTTAGCGGCTGGGTTGTCAGGTGTTGGACTGGGATTAATTCATGCATGGTTATCGCAACGTCCTAAGGTAAGCGATGTCGCTGTCGGTATTGCGATGATTATTTTTGGTAGTGGGATTGCTTTTTTCTTTGGTAAAGCCTTTATCCAACCCAAAGCGGTTCCTTTGCCTTTATTTGAGTGGGGCAATTGGAGCAGCTTACCGCAAGTCCAAGCGGCTCTGAAGGTTAGCCCATTGCTATTAATTGGGATTGCGATCGCACCTCTGATGCAATGGTTTTTTAGTTCGACTCGGTGGGGTTTATATGTGAGAGCTGTAGGCGATAGCCCCAGTGCTGCCAGAGCGATGGGAATTTCCGTTGTGGGTGTGCGTACCTGCGCGATCGTCGCAGGCAGCTTTCTTGCGGGTATCGGTGGCGCAAGTTTATCGCTGTATTTTCCAGGACTTTGGGCTGAGAATATTTCCAGTGGTCAAGGTTTAATGGCGGTTGCTCTTGTGATTTTTGCCAGATGGCAGCCAATTCATTGTCTATGGGCAGCTTTGCTGTTTGGTGGAGCGCAAGCGATCGGACCTGCTCTTCAGGCTGTTGGGTTTGATTCTTACTATTACTTATTCAATGCCATGCCCTACATTATGACTTTAATCATTACGATCGCCACTTGTTCGCCACGACGTACATTGACAGGCTCGCCAGGTGCATTGGGAACGAATGAGTAAATTAGCAAGCTAACCCCGTAAGGTTTTTAATGGAAAAATGGCTATGCTGTTTAGTGAAAAATATAGCCATAGTTAAGCAATTTAGAACCAAAAACGCAAAGAGCAGCGCACCGCGCTGCTCTTTGCGTTTCGCACGAATATAATATGAAACTAACAGCCATGACCTGTTTTAAAGGATAATCAAGCTTTAACTAACGTTGATAAATTCATGTCTGTTCGAGTTCGTATTGCCCCTAGTCCCACAGGCAACCTGCATATTGGCACTGCCCGCACTGCCGTTTTTAATTGGCTTTATGCCCGTCACCACGGTGGCACATTCATCCTCCGCATCGAAGACACTGATCGCGAGAGGTCTAAGGATGAATATACACAAAATATTCTCGAAGGCTTGGCTTGGTTGGGGATTAATTTTGACGAAGGTCCATTTTTTCAAACACAACGCAGCGATCGCTACATTGCCGCCGTTGAGCAGTTATTAGCCGCAAAGAAGGCATACTTCTGTTACTGCACCGAAGCCGAGCTTGAGGCAATGCGTGAAGCCCAAAAAGCGAACAAACAAGCGCCGCGTTACGATAATCGTCACCGCCACCTCACCGCAGCCGAGCGACAAGCTTTTGCGGCAGAAGGTCGCCGCCCTGTGATTCGGTTTATGATCGAAGAGCCACGCACGATCGCTTGGGATGATCTGGTGCGTGGCACTGTATCTTGGAGTAGCAGCGATTTGGGCGGCGACATGGTGATTGCCCGTGTCGATGAGCAGGGTAAGATTGGCTTGCCTCTCTATAACTTCGCGGTAGTAGTAGATGATATCGATATGCAGATCACGCAAGTGATCCGTGGTGAAGACCATATTGCCAATACTGCCAAGCAAATTTTGATCTATGAAGCGTTAGGGGCAACGCCGCCACAGTTTGGGCATACGCCCCTAATTCTCAATCAACAGGGCGCAAAAATCTCAAAACGTGATGGTGCTACTTCCGTTTGGGAATTTCGGAATATGGGCTATATTCCTGAAGCCTTTAACAACTATATGGCTTTGTTGGGATGGTCGCCTAACGATGGCAAAGAACTATTTACCATTCAAGAAGCGGCTCAGATTTTTAGCTTCGATCGCGTCAATAAAGCGGGTGCGAAATTTGACTGGGATAAATTGAACTGGATCAATAGTCAATATTTGCATTCTCTGCCAACGGAAGATGTCTGCGATCGCCTGATGCCATTTTTGCAAGGGGCTGGCTATGACCTGACTACAGTTGATCGGGCGTGGCTCTTGGATCTCACCAAGTTAATCGCCCCTAGCCTCACCCTGCTCACCGATGCACCCACCATCAGTAAGTTCTTTTTTGAAGAATTTGCAGAATATACAGATGATGCCAAAACAACTTTGCAAGCGGAAGGTATCGCGGGAATTATCACTGCTTTGATTGATGCTCTCAAGGAATCTACGGATCTCGATAGCGATCGCGCTGGGGAAATCCTCAAGGTGGTGATGAAGTCGCAAGGGGTGAAAAAAGGGGCAGTCATGAAACCTTTACGCGCCGCCCTCACAGGCGATCTCCATGGACCAGAGATTATTCCCTCTCTATTGTTACTGCACCGCAAAGGATTAGCGATCGCTCGTCTGCAAAGGGCTTTAGCAATTTGTAATTAAATAGCCCAAGAGCCAATGTCAACTGCGTAGCAGGCTCTTGGATTTTCATGTTGGGAGAACCGCCCTTTTTAAGTGAGGTTCTCCTGCTCCCTCTGTTTCTAAGGTTGTTGAATAATAAAACCATGAACAAAAGGGAAGTACCAAATATCTAATCCAGATAGATTCAAGATGTTTCATCTACTTCTCAAAGTTCAAATGAAAACAATCTAGAAACAATCAAAGGTGATATCTATGTTAGTACGTTGGCAACCTTTTCAAGAAATCGAAGAAGTCCGCCGTCAATTCGATCGCTTACTTGGAGACTTCGCCACTGTTGATCAAGGGGCAAGTAAAGGTAGCTGGGTTCCTGCCAGTGAATTGCGCGATGATGGCGAAAATCTAACCCTCAGACTATCCCTACCCGATATCAATCCTAATGATATTGATATTCAAGTTACTAAGGATTCTCTCTCAGTTGCTGGTGAACGCCATTTCCAACGCAAGTCCGAATCAGATAAGGACAAGGGCTACTACTGGAGCGAGATGAGCTATGGCAAGTTCCGCCGTGTATTCGCGCTGCCCTTAGCGATCGCCCATGAACAAGTCAAGGCTGACTATAGCAATGGTATTCTCACCTTGACTTTGCCTAAAGCCAATGAAGTAAAAGCTTTCAAAGTCCAAGTTAACGGCGAGTTACCTGCGGCTTAACTTTTACCTGATTGACTGACAAATCCCCCCAAAAAGCGGGCAGGATGCCCGCGCTACAGGGATTCTAAATTTGTAGGTCAGACATCTTGTCTGACAAGGCTTGCCAACACTTTTGGCAGTCAATTAGAACTTTTACAGAGAAGGTCAGCGCTATGCGCTGACCTTCCCTGTCGGTTTATCTGCAAGGCTGCGGAAATAGAGCGAACCTGCGGATAGGAGAAATGCGAAGTAAGCGATCGCTTGCCCTAGAAATAGGCGATCGCGAAAGCCAAACATCGCCTTGAGCAGTATGCCTGGAAACTGCCTGTCGGGCAGAATCTCATGGACATCCCACACTAGCCCACCTAGCAAACAGGAACTAATGGCAGAGTCGGCGGGTAAACAGATCGCAGTCTGTGAAAGTTCAGCATAGGCGGCGATCGCTTTGTCAATGTGACCGATGGCACTAATCACTAGCCCCGCCACTATTAATAACAAAAAAATTCCCATCGCCTGAAAAAAAGCTTTGAGATTGATGCGAATGCCAAATTGAAATAGGGCAACGCCAATGCCAACGGCACTGACTAAACCCGCGATCGCGCCCATAATTGGCACAAGCCCCGTCTGCAATTTTGCCGAAATAAAAATTACGACCTCAAAACCTTCCCGCAAAACTGCGATCAAAATCAGCACAAACACAGCCCAACCTGCACTCTGCTCATTGGCGATCGCCTTGCCGATCTGGCCTTCAATTTCGCCCTTGAGTGCCTTAGCATTTTCAGTCATCCAAACCAACATCCAACTCAACATAGCGATCGCGATTGTACCCAGAGCGCCCTGCCATAGCTGCCCATAAAAAGCCGCCTGCATTGGTTCTGTATTCTCAACTTTTTGGAAGAACCAATTTAAAACTATGCCCACGACCACACTGGCAAAAATCCCCGTACCAATGCCGCCAAATACCCAAGGATTTAGCACGCTGCGATCGGCTTTTTTGAGGTATGCCATAACAATTCCCACCACCAGAGCCGCTTCTACACCCTCACGTAAGGTAATAGCAAAAATCGGTAAAGCTGCACTAAAATCCATAATTCATCTTTAATTAATTGCTTGTATAGCTATCCTACAACTTTGCCAATCAATCAAAGCTATGGCAGCTATTCCCAATTACAGGGTTTGGCACTGACTTATATCCCAGAAAAATTCTAAAAGCGAAGATGAATTTATACAGCTTTATGCCATATTTTCTAGCACAAAGCCGTATGTTAATATATAGCCGTGCTGGAGGCGCAGGCTTTTTAGACTTATTTGTTTGATAAATATTTTGATGAATATTTTGATGAATATTTTGATGAATATTTTGATAAACATCTCGACAAACATACAAATATCATAAATATGTGGATACATCTGGAGAGGATTCACCTTGCGACAGTTTAGAGTGCTAGATATGCCCGTGCATATCCACGAAGATTATGTTGCTTGGCTGGTAGAGAGACTGCAAGCTAGGCAGGGTACTCATGTGGTGACAATTAATGCCGAAATGACCATGCAGGCACGTCAAAACCCAGCCCTAGCGAGGGTGATTCAATCAGCAGAGCTAGTTGTTCCCGATGGTTCGGGCGTGGTTTTGTATTTACGATCGCGAGGTGAAAAAATCAAGCGTTGTCCTGGCATTGAGTTATCAGAGCAAGTGGTTGAACAGGCTGTCCGCAATCAATGGCGCATCTTTTTACTAGGTGGTGCGCCCACAGTTGTTGATCAAGTCGTTAGTATTTGGCAGCAGCGCTGGCAAAATGTAGCGATCGCTGGCACACATCATGGTTATTTCGATGCGGTGAGCGAGGCGCAAGTTTGCGAGCAACTACAAGCAGCACAGGCAGATTTAATCTTGGTGGGTCTGGGCGTACCGCGTCAAGAGCTATGGATTGATCAACATCGCCACCTCTGCCCCAAGGCAATCTGGATTGGGGTGGGTGGTAGTTTTGACATATGGTCAGGTCATAAAATCCGCGCCCCACAATGGATCGGTGACAACCATCTAGAGTGGCTATATCGCCTCTATCAAGAGCCTTGGCGCTGGAAAAGAATGCTATCTCTGCCCCAATTTGTGTGGTCTGTTGCCAAGGATTCCTTTAAGTAACACCAAATCATGAAAGTGATTTTTCTTTGGGGGTATTACTTACATCTAGTGTCTGGTATGATGCTAATCCATAATTAAGACACTAGATTTGTTTATGACGGCTCCAATTAAAACTGCTCCAGTTAATGCAACCGTAATCAAAGCACAGCCCAAAAACATCCCTTTACCCAAAGATTCCCCCATTGTGACCCCAATTAGAGGTAATGTTCAGGTCTTTATCGCGCCCCATCGCGATCTTTATGTCGATGTGATTGCCCATGCTCTGAGGGTCGCTGGTCAGGGTACGCAGGTGTTATTGGCGCAACCCTTTCAAGTCGGAATTCATCAAGGACTGCAAAACCCTCGGCGGCTTGTGGAAAATCTTGCATGGTTTCGTTGTGAAGGCGATCGCGACCTTGCTCAAAATGACATTGACCTGACGGATGTGGAGAAGTCGCAAATCTTAGAACTATGGAACTATGCTAAAACAGCGATTCAGTCTGCTCTTGCGGGTTTGGTGATAATTGATCAGGCAAATTTGTTGATGGCGCGATCGCTAGTTAGTGAGGATGAATTGCTGTCAGCGATTAAAACGCGATCGCCGAAGGTAAGTGTAATCCTTACAGGAACGTCAATGCCACCTAACATCGCCGACTTTGCCGATCAAGTTACTCAAAGACGTAGTTAGATGCTTACTTGACAAGGGTAAAAGTGTTTTGGTTGTGATGTTTTGGTTGTGGTATTTTTGCTATAGACATTACATTACAACCAAAGTATTAGTGATGCGGTGCGAAGCGCCGCATTGGGGAATCAAGATCCTAACTTGAATGCCTCCAAAAATAGTCCGTAAATCAGACCTAATTTCAGGGAATTAAGAATCTCAGGCGTTAATGGATTAGTCTCATTGGTTCTATTAGGTTCGCGCCTCATACCATAGACATAGCGATTGATCAGCTCGACAACCAAAAGCACAATCCCTGCGGAAATGGCATCCTGCTCCGACTTTACCCCTGATACTGTGGAAATTATAGAAGCTAAGAAAAAACCTGACAGTAGACTAATTACAATCAGAGATATGTGTCGCCAAGGGTTACGAGACCATTGAGAAAGCCTTTCAACACTGGTACTGACAATTGTGCTTAGGCGAGTATTTTGCATGATTGCCACTTTCTAAAATTATTTTTTAACTAATGTGAGTGGGAAGTCCCGCACTCTATCAGTTTACAAGGATGAGTGACGAGATGAAAACGAGCCAGAGAATAAATTGAGCGACAGTGAATCCATGCTCTATTGGGGATCTGTTTCGTAATTAGTGGCGGTTTCGGCGGCGATCGGGCGTTCTGGGCGCACTTGATCGTACTTTAAGCCGATTTGAATCACTTTAGAATCACGATCGCTATTAACTGGCGTAACTCCACGGCGGCGTTCTGAGGTTCGCATCTCACTGGTATTTTCAGTCACCACTTCATATAAAATTGCCTGTTTATTGCTCTCACTGCCCCGCCGCAATACGCGCCCCAAACGTTGAATATATTCGCGTTCAGAGCCTGTGCCTGATAGCAAAATGGCAATCCGCGCATCGGGTACATCAACGCCTTCATTTAGTACATGGGAGGCGGCAAGGGTCTTATATTTGCCTTCGCGAAAATTGGTTAAGATTTCGTGACGCTCTTTGATCGGTGTTTGGTGGGTGAGGGCGGGAATTAGCAAATCCTGTGAGATGCGATAGACCGTAGCATTATCGTTGGTAAAAATTAAAATGCGTTCGGGAAAATGTTGTGCTAATAAGTCCGACAGTACCCGCAGTTTTGATTCTGTGCCTAGGGAAATTTCTTTAGCCTGCCGATGGGCGATCATCGCTCTGCGTCCTGCCTGCGATCGCCCGCTTGCCTGTACAAATCTTTGCCAACCATCAAGACCGCCGAGGGAGATTTTCGCTTCTTTTAAAAAGTTATTGCGAACTTGCATTAGGTCATCGTAGCGATCTCGCTCTTGAGTAGACAGTGAAACCTTGATCTGCACAACTTGATGTTCGGCAAGTGCCTGTCCTGCAAGGTCGGCGGCGGACTTACGGTAAACCTCAGCCCCGATTAGGATTTCTAAATCGGCGTGTTTGCCATCGCTGCGTTCGGGCGTGGCGGATAAGCCTAAACGATAGGGCGCGATCGCATATTCGGCAATGACGCGATTAAAATCCGTTGGCAAATGGTGACATTCATCAAACACAATTAGCCCATAGAGATTACCAAGGGCTTCGGCTTGGATGGCGGCGCTGTCGTAGGTGGCGACTAAAATCGGACTGCGATCGCGAGAGCCTCCACCCAATAGCCCAATCTCCACATCAGGAAAAGCCGCCAGTAAATGGGCATACCATTGATGCATTAAATCTAGGGTCGGTACAACTACTAGGGTGCTGCGGTTGGTGGCTTGCATCGCCAATTGTGCCAGATAGGTTTTACCTGCGGCGGTGGGCAGTACCACCACGCCCTGCTTACCCACACGCTGCCATGCGGCAAGGGCTTCGCGCTGATGGGGATATGGCTCCATGATCATCCGCGATTGCAGATTTAACTCGCCATATTTCTTAGCTTGATCGGCGATCGCCACTCCTGCTGATCGCATTGCCAAAATCAATTCGCGGTAATGATGGGCAGGCATCCGAAACTTTTCTATGCGATCGTCCCATGTCACAAAATCAACCCATGCTTTTCCCGCAGGCGGTGGATGTAAAATTAATGTGCCGCGATCGTAGCTAAGTTGTGGAGTGCGGGGCATACTGGAGTTAATAGATAGAATAAAGTTTTATGAATGAGCAAGTAATCGAGGGAAATGTCATGAGCGATCAGTTACCTGAAGAGCAACTATTTCGATTGGGGGGGAAAACAGCCGATTTCGTGATCGTTCCCTCACAAATTCGTTATCACCATATCAAGATTGAGGATTTTGACAAACCTGTGGCAGCGATCGCCTACAACGGCTATACCTACAGTATCTTTCGTACCAGTAGTGATTGGGCGGAAGTGGTGAAATTATGCGGTCGCCTGTCGAGTGCCTATGTGATTACGGTAACAGCAAAGGGCTGGGCAATCTGGGTATTTGAATATTAAAAGTTGTGAGATTTAAATCTCGAAAAATTGCTCATCAGCCCGAAGCGTTGACGAGCAATTTTTTTATGCTACATAAAGTTTCGCTCATATGGGTAAGCAGGTGAAGCCAATTAAACGATCTGGCTTAAACCGTTGCGGCGACAAAGTGTGACTTTTTAATAAAGTAGGTCTTTCACCCAAATTCCTATATGAGCGAATATTTTTATTTGGCATCATTGCGCGAATCGGCAGATCTAAGTCGATAGTGAGCATAGGAAAGGAGTATAGGGCAAATGTATTGTACAAATGCCCAAAAACGCCTTACTTCTTTTATAGGATATGTCCCATGCGTTTAGGGATTGACTCATTAAAATTTTGAGTGATTTGCGATAGAGATAAAGCGATCGCCTGTTCACCATTTACCAAAATCTCTAAATCCCTAGTTGCTTCACTAACATTACCAATGTGTTGCCAAGCATTACCTAATTGATTAGTAAGATAAGCCTCCCATGCTGTGCGATCGCCTTCTTTGACAGAAACAATAATTCGACTTGCACCCTCACCAAAGAGAATTTGGGTTAAATGTAAATCTTGAGAATTCGTTAGTTGAATCTGGGCGGTGAGTTTGCCCGAAATACAGGATTCGGCGATCGCTACCGCTAGTCCACCATCAGAACAGTCATGGGCGGATTGAATTAAGCCTTGGGTAATACCTTGACGACAAGCGAATTGAACTTTACGTTCCAATTCAAAATCCACAGACTGCGGACGACCTGTGACTTCACCGATGACTGAGGCGAGATATTCAGAACCTGCTAGGCTGGCGCGATCGCTACCTAATAAATAAATCGCATCCCCCACATTCTGCCAACCCTGACCGACTACTTTAGTGACATCTTCCACTAAACCGACCATACCAATTACAGGTGTGGGATAGATGGGTTGAGAATTGCCTTCTGCATCAATGGTTTCATTGTAGAGCGAGACATTACCGCCCGTTACAGGTGTGGACAACTCGCGACAAGCATCGGCAATCCCACGACAAGCCTCATGTAACTGCCAATAACCGATCGCGTGTTCGGGACTGCCAAAATTCAAATTATCCGTAACTGATAAAGGTTCCGAACCAACACAAGAAAGGTTTCTAGCCGCTTCAGCAACCGCTAATTTCGCGCCTTCGTAAGGATCGAGATAGACATAACGGGCATTGCAATCAACGGTGGCAGATACCCCTGCGAGCGACTCGATTTGACATTGAGCAGAACTTAGCTCACCAGTGCCGAAACCTTGACTGCGTAAACGAATTACCGCCGCGTCCGCACCACCGGGGAAAAGCACCGTATTATTCTGCACCTGATGATCGTATTGGCGATAGACCCATGCTTTTGAGGCGATCGCAGGTGTATCGAGTAACTTCAATAGGGCTTCGTTAGGGTTGATATTAGGGAAAGAGGCGATCGCCGTCTTCTCATCCCAAGCCCAAGATTTTTTAGCATACTCAGGGGTATCTGCAAGTTGACGATGATAAATCGGCGTATTGTCCGCCAAAGCCGTCGCAGGAATCTCCGCCGCCACTTCGCCATGCCAAAGAATCCTCACAATTGGCTCTTCCAGAACCTCACCCGCCACCACCGCATGAAGTCCCCAACGCTCAAAAATCTCAATCAGTTCCGCTTCCCTGCCCTTATGCGCCACAAATAGCATTCGCTCCTGAGATTCCGAAAGCAGATATTCATAAGCATTCATTCCCGTTTCTCTCGCAGGGATCTTATCTAAATCCAGCGACACACCCACGCCGCCCTTAGCCGCCATTTCCGAAGTAGAACAGGTCAACCCCGCCGCACCCATATCCTGCGCGGCAACCACAGCCCCAGTTTTAAAAGCTTCTAAACAGGCTTCCACTAAAGCCTTTTCTAAAAATGGATCGCCCACCTGTACCGCCGAGCGGTTCTGTTCCGATTTGTCAGAAATCTCCGTACTCGCAAAACTCGCGCCCTTGATGCCGTCGCGCCCCGTGGTCGAACCCACATAAACCACAGGATTGCCGACACCAGCCGCCCCCGATTTGACGATCTCCTTAGTTTCCATAATCCCGATCGCCATCGCATTGACTAGCGGATTACGGCTATAAGCCTTATCAAAATAAACCTCACCGCCCACCGTGGGAACCCCGATACAGTTACCATAGCCCGCGATCCCATTGACAATGCCATTGACACGGCTCCGCACCCAAGGATCGGACAGTTCCCCAAATCTCAACGAATTCAAAATCGCCACGGGACGCGCCCCCATCGTAAAAATATCACGCAAAATGCCGCCCACACCTGTCGCCGCCCCCTGATAAGGCTCCACCGCCGAAGGACGGTTATGGCTTTCGATTTTAAAACTAATGGCAATCTCATCGGTAATCTTGACCACACCCGCATTTTCGCCAGGTCCCACAAGGATGCGATCGCCTGTGGTCGGAAATTGCTTGAGCAACGGACGCGAATTTTTATAACAGCAATGCTCTGACCACATCACCCCAAACATCCCCAATTCGGCTTTGTTGGGTTCACGATTTAGGCGATCGCAAATCATCTGATATTCATCAAGGGTCAAGCCCTCAGATTTAATTTCGGCTGCGGAAAATTTGGGTGTGGTACTGGCGGTCATAGTTAGATCGGGGACAATCATTTACTTGCAACAATCATCTTATCGCAACACCATATTTTTTGCTGTAGTGCGGTAGTCGGCTTCTTTGCAGATTTTGGTTAATCCGCTAAGATGTAAACACTAACTCGCAATTAAGTAGAAAAATATCATGTCTGATCGCCTGAAATTTTTCCGCAGGCTGATGTCAGCTTTTGAAGGTACTTCTAATCCTCAACGCGCTGTCGAGCGAGGATTTTATGTCAATCTGCCAAATAATCCTATTGCAGAAATTACTGGCAGAGTTGCACTCTGCCCTTCTTCAGTACATTTGTTATTTGGTGGCATTGAATCGGGCAAAACCACACAATTACTATTAACTCAACAGGCTTTGAATGAGTTAGAAGATATCAAAGCTATTTATGTTGATGTTAGTCTTATTACAGCCTATTGAGGAATTAAGGGGTACAATAGCAGCATTTGGAAAACCAGTTTGAGAAGAAAGATTTATCGAGCAAAAGAAAGAATGTTTTCAAGACAAT
>NZ_JACJPY010000069.1 GCF_014696345.1 Pseudanabaena cinerea FACHB-1277
AGCTTTAAGCTTGCTCAAGATAGCTGAACTTAATGGTCATTGGAATCATCTTTGCTTCCCTTCTCAACCTGTTTAGCCATCAACGAATTATTTACAGCAAGGAAATTTCTGTTGTGCCTTGGTTGCTACTTTCGGTAATATGTCATTAATGCTATTCATTTGGTGCTTTGATTTATTACTTGCACCTTATCCGATGAATAGCTTTTTTGTTCCCCTTTTTTTATGTCCGAAGTATTGATTTAGACCTTACTTCGATTAAATTACACCCTAATTTCCACAAGCTTTGCTCTTACGGCTCTATCTCTGACCAATTTTGTCCGTAGTATTGGTCTTGGTGATAGCAAATTAAGAAACAGCGTTGTTATCTAAGCGCTATGACGGTTGTTATGATTGTGTGCATCGCGATTCAATAAATTGTAGTAGCAGGAAGCAATCATGGAGAAGCGATCGCAGGCGCTGCTTAGTTTAGCCAAAGCCAAATTATCAAGACGAATTGCCTTTTGGATTTTTATTAGCATTGTCGTCATTGAGGCGATTATTCTTGTCCCATCTTACTTTCGCCGTGAACAAGAGCTATTAGAGCAGGTGGAAAATGTATCCGCCATTCAAGCAAGATTTTTTTTGAAATCCGCAATTTCTATGGCTACCGAGCAGGAGCTGATCAGCTTAGCCAAATCGGTGAAGCAGGAAACTAATGTGGTGGGATGGGCAGTGTTGAATGAAAAAAATCAGGTAATCGCCCAAAAGGGTGAGCAGTCAATAGTTGGGGTTAATGATTTGCGGGGGCAGGATGTCATTCGGATGCTAGACGATCGCGGGGATCGCTATGATGTGGCTTGGAACGGCAAAGCGCTAGGGAGTAATTATATATTGGTTATTCGTCATAATATCAGTTTCATTGAGTCAGAACTAGTTGCCTATGTTTGGCGCATTATTGGCTTAGTGGCAATCATTTCCCTGTTTGTCACCGCGAGTACCCTTGTGGTTTTAGGCACAATTGTCATTTTGCCAATTTTGAAACTGCGTGAAGATCTGGACTTAGTAGCTGACTCCATAAGCTGTGATTCTCAAGAAATGGCTGTCCTGCGGTTTCACTCTATGTTGGCATCCCGCACCGATGAATTAGGCGATGTCATGACAGCCTTTAGCCAGATGTATGCTCGCATTGTCAAGGAAATTGCAGAGCGCAAGATGGCTGAGGCGACTATTCAAAAAGAGAAGGATACCTCAGAGCAGTTGTTGTTAAACATCTTGCCCTGTGCGATCGCCGATCGCCTCAAACGCGGCGAGACAGTCATCGCTGATGGCTTTAATGATGTGACCGTTTTATTTGCCGATATCGTCAACTTTACAGAGCTATCGGCAACCATTTCCCCAGTCAAGCTAGTATGTTTGCTGAATGAAATATTTTCCGCCTTTGACAACCTAGCAGAAAAATATAGTTTAGAAAAAATTAAAACCATCGGCGATGCCTATATGGTAGTCGGTGGACTGCCCCTATATCGCCCAGATCATGCCGAGGCGATCGCCAATATGGCATTAGATATGCAACGGGTGATCAACAAGTTTGCAGGAGAACTGGGTAAGTCCTTTGACATCCGCATTGGCATCAGTACGGGACCTGTGGTGGCTGGGGTGATTGGCATCAAGAAATTTATTTACGATCTATGGGGAGATACGGTCAATGTGGCAAGTCGCATGGAGTCTCACGGTCAAGCGGGATCTATTCATGTATCTGCCTCAACCCACGATATTTTGCAGCACAAATATCAATTTATTGATCGGGGGGAGATTATGATTAAAGGTAAAGGGAAGATGCAGACTTACTTTCTAAGCGATCGCCTAACTACTTAAACTTATGACTTACTTTATGTATGACAACCTTGCAACACAATAGTTTTGAAGACTATACTTTAGGGGCTGCCACCTTTGATTTGAGTGGTCTGCCCAAAGAATATTACACCCTTGTTGATGGCAGCAAGAGCATTATTTGGGTACAGCCAATATTTCAGGCATTGGGCTTGAAATCACTCTTAGCAGCCTCACTTCCCGTTGAGGCTTTTACCCATGCTGTGATTCGCAGTAAAGACTACACCGCGATCGTCATTAAGCAGCCTAGCAACTATTTAGCGTTGCTGATTGATCCCCAGAGTGATATTCTCAACGAGCGTTTTCTAGGCTGGGCATTGTCCTTTGATGCCACTTCGCTCAAGCATAATCCCAAGTTTCAAGTAATTTAGAGATGAAAATTTCATTCCTTAGCGACAATTGCAGCAGCCACCAATCAAACGATCTCCAATAAAAATATTGAATACGTTGCTTCGTCAGGCTTTCAAAACTTTTCTTGCTCTGGACTTAATCGCAAAGCGCTGTAAAATAGACACCATAGGGGTTATATTTTAAAGATACGTTAATCTTGGCGTAACTATTAAAAAAAATAGTCCCATTCCTCTTTGCATATTTTGTCCGTCCATTTCTAAACCTTTTCCCCCTTGACGCAGATTCATGCCATCTCCAACTTCATCTCTTCGCAATACCTTCGCCAGAACCGAAATTCGCCGCTTGCAAGATTTACTGCCGCCAGAGTTGCAAGCATGGGTAAAAGTGCTTAATGCTGACGGTGTGCGTCCGCCCCTAATTGCCTGCGAAGAGGCTGGTGGTGATGAGGTGGTGGTTTTAGTAGACATGGTGCGTTGGGAGCGTCTTGCCGAGGATCAGCGCAACTTGCTGTTTTGGCATGAGGTGGCACGCATTCAGAATGATGCTGTCCCCAAAGATGGTTGGGAAGTGGCTGCCTTGGCGATCGGGCTAGGGGGTGCGGTTGGTGAGCTATGGGTACAGAATGGACTGTTGTTTGTGCTGGCGCTTGGCATTTGTGGTGTAGCAGGTTTTCAGCTATGGCGCAAAGGTACAAGTAAAAAAGATATTCGCAATATGATCGAGGCGGATCAAGGGGCGATCAGGTTGGCGGTCAAAAACGGCTACCCCCTTCCTGCTGCATATAAGAGTTTGGGCAGTGCGTTAAAAATTATGCTCAGTGATACCTCTAAGGGGCGATCGCGCACATTGTTAGAAAAGCGCCTTGATGCTTTACGCAATGAAGCTAACAAAGCCAGACGTAACTATGGAGGTTAATGCAAATTGGGAGTTGCTAACGCCATAGGCATTAGGTAATGTCGGATCTCAATTTGGCTTTTTAATGGGAATTCCTGAATTTAGCTGCCATCTTCATCGCATAACAGATAAACTAGGTAAAACGTCTTAGTGCCAGTTAGTGCCAATTTTAGCAAATGACTTCATCATCAATTTCAGTTCGTGAATTGCCACTGTTCCCTCTGCCTGAGTTGGTGCTGTTTCCAGGGCAGTCACTACCTCTGCACATTTTTGAATATCGCTATCGCATGATGATCAATACGGTCTTAGAAAGCGATCGGATGTTTGGCGTACTTATGTGGGACTCAGAGACGGGTAAACCTGCCAATATTGGCTGTGTTGCTCAAATTGTCCAGTTTCATCGTTTACCAGACGATCGCTTCAAGCTGTTGACAATGGGACAGCAAAGATTTCGGGTTCTGGAATATGTTAGGGAAACGCCCTATCGTGTGGGCTTGGTGGAATGGATTGAGGATGCACCTAGTAATGATGCACCTTTTCTATTGGCTACGGAGGTAAGGGAACTACTCAATGATGTGATTCGGTTGTCCCAAAAACTATCGGATCAGGAAATTGAAATACCCAAAATCCCTAGAGGACCGATTGAGTTGTCTTATTGGGTTGCTAGCAATTTTCAGGGTGCGACTCTAGAGCAGCAGTCACTTTTAGAAACCTGTGACACAGCAGCAAGGCTGCGCCGTGAGGCAGAGATATTATCTTCTACAAGAAGCCAACTAGCTGCACGCACGGTTCTCAAAGATACTTTTAAATCCTAACAGGTAGAGCCATTCGCTACGCGACTGACTTTATCTTTAGTAGGTCTTAAGCGAAATAGTCAAAATAGAGGGCAGTAAAACAGCAAAAAGTGGCGGTAATTTATAAATTGCCAGTACTTTTTGCTGTTTAAATTTAAAGCAGCTTTACGTCTTGGCATATAATGCCTATGCAGTCGTTGGCAAGATGTTCAATCAAAAAATTTGCTCAGTAAGTTTTTTAGTTGAGCATTAGGATTAAAAATTATGAATCTAATTGCAGATTTGATCGGCATTATCGAACAATTGCGATCGCGATCGCAGTTGTCAATATTGGCAGGTTGGCAGAGGCAAGACTCGCAGAGTAATTGGCAACCCTTAGCATTGGTTAATTCTCAGAAAAACATACCAATGCTGGCGTTTCTTAAGCAAGAGCAGAATATTCATATCAAGCAGATTTGGCAGGTTCCTGAATCCTATGCAGGACTTAACACAAGGGGGGCAGCTATTTATTTGCACTTGACTTTGTGGGCGGATTGGTGGGCGGTATTTATTAATGGGCAGCAGGTGCAGGAAGGGGATTTATTCGATCAAAAATGTCGGTTGCTGTTGACTGATTGCGCGGCTGGACAGGAATTTGTCATCGAACTGAAGTTAAATAGCCCGAAGCATGACATCGGGGCGCTCCAGCGATCGCAGATAGTTTGGGAATATGCCCATCAAGC
Source organism: Pseudanabaena cinerea FACHB-1277 (assembly GCF_014696345.1). Lineage (GTDB taxonomy): Bacteria > Cyanobacteriota > Cyanobacteriia > Pseudanabaenales > Pseudanabaenaceae > Pseudanabaena > Pseudanabaena cinerea. The sequence goes on from NZ_JACJPY010000069.1 coordinate 4,631, forward strand.
TGGCGATCCTCAGCAATTTGCCGATGAATTGGCGGTTTTGGAGATTTATTTGCCAATTTTGATCAGGGAACAAGTTGATATTCAGCCTTTGGAATTGGCGATCGCCGAATTAAACAAATTACTGATTTCCAAAGCTGACAAAGATCAAGAATCTTTATTTTCCCAATTAGCCACAATTCGCGAACCATTGCTGCAATATGGCGAATTTCTCAAGGAGCGACAGATTTATTTACTGGGCAATTCTCATATTGATGTGGCTTGGCTTTGGGCGATCGCGGAAACCAAACAGGCAATGCAGCGTACATTTAATTCTGCTCTCAATTTACAAAAATCCTATCCCGAACTAATTTTCAATCAAAGTACGGCGCTATCCTATCAATGGATGGAACAGGCAGATCCTGCGCTATTTCAGCAAATTCAACAGGCGGTGGCGGAGGGTAAATGGGAACTCATCGGCGGGATGTGGGTAGAACCCGATGGCAATCTACCCAGTGGTGAATCGCTGATTCGGCAAATTCTCTATGGACAAGCCTATTTTCGGGAGAAATTCGATCAAGAGGTGAAAATTGCTTGGTTGCCTGACACCTTTGGCTTCCATTGGCAAATGCCCCAAATCCTTACAAAAAGTGGGTTTACCGCCTTTGTCACGCAAAAACTATTATGGAATGATACCAATAAGTTTCCCTATCAAATTTTTTGGTGGGAAGGTGTGGATGGCAGTCAAATTTTGACCTATTTTAGCAATGAAATCGGTCAAGGCATTGAACCTGTGGCGATCGCCAAGTATCTCGCTAAACAGGAAGAATTGCATGGCATTTCCAAAACAATATGGCTCTATGGGGTTGGCGATCATGGGGGAGGACCAACCGCCGATATGCTCAATCAGGGGCGATCTTGGACAGATTCACCGATGTTCTTTTCGATGCAGGCTGGCACTTTGGCAAATTTTCTATCGGAGTTAAAGACAGAAAGTGCTTCCCATACGCCATCTTTACCCATTTGGCAAGATGAACTTTATTTAGAATTCCATCGCGGTACATATACCACCAAGGCAGACCAAAAACGACAAAATCGCCAGTTAGAAATTCTCTTGGGTAATGCCGAAAAATATAGCGCGATCGCTGCCTTAGTTGCAAATATTGACTATCCCATGACCAAACTGGAAACTGCATGGAAAGGACTATTATTAAATCAATTTCATGATATTTTGCCAGGCACTTCAATTCCTGAAGTATTTGTCGATGCCGATCGCACTTGGGCGGAAGTAAGGGCTGTTTGCGATCAAATTTTACCTGAGTCACCCACAAAAGCAACACAGGAATCATTACAGGCTTGGAACTTCCTAAATTGGCAGCGATCGCAACTGGTGCAGATGCCAGACCGAACCCTGCATTGGCTCACTGTCCCCAGTTGTGGCTTTGTCGATTTAGCCAAAGTTCCACCAGTAACCACGAATCCACCTCTAAATTCATCTCCAAATTTATCCCTAAGCTTAACCAATGATACCGATCATTTCTTCTTAGAGAATAACTTTCTGAAACTGGCAATTAGCCGCAACAGTGGCGATATTGCTCAAATTTGGTATCAGCGATCGCCTGATGCCATAACGATTCTGCGATCGCCGAGTAGTTGGCAATTCTTTAGCGATCGAGGGCAGTATTGGGATGCGTGGAATATTGACCCACACTATGAACAGCAACCGCTAGAGCCTGCTACACTGCAATCAATTACAACCGATGAGCATCAATTCTTAATTACAGTCAAAATCAGCAAGGTCTTCCAAAAATCTAAATTCACCCAAGAAATCCAATTATCCGCCTTTGAGCCATTTATTACGGTCAAAAATTGGGTTGATTGGCAGGAGGATCATGTTTTGGTGAAGGTGGCATTCCCTGTGAATTGGCGATCGTCTGAAGCTACTTACGAGATTCCGATGGCAACCATTTCGCGGCGCACAATTCAAAATGATTTGCCCCGTAATTCATTAAATAACTCATTGAATAATTCGCAGGAGCAAGCTAAATGGGAAGTTCCTGCCCAATATTGGGCGGATCTATCGGCAGAAGATCGATCCATTGGGCTAAGCGTTCTCAATGACTGCAAATATGGCTATGATGCTAAGCCTGACTGCCTGCGCCTCACAATCCTTCGCAGTCCCAATTGGGCTTGTCCAAACAGCGATCGCGGTGAACATGAATTTACTTACCGCTTAGTGCCGCATCAGGGCGCATGGCACGAAGATATAGCTTGGGAAGATGGTAATTCCAAAAGCTCTAAAAATATTGTGCAGTTGGCACAGGAATTAAATAATCCCATTGCTTTATATGCACCATCTTTCCATATTCCCGATCAGTCCAGCCACAGCTTTTTGCAAACCTCAGCCAGTAATATTATTCTTGCTGCATGGAAGCGATCGCAGGATCAATCGGGTTGGATTATCCGTTTGTATGAAGCCACTGGCAAAGCAACAGAGACGACCATTAGCATTCCTAGCTTAAATTCTATTAGCATTTATGAATGCGATTTAATGGAACGTCAGATCGCTCCAGTCGTAATTACTGCCACAGAACCTTTAACATTACTTTTAACATTTACAACCCAGTTCACTGCCTATGAGATCAAGACTTTTCTGATTTCTGGTTTAATTTCTGAAAGTGCTACCCAAAATTCCCATCCACTACAAACCTTGCAGCAAAAACTGACATCCCTACAACAGGCGATCGCCGATCATCCTGACCATAATCCAACCGTTGCTAAAGTCTGGTCGCGATCTCTGGAGGAAATTCTGCATTTTTTCCAAGCAGCGATCGTCAATGCTAACGAACAGAATCAATCTCCAATTCCTAGCATTTCTCTACAGGTGGAAATTGATAAACAACTGAAAATGCTTGGAGTCGATCTGTCCATGCTGCAATCGGCACGGAAATTTGATACTTGGCAAAAACGCCACCGTCAAGCTGGCGATCGGCTCATACTATTGTTACGTTATTGTTCTGATACAACCTATTGAGTCTTTACTGAGTTTTACAGCGCTTTGCGCTCAAACCCAATCCAAGGAAAATCTTGAAAGCGTTGCTTTGCAACGCTTTCAAGATTTTCCTTTGGTTCGTTTGCTCGGTAATTGCTGTAAAAACTGAATAAGGCAAGCGCTATGTTTTACAACCAGAAAGGCTTATAATCAATCTAGCGTTCTTAGGCGATCGCTATGTCTGCACAGTTTCATCTCCACAAAGATACCATTGACCAAGTAAGTCAAAGGGCAGACATCGTAGATATCGTGTCTGAGCGTGTTGTCCTACGCAAAAGTGGTGCAAATTTTCGAGGGGCTTGCCCTTTTCACAATGGCACAAATCCCACTGCTTTAACCGTCAGCCCTGCACGGCAGATGTACAACTGCTTTAACTGCGGCGCAAAGGGGGGGGCGGTCAAGTTTTTGATGGAAATCGATAAGCGCTCCTTTGCTGATGTGGTATTGGATCTCGCCAATCGTTACAATGTGCCGATCAAGACGGAGGAACCCGAAAAGGCGCAGGAAATTCAAAGGCAAATATCCCATCGCGATCGCCTCTATGAAGTGATGGCACTGACTACTAGCTTTTATCAGCACGCCCTTTATGCCACTCAGGGGCAAGCCGCCCTCGCTTATCTCAGCCAAAAGCGGCAGATGTCCAAGGATACGATCCAGAAGTTTCAATTGGGCTATGCCCCTGCGGGTTGGGAAACTCTGATGGGCTATTTGGTGCAACAGAAGCAGATTCCCGTTACTTTGGTGGAAGAAGCGGGGCTGATTGTGCCACGCAAAACAGGGAATGGCTTTTATGATCGGTTTCGCGATCGCTTGATGATTCCCATTCATGACACCAGAGGGCGCGTGATTGGCTTTGGTGGGCGCTCTTTGGGAGATGAAGAGCCGAAATATCTCAATTCCCCTGAAACCGCCTTATTTAGTAAAGGCACGGTTTTATTTGGCATGGATAAGGCGCGGGATGCTATTTCTAAATCCGATCAGGCGGTGGTGGTGGAGGGCTATTTTGATGCGATCGCTTTGCACCAAGCGGGGATCAGTCAGGCGATCGCCACGATGGGGGTTGCTCTCAATAGCGAACAAATGAAGCAGCTATTGCGCTATACAGAATCTAAAAATGTAATTCTCAATTTCGATGCTGACAAAGCGGGAATTACGGCGGCAGAAAAGGCGATCGCGGGCTTTAAGGAATTAGTTTTTGATGGCACGGTGCAGTTACGGGTTTTGACGATCCCCGATGGCAAAGATGCCGATGAATATCTCAAACAACATAGTGCCGACAGCTATCGTGATTTACTCAAAAATGCGCCGCTATTTCTCGATTGGCAAATTGAGCAAATTCTGGCAGGGCAGGATCTCAATCAAGCTGACCATTTTCAAAAAAGTAGCCAAGCGATCGCCCAATTATTGGTAAACCTGCCCGTTGATTCCTTTTTTCGCACCCACTATATCCATACCTCGGCACAGCGCCTCGCTCAAGGTAACTCCTATTTGGCGTTGCGTCTAGAGCAGGACTTGCGCCGCCAACTCCGCAACACGCGCTGGCAGAGCAATAAACCCGCCCCTTCCCTAACCTCCGTAGGCAATGCCCTGCATACCGCCGAATCTCAGCTTTTGCAAATCTATCTGCATTTCCCACAGCATCGCGCCTATGTTTACGAAGCAATTCTTGAAGAAGATATTGAATTTAGTCTTTCCAACCATCGCTATTTATGGCTGATGATTCTCAATTTGATCGACCAGAAAAAAACCTCCCTAGCCTCCGAAGAACCCCATGCCAATCACTTAATCCAACAATTACAAATTATCGCTGCCGAAAATGCTGAACTATCACAACAATTACAGCATTTGTTATGGTTAGATGACAACTCGCGGGTGGGCTTACTGCGTCCGCAAATGGTGGTGAGAACAGCGATCGCCAAGATTCAATATGTAATGTGTGAGAAGCGCGAAAAGCATTGGCTCGACCTATTTAAAACGAAGGATGTGATCGCCGATCCTGAATTTGGGCATCATTGCCAAGCGCAAATTCAACTAGAAAAGCAGCGTAAATCCGAAATTCAGAAATTAATTGAAGTAAATTATCTCGATCTTGCTGGCAAGAATTCCCATAACTTTAGCAGTCATAGTGGTATTGATTTTTAAAGCAATTACCGATTCAAACCTTGCCGCAATTTTGGTTTGAGCGCAAAGACCTGTCAGCCCCATTGCTGGTGGAGACGACTATGGGCTAGGCATTTTCAGAGCGACATCTCACCGCGAAAGCAGTAAATATTCACCCTTGGTGATTTCGATCACGCCAATTCTTGGGCGACATCACCAAGCTAATCACAGTGCGATCGCAACCCTCTCTCCAAGAATCAGTAATACTCATAACCATAGAGACAGTTAACAAATTTAGATTTACAGGACAAAAGCCATGATTCTCAACTCCCTCAATCAAGTTCGCAAAATCATGATCAAATCGATCGCTGGCACTGAAGAAGCGATCATTTTTCTAGGCAAAACCTTTGTAGCTGACAAAAACTACAGCTCTATCCATGAGGCGATCGCAGGATGCCGCAGAGATGTTGATATGGGCATGGGCGTATTGGTGATTCCTGATGCTCATCAATTTCGGGTGTGGGTTGCTATTCCTGAGCAATTCATCTTGGGAACTATGTAATTGCATATTGCATGATGATTGCAAAATGATTTATTGTTTAGGACTGTTCTCTTTAAACTGAATTACCACGCGGCGGTTGAGGGAAGGGTTTGTATTTGACTCCTTAGGCTGCAACCATGACAAAGCCTCAAAAGTAATTTTGTAATTATTATCCACACCGCGATCGCGCAATAAACGCACCACCTCATTAGCACGTTCTTTAGAGATATCGAGGTTATAAGCATATTCACCCGTGCGATCGGTATGTCCACTCACGCTAATTATGCCCGTTTTACCTTGAATCTTTTGCCAGAATTGTTCGATTTTTAAAGATTCTGTTTCACTAACGATCGCCTCATCTGCCGCAAAAAAGATAATTGCTTCTACGTCAGGATCGGTAATCGGCAAGGTAACTGAGGCAATGCTGTTATTATCATTAGGCATTGAGGTTGGCTTAGCAGTTGAAGTGGTCGATGAGATGCGCGAAGAATTTGGGTTGGATTTGGCAGTTGAAGCGGTGGGAATTGGGGCGGCGATCGGTGGGGTTGGGGATTTTTGATCGGTACTTTTTGGGACTGTTGATTTTGAGGCTGTTGATTTCGAGATTGTTGATTTTGAGGCTGTTGATTTTGAGGCTGTTGATTTTGAGGTTATTGACTTAGCGTTACTTGAAATGTCATTACCAGTTTTAGCAATGGGAGCATCTAAACGCTTACCTGCATTAGAATTTACATTAGAATTTGCATTAGAATTTGCATTAGAATCTGCATTGAGATTTGTATTAGGATTTGCATTAGAGTCTGTACCAAAATCTGGACTAGCATCATCCGATCGCTGCATTAAAATACCAAAAGCGATCGCCGTACCTAGCAATGCTAGCCCAATCAACAAGGCCGCTAGCAATTTCCAATACTTAAACAATCGATGATCCGCATTATCTTCCAATTGTTCGGTTACTAATACTGGTTGGGCATTAGTAGATTGATAGTTGTCAACCATAGAACTTGAAATAGAACTTGAAGTAGAACTTGACAATGCTTGATCCCGACTAGCGATCGCTTGCAGTTCAAAATCCATTAAGGACTTCTTTGCCAAAGGTGCGATCGCCGCCGACTCCATATCAATATTTTGGCGAATCCTCTGCCCATTGACTTCCAATTCAAACCATTGAGCATCATTTGCCATCGTAAAATCAATATAGGCGGGTAAACCATGCCCATAGGACTTCACACAGTTGCCGCGATCGTCATAGATTTTGCCACCTTCCGCAATTACCAGATTTTCATTGACCACCTCCGCAAAAATCTGGGATAGGTTCGTCATCTCACTGGCAATTTTATAATCCCAAATATCAATATCGAAACCCGTATCAAAATCATCTAGCTCCTGCAATTGATAGCGATCGACATCATTCCCCACCCCAATCAAAATTAATTTGAGATAGTTTCTTTTACCTGTCGCAATTTCGAGGGCGAGCTGGCGCGTATAGTTTTTAACTGCCGCTAGGTCATCAATTCTCCCATCGGTCAAAAAGATAAACATTCCGCGTTTAGCTTGATGGTACTGCTCACTAAAATAAGCGATCGCAGGCAATAGCTTGGTACTTTTTCCTAATGTCACCGTCGCAGGTCCAGCGATCACCAACTGCTGACAGCCCACAGCATCAAATTCCCCCAACACCTGAATTTCGTCCCCCTTGCCACAACCCCAATAGATCAGCGCCGTTTTACCTATACCATCCACACTACCCGCCAAATAAGCCGTAAAGTCCTGCACTAATGGCTGCAACAGATTGGCAGTATAGTTAATCTCATAGCCCTGTGCCTGCATTTCGGCAAAAGCCTCTCGCTCAATGCGTCTGATTGGTTCGCCATCCTCCACATAAGACCTTAATCTGCCCTGCTTGATATAGTCAGTCAGTAATGCAGGATCGACCCGCGCCTCCACCTTGCGCCCATAGGCACGTTTCATTGACGCACTGCCATCGAGGGCAAGTCCTGTGCGCCATCCTTCGGCAAACTGTCCCTGCGGCTCCATGGCGATCGTTAGTTGCACATCACAAACTAGTTGCTCACCACTAACCACATTTCTCGCAACATTTACCTCACCAAATTCAGCCGCAACTTGATTGGCAGGTATTTGCCATTTGCGCTCTTGCAGATGTGATTCTATAATTCTCTCCCTATTTGTATCAGTGATCTCATCCATTAGATTTATCTCTCACTCGTCAGTCTCAGGGTTATATTCGTTAGCCATGACAATTGTTAACAAAACTAAAAATGGCGATGCCACTTTTAGTTTTGCAAATAGTTTTGAAAAACCTTAGTTAAAATCAACAACATCTTGCCATTGTTCAGATTTCTGAATGGGAGCAATATTTGCCTCCTGTGGCAAAGCCTCAGAAATATCTTGGGTGACATTACCACCTGAAAACTCTAAAGTAAAGGATGTTGAACCCGCAGGTAGTTTAAAGCGCATCAGTGCTGGTACACCAAAGTTATATTCTTCACAAACTGTACCCGCTTGATTGAGAATACGCCCATATTGAGTGACAATTGTTTCCACGGAGACAAATTCTTTAAAGATCTGCTCCAAGATTTGAATATCATCAGCCACTTGATAATCCCAAAGGTCAACATCACGCCCTGCGGCATCTTTGACAAAGCTGCCCTCAAACATGTTATCCAATTCTTCCAATTGCTGTTCATCAATTTCTTTGCCCACACCGATCAGCAAAAGTTTAATAAATGGCTTGGTATTGTCAGCAATTTCCAAGGCATATTTAAAGCAATATTCTTTCACCTCTTCCAAGTCTTCAATAATGCCATCGGTGATAATTAGACAAATTGCCGCAGGTTGTTTGACTCCGATCGCTGGCATATCTTTATACTTATTGATGAAATATTGCAGAGGTGGCAATAGCTTTGTACCTGTACCCCAAGGAATTTTTGGACCTTTAATGGCAAACTGCTCGATCTCTTCACCACTAAAGCTGCCTAAGTCTTCAATCAATTCACCTGCTGCACCACAAGCCCAATTAATCAGATCGACCTGCCCTGTTGCCGCAAAGTTGGCAAGATATTTGACCATCACCCTTGCCACTGGCTCCACCACATTAGGGGTAATGGCCGCACTAGCAAAGAAGCTACTAACTACGCCACTGATGCCATACATTTTTTTCATGGATGCCGAACCATCTAGTGCTAAGCCGACCCGCGCCCCCTCAATGTCAGGAACCATCAAGATCGTTGCAACAATATCAATATCACCATTATTTCTGGGATAGACATTGACTTCTCCAAAGGGCTGAACCACATTTTTTAATTGCATACTCGGACTCTCTGATATTTCACAACAAATCACAACAAAATAGTAGCGTACAGCGATCCGTAAAGCTTTCAAATTTTAAATTCATAAAAGTCTTGCCAAGCCTGCTGTAGTAAATCGGCAAACTCTTGGCGAAATCGCTCCGATGAGAAGCGCGATGCTCGTGCATGGCAATGCTCAGGTAAGAAGCGATCGCCACCATTCTCAAACTCTAGCACCGCCAACCTCAAACTCGCCACAGTCTGCTCAGCAAAAAAACATCCCGTGGGGCGATCGCCCTGTGCCACCACCGAGTCACAAATCCCACCGCGTCCATAGGCAATTATTGGTGTGCCTAAGCTCTGCATTTCCACAGGCATAATCCCGAAGTCTTCCTCTGCCGCAAACACAAATGCCCGCGCCCTACGCCCATAATCACGCAAAATCGCAGTCGATTGATAGCCCAAAAATTGAATGTTGTTTGCAGTGCTTTTGGCTACCATAGCCTTTAACCGCGTCATCTGTTCTCCTTCGCCAATGACCACCAAGCGGCGATCGCCCATTTCCAAAAATGCCTCCACAATCAAATCAACCCGCTTGTAAGGAACTAACCGTGAAGCCGTCAAATAAAAATCTTCCCGTACTGTCCCATCAAGGGCGGCAATTTCCACGGGTGGATAAATCACTTGCGCCGATCGCCGATAGACCTTATAGATGCGGCGGGCAATGAACGTGGAATTGGCAATAAATAGATCCACCCCATTGGCAGTACGGCTGTCCCAAATCCTTAACTGGTGCAAAATCCATCGCGCTAACCATCCCTTCAGCCCCTTAGTCAGATTTGCCTCGTGCAGATATTGGTGCTGCAAGTCCCACGCATAGCGCATGGGCGAATGGACGTAAGCAATGTGCAGTTGATGGGGCGCAGTCAATACGCCTTTAGCCACCGCATGGGAGCTAGAGATAACCAGATCGTAGGCAGACAAATCAAGCTGCTCGATCGCTAGAGGCATGAGGGGCAAATATTGCCGAAATTTAGTTTTTGCAAAGGGTAACTTTTGAATAAATGTGGTTTGTACCTGTTTGTGTTGAATAAAATGGCGTTGACTCTGCTCTAAAAAGTCCACTACTGCAAACAGGTCGGCATGGGGCAGCAGTTGCAAAATCTGCTCTACAACTCGCTCGGAGCCAGCATAATTTACAAACCACTCATGAACGATCGCCACCTTGAGATGCTCTAGCATAAATATCCATAAAGACACAAACCTGACTATGGCAAACTGCTATAAGTTACCACAGAGGCGATCGCTCAAAATGTCGCGACTCAGCGCCTGTTGAAAATCTTCAGCATGACCAAGATGCTGTGGTAGCCACATATCCCCTGTAATGACATTCATGGGCGGCAGCACATCATAAATTGGCTCTTGCAAAAAGTAAGTATCCTTGAGTTGCACTAACCAAGGTGTTTGACCTTTTTGATCAATGCGTGCTTGTATATCAATCAAACTGGTTGGCGCAATATCAAACTGCTGATCTAACTCCAGATCAACATGGATATCTTGGCGATCGCAGGGAAAAATCGCGGCGATCGTTGCTAATCCTTGTAAAGCAAAAGCAGGAAAAGTATCAGTGTCAAAGCCAAACTCATCCATTAACTGCCGACAAGTATAGGCAGCATCGGGGCTGTCTGGATAACCAAGGGAATGGATTAGCACCCGACTATCGATGACAGTTTTGATAAATTCTGGCGGGTCAAAAACAACTAAAGTGCTATAAACCCTTGCTAGATAGCAAACTGCTTCTTCAGGGCATAGAGAAATAGCTGCTGTTACCGATGCGCGATCAAGCATGATACCAAGATGCAGGTGAGATTGTTTAAGTTGATAAGCATACAATAACTAGTGATTTTATGTGTTGCTGCAAATGACTTAACTAACCCATGTTACGCAGATAGAAAAGCGAGAGATTTGACTGTGATAAAATAGGCAGAGCAAGTATATTGGGTAGAGATTTGAGAATAGTTGCTTTAACAAAATCAAGGTGAAAGAGGCAAAAAAGATAAAAACATGAAAAAGGATATGTTAGATCTTTAAAGTGAAATGTGTAAAGTCTAGAAAGCGCCAAGGAGACTTCGGCGTAGCAGAGATCACTGTCCCCCGCGATCGCCTCTCCCCAATACCTCAACATAATGATCGCCTCTACAAAAAATCAAACCAGCGATCGCCCCTTCACCAACCAAAATCACGATCGCCACTTCAAAAATCACATAGCGATCGCCCCATCAACCCCAAAAATCACGATCGCCTCCAAAAAAATCAGACAGCGATCGCATTGAGAAGTACTTCGTTAATGATTACTTGATACTCAACTCCTTTTTTTTCTGCTTCAGCTTTTGCCCAAGAAATTATTTTAGGATGTAGCTGGATAGAAATTGATTGATAATTTTCTATTTCGTTTTTAATTAAAGTTTTACGTTGTGTGAAATTAATTCCAAATTGTTCTGTAATAGCTTTTTCAGCAGCTATTACTTCTGATTTACTAATTCTTCTTGCATTAGCAAAAGGAAATTCAGTTTGATTCGGCATACTTTTTTCTCTCCGATTTATTTGCAGGTCTAGCGCTGATAATTCTAATAGTCTCTTCTCTCATTGTGAAAACAACTACTAATATACGACTTTCGTATGATTTTCAAATAATCCATTCTCTTTTTTCTATTATTGAATGAGTTGGATCGGGAGCGATTAAAGCAAATGGATCTATCCAAACAGTTGTTGCTTCTTCAAAGGAAATCTTGTGCTTTTGTTGATTTTGTTGTTGTTTGTTTGCATCCCATTCAAATTTCATGCTTTTAGCGTATACAAATTATTATAACCAATCACTAATTTTTATCATACCGACTAGCGAATAATTGACCCAACAAAAAAATCAAACAGCGATCGCCACTTCAAAACCCAAAATCACGATCGCCACTTCACAACAATCAAACAGCGATCCCCCCCTCGACACCCAAAATCACGATCGCCACTCCATAAAAATCAAGCAGCGATAGCCTCACTCAACCCCAAAAATCACGATCGCCTCCTAAAAAATCAACCAGCGATCGCCCAATCAATACTTCAACATCACGATCGCCTCCTAAAAAATCAACCAGCGATCGCCCAATCAACCCAAAACATCACGATCGCCTCCCAAAAAAAATCAAACAGCGATCGCCTCTCAAAAACTTTAATATTTTGGTTTACGGAACTCTCACTTTAAATCGTTTAACTTCATCTTTAGGCATATTTTTAGATTTTGCATATTTTGCAGCACTAGGATTAGTCATAATTTCTTCTAAAATCTTCTTGTTTCGTAAGACAGTTATTTCATCAGTATAAACACGTAACTCTTTTGTGTTGAGAGCGTGTTCAATCTCTTTTTTTGAAATTTCCCGATTGTCCATACCCAGTAAAACAATCCTTTTTTGGCGGGGCGACAAATTGAATGACTGAAACAATGACAACCATTCTTGCTGTCTGGGGCTGAAAATCGATTCATGAGAAAAAGTTACACTAAACCATAGACCATTAGAGTAAAGTATTGGTTGTCTTAATTCCCTTTGATTCATCAAATCAAACATTCTCTGCATCCCCTCCCCTAACTCTCGAACATATCTATTTTCGCGTAAAACCCTTGTAATAGAGGCATTACGCGACTCGTGAGCATTTTCTAGTTTTTCTAAACTTTTGATAGTTAAAGTGGATAATAATGCTCCTGGACTTCTTATTTGGAGAGAATTACTGAATACAAAAATGTCAATTCCATTTTGAATACTATAGTCTCGATGAGCTATCGCATTGATTAATGCTTCTCGACAAGCTAACTCTGGATAAATGTACTTCTGCTCAAACTTAGCATCACTCCCAAATTCCGTTTTATAAGCTAAGTAAGGGCGAAGTTGTTCCCAAGAACGCTCAAGCAGTTCAAAGATATTGCCAGTCGTCGTCTCATCGGAAATTACATTATAATTTTCGCCAGATCTTAACTCGCTGCCCGAAACTTGAAGTATTCTTACCTGTGATCGCGGATGCCAACGTTGAATATCTTGGGCAAATAAGAGTAAAGCTGCCATTCGTAAGCGTAACCCGTTTAACCCATATTCTGCTAATCCAATTTGTTGTAAATATCTCTCAACACTTAAACCTTTTATATAACTATCAGAAATTGACCTTAACAAAGATAAATCTAAATCATTTACAGTTGCCCCATCTACAAACTGACGGTCATATTGGCGCGATTTTACTTCTTGTCTTTCAAATTTAATTTGTTCAAATTTTACTGGCTCAGTATTTTTATCTTTCCGTCTTACACATCGCCCATCGGGTAGTTGATATATTTCCACAGAACCTTTATCAACAGAGAAGAACAGTACGATTTTATTTTCTAATTCAACTCTTTGAGCCGAGAGTAAAGGCAGAGTATTATTTGCAAATATATGTGTTTTATGGGCAGATAGCATATTTTTAATTTCTACTTCACCATGCGGCACTCCTGTGACTTCTCCATTATCTTCTACCCCAATCAGTAAATCTCCGCCATCAGCATTAGCAAAAGCAACCAGTGCTTCCCCTATATACTGACAGAGCTTTTTAACATTGCCCGATTTTTTATTACCTATTTCTCCATCAAAAGCACTTTTAAATTCCCTAAAGTGACTTTCACCAAGAGAAATTGTGTTTTTAATCCGTTCCTGCAATATTAAAGAATCTATCATTTAATTTAATCTCCTAAAATAAATATGGCTCATCAAAATCATCTGACATTACGATCAGCCCTGCCATCATTCCTGCTTGCCTGTACTTTTTCTTGGGTATGTCACTATTGACGATAGATGATTTTTCAGTTCCCTTATTCAATAAATATTTCGCATAATGCAGAACCTCGATTTTGAGGGCATCTGGCATTTTCGCAAAGATTTTTAGTACCTCATCGTTTAAGGAAATATTGGTGTTAGGTTCTTGACCTTTGGTAATAGTTTGTTGCATTGACTTTCACACTGGCGCGATCGCAGATAGAAATATTGACAATTATATAACTTAATATACTCGCTAAATTTCTGGATAAAACCGATACGAATCAGATTAACCAAGCCATGTATCATCTAAGCTGTAATAGATCCGCAAAAAATCCGCCCCATTGACATGAGCAATCAAACCTCAAAAATCACCTATACCTTTACCGATGAAGCTCCAGCCCTAGCCACTTACTCCCTACTGCCCATAGTCCAAGCTTTTACAAAAGCCGCCGACATCGAGGTTGAACTCAAAGATATTTCTCTGGCAGGGCGGATTATTGCGAATTTTCCTGAATATTTAACCGAAGCGCAGCGTCAACCCGATGCCCTTGATGAACTGGGCGCATTGGCACAAACCCCTGAAGCCTATATCATCAAGCTCCCGAATATTAGTGCTTCCCTGCCACAGTTAACGGCAGCGATCGCCGAGTTACAAGCCAAGGGTTACAACATCCCCAGCTATCCTGCTGACCCGCAAACTGACGAAGAGAAAGCGATTAAGGCGAAATATTCTAAGGTGTTGGGCAGTGCCGTTAATCCTGTATTGCGTGAAGGTAATAGCGATCGCCGTGTTGCTGCTGCCGTTAAGGAATTTGCTCAAAAGAATCCTCACTCTGTGGGTGCATGGTCAAAGGATTCTAAATCCCATGTGGCGCACATGACTGAGGGGGATTTTTATGGTAGTGAGAAATCGGTGGTAATGCCAAAAGCTGGCGTACTCAAGATTGAGTTAATTAAAGCCGATGGTTCCACTCAAGTTCTCAAGGAAAAAACTACTGTATTGGAAGGTGAAGTCATTGATGCTTCGGTGATGAGTGTCAAGGCTTTGCGGGAGTTTTATGCTCAGGAAATTGCGAAGGCGAAAGCAGAAGATATTTTGCTATCACTCCATGTCAAGGCAACGATGATGAAGGTATCTGACCCGATTCTCTTTGGTCATGCGGTGACGGTCTATTATCAAGATGTATTTGAGAAGTATGCGGATACTTTCAAGCAATTGGGCATCAACCCGAATAACGGTTTGGGGGATGTTTACTCCAAAATTGAATCTTTACCTGCTGAACAAAAAGATGCGATCGCCGCAGATTTGCAAGCGGTTTATGAGAAGCAACCACGTTTAGCGATGGTTAATTCTGACAAGGGAATTACGAATCTCCATGTTCCGAGCGATGTGATTATTGACGCATCAATGGCGGCGACCATCCGTACCTCTGGCAAGATGTGGGGGGCAGATGGTAAGGCTTACGACACTAAGGCAATGATTCCCGATCGCTGTTATGCCACCATTTATCAAGCCTGTATTGAATTCTGTCAGGAAAATGGAGCCTTTGATGTCACCACGATGGGGAATGTCGCCAATGTCGGCTTGATGGCTCAGAAGGCTGAGGAATACGGCTCCCACGATAAGACCTTTGAGATTCTTGCGGATGGAATTGTGCGCGTCAGTGATGAAACGGGGACAGTTCTCATTGAGCATAATGTCGCCAAGGGTGACATCTGGCGGATGTGTCAAACCAAGGATTTACCAATCCAAGATTGGGTTAAGCTGGCGGTTAATCGCGCCAGAGCCACTGGCAATCCAACAATTTTTTGGTTAGATGAACATCGCGCCCATGACGCGAATCTGATTACGAAGGTGAACACCTATTTGCAGGACCATGACACCGCAGGGCTAGATATTCAGATCATGGCTCCTGTGGCGGCGATGAAATATACCTGTGAGCAGATTAAGGCGGGTAAAAATGTAATTTCCGTAACTGGTAATGTCTTGCGGGACTATCTCACGGATCTATTCCCAATTCTGGAATTGGGAACCAGTGCCAAAATGCTCTCGATTGTGCCATTGTTGGCAGGTGGAGGATTGTTTGAAACGGGTGCGGGTGGTTCTGCACCTAAGCACGTTCAGCAGTTTCTGGAAGAAGGACATTTACGCTGGGATTCCCTCGGCGAATTTCTAGCGATCGCTGTTACGCTCGAAGACCTTGGACGCAAGACTAACAATGAGAATGCCAAGATCTTGGCGATCGCCCTAGACCAAGCCAATAGTCTCTATCTGAATAACGATAAATCACCCTCTCGCAAGATCGGCGGTATTGATAATCGTGGCAGTCATTTCTATATCGCGCTTTACTGGGCGCAAGCTCTAGGGTTACAGGATCAGAATTTGGAACTGAAGTCAAAGTTTGCTGAGTTGGCACAGATCTTACAAGAGAAAGAGAGTCAAATTCTTCTAGAATTGAGTGCTGCTCAAGGTCAATGCGTTGATATTGGCGGCTATTATTTCGCCGATCCTGATAAGGCTATTCAAGCGATGCGTCCTAGCCAGACTCTTAATGCGGCGATTAGTTTGCTTAGGAATTTTGCTAGATGTACTTGATGATGTGGCGATTAGTGAGGTTTTGGGGCTATGGGGCTAAATGTGGCGGAAATTGCTAAACTTAGAGGTGTCTAAATTTTACCGAAGTTTATGTCAGCAGAATGAGTCGTACAAATATTTGAAGGAATAACTGTGAACTCTAATTACAAAGCTTTTTGGCTAGAAGGCGGTGATTTAGTCGTTATTGATCAAACACAACTGCCGTTTCGATTAGTTACCAAAACCCTCAAAAACAGCGCCGATGCCACCCTTGCCATTCAAGATATGACCGTGCGCGGTGCGGGGGGGATCGGTAATGTGGCAGCCTTTGGGGTTTATCTTGCTGCGCGGGAAAGTGATGGCGATCTGTCAAAAGTTAAAGAACTGGCAGCCGTGATTCGTCGCGCCCGTCCGACGGCGGTTAACTTGATGTGGGCGGTTGATCGCTTGCTGTTGGTTTTAGAAAAAGCCGCATTAACTAACCAGGATTTGGTGACTGTAGCACTCAAAGAGGCGATCGCCATTGCCGATGAGGATGTGATCGGCACAAGGCAGATTGGTAAATTTGGTTGTGAGTTGATCGAGGCGATCGCCAAAACCAAGCCCCAAGGTGAACCAGTCAATATTCTTACCCATTGCAATGCTGGCTGGCTGGCGATCGTCGATCGCGGCAGTGCCTTAGCACCGATCTATGAGGCAAGCGATCGCGGCATCAATATTCATGTCTGGGTCGATGAAACCCGTCCCCGCAATCAGGGGGCAAATCTGACCGCATGGGAGTTAGGGCAGTCGCAGATCCCCCATACCCTCATTACCGACAATGCGGGTGGGCTGTTGATGCAATATGGCAAGGTTGACCTGTGCATCGTGGGAACCGATCGCGTTACCCGTAAAGGCGATGTCGCCAATAAAATCGGCACATATCTCAAGGCTCTCGCCGCCTTTGATAATCAAGTTCCCTTTTATGTGGCATTGCCTAGTTCTACCTTCGATATGCAGATTGCCGATGGCATCCAAGAGATAGCGATCGAATCGCGTAGCGCCGATGAAGTTCTATATATGCAGGGTTTACAAAATGATCAATCCATTGGCAGGGTAAGGATCGCACCCCTCAATACCCCCGCCCTCAATTATGGCTTTGATATTACTCCCGCCCGATTGGTGACAGGGCTAATCACCGAGCGCGGTATTTGCGAAGCCTCCGAATTAGCGATCGCCACGATGTTTATGGATTTGTTGCCCCTATAGATAACAAAGGCTTGCATAGCAAGCCTCTGTTTGTCTATTTAGCCAAATTGCGAAGAAGCGATCGTTGTTTGTCATTCATACGTTGCAAAGCCTGTCTGGCATCGCTAGTTTGCAGCATTTGCAATAGCTCCTCGATTTCTTCATTCAGCGATCGCGAAACTGGCTCTTTGACATGAGGCGCGGGACGGTTAGGTTGCTCTTCAGGCATCACGCAAGTCCCCGTTTCACAATCCATGCCTAGCTCCTGCCAATAGAGGGTGGGAACCACCTTGCCATGTTGACCCATATGCTCGTGCTGTAGTAGATCACTTTGTAAATAATTGCGAGGTGAATCATGGAACTTGACATCACGGGCATAGGGGATCGTGTGACAACCAAAAGCTTTGCGATATTCTTCCGAATCAAAGATTTTATGGAAGAATGCATTCACTCCATGCTTAGTCAATTCATCGGTATAGATCCCAATTTCTTCTTTGTTATGGGGAGTTCTACCAAGAAGATGTTTGAAGCTTAGCTCCATGAATTTGAGGTTAGAGCAGTCATGGTAAAACGCATTTAGATATAGCTCCGACATCACCAGTTCACCGATAAAGTGACGCACATCAATTTTACCTGTCAGAAAGTCCTGCTCTAGATGGGCGATCGCTTTACGTTCTGCCATATAGGGCTGACGCTCCAAAACCTGAGCATAAATCTGAGCAATGGCATTTTGGCGATCGCTAGCGGTATGCACCGAATGATTAGCCGCTTCAGGGTTGCTCATTTCTTCAGGCAATACACAAGTACCAGTTTCACAATCCATACCCAACTGTTGCCAATAGATCGTGGGGATGACCTTCCCGCGCTGCCCCATATGCTCATGCTGCATCAAATCTGTTTGAAGATAGTTGCGAGGTGAATCATAAAACTTCACATCACGGGCATAGGGAATAGTAAAGCAACCAAAGGCTTTGCGATATTCCTCAGAACCAAGAATTTCATGGAAGAATGCCGATACGCCTTCCATCATCAATAGATTCATGTATCTAGCAACTTCTTCATTGTCTCGCACCGCCCTTCCTAACAGATGCTTTACAGTCCATTCCACAAACTTGAGATTAGAGCAGTTATGATAAAAGCTATTGAGATAGACATTTGACATCACCAATTCACCAATGAAGTGACGCACCCCTAGCTTCCCTTTCAAAAAATCCTTCTCCGCTTTGGCAATTTCTTTGCGCTCATGGATATAGGGTTGACGCTCTAAAATTTGAGCATAGATCTGACACAAAGCCACTTGACGCTCTTGATCGCTAGACTTGCGATCGATGGTGACAGGAGCATAGGTATCCATAACAGCTTCTCCAAATAATCTCTAAAAGTGCTAAAAGTGCAATCAAATTGTTAATCCCCGCAGGAGCGACAATATAGCGGTTTTCGTTTTGCCGTAGGGAAAATGAAAACTCAAAACCTCCATTAGGATTAATTTTTTTGTTTTCAAATGAGTGTGTACTCATTTGGAAACCGCTATACATTTGGGCATGGGAGGGGGCTAAGCGTGTAGCAAAGCCGAAATTGCCATCTCTGTATAGGGCTTGACGATCGCCGCGCATTCCGCAGGCAACATCTCATCAATCACCGATTGCATCAAACGGTAAGCGGTCGAACATTCCTTAGCAACTTGGTAGGAATTGATAATATTTGCTAACCAATCCATCAAAGTCTCGCTAAAGAAAACTTCATCATCACGCAGTGCCGCTAGGGAAGCATAGCGAATCACATTAGCCATATCATATTTGCAGCGTTGCAAGTGCTTTTGCAATAGCTCAGGATATTGCTGTGCCAATAGTTTGAGAGTGCGGATGGTAATCTCTTCAGCGCGATCGCGAAGGAGATTATAGGTTTTGACTCGGACAGAAAAGCTATTGGCAAAACGTTCAAGATTGACTAAATCAGTATCTGTTAAATAGACCCGATCAACGGCAATCATCTTTTCGTCCAAGGTGCGGTTGATAGTTAACATTGTCTTCTTTTACCCCTGAAAAATCTAAAAATATGTCTAAAAATATATAAGCTGCATGGAATTTAAGCTTTACTCTTGTCTGTCTCGAAAAACTTTTAGGTTCTATTCCCTTGTTTAGAATCATAAAACTGTACTTGGCAATACAACCAAACCTGCAACCAAAGTTAACTCAAAAATATATTTCTACATATAGCGATCGCCACATTTGCGACTACTGACGCTTTTTTTATGGCAGTATCAAGCAACAATACTACGGACAAAATTGGTCAGAGATAGAGCCGTAAGAGCAAAGCTTGTGGAAATTAGGGTGTAATTTAATCGAAGTAAGGTCTAAATCTAACAGGGA
>NZ_JACJPY010000007.1 GCF_014696345.1 Pseudanabaena cinerea FACHB-1277
GCTTGATCGTCTAACAGTTCAGTTAGGGGAAACTTGATCATGTTTATGTCTGTTGTTGCGTCAAAACTTTTTTCCTATTTTACCATTTCACCTATTTACCCACATGAGCGAAAGTTTTAATCGGCATAACTTGGTCAGGGACAGTTCCCCAAACTCAGCAAACGCTCCAAGCTGCGATGGATATAACTAATAAAGATGCTCCCACCACAAGGGCAAGTTGGACTAATTCATCCCCAAATTTAGAAGGTATTGGCATGGCTGCGGATATCGCCCGCAACCCTTCAAATGACAGTCTCACAGGTAAACTCAACTATCGCGGTTATCGAGGAGAGTTCTCATTATCCCAAAATGCTTTGCTCAATCGCAATGGTCAAACTACAAATACCACTCAGTTGGATTTCGGAACGTCTTTGGTATTTGCCGATGGCTATTGGGGGATCTCGCGCCCCGTTACGGGTAGCTTCGTTTTAGTCGCGCCGCACCCCACTCTGCAAGGTCGTGTAATCGGTATTAACCCCAATGCGATCGGTGGTAATGCCGCACAGATAGAAGCGATCGGTCCAGCAGTCTTACCCGATTTGTCACCCTATCAAGTTTCCAAAATCCGTATTTCTGCTCAAAATTTGCCTGTGGGTTATGATTTAGGTCAAACCAACTATGCGATTTTACCCACTTACAAAAGTGGCACGGCGATCCGTATCGGCACTGATGCAACCATCTTTTTACGCGGTACATTACGCAACAACAAAGATGAGCCGTTATCTCAACTGTCTGGAGAATTTATTTCTCTATCCGATCCCAAGTGGACTCCCTTACAAATATTCACGAATAAAACAGGAAAGTTTGTCTTAAAAGGAATTAAACCAGGTCGCTATGAGTTAAAAATGTTTAACGATCCCCCCGCCATCTTCTCCATTGATATTCCAGAAGGGAAAACTGGTGTTTACGACTTAGGTACGGTGCGATCGCAATAAATCGGAATTCAATAATATTTTTATCACTATTTCCTCCTATGCGCTGATTTTTGTGATAAGCTTGGGTAGTGTTTTAGAATTGTTAGTAAACAAATAAGACTCGGAAGTTGGGAGCATTAGCTAGCTTGTTTTTGCAATTTTTATCCAATTTTTTGATTCAACAACTTTGAAGCACTACCAAAGGCCTAGAGTCCTTAGACAGTCAGACTGTCAACTTAGAAAGTTGCAGCATAAGGTTTCAGCCAGATGTATGATAATGTGAACTACCAAACACTTACCGCTTAGATTGCACAACTTATTTTCTAGTTCTTTGCGTCCCGCCACTTATCTTTATCAAGGGATAGAGTGCGTGACTTCCCGCTCACATTTGGTAGTGCCAAAGCACAAAATGGTTTAGCCATTTTATGTTTTGAAAACCTCTACTGGGTTTGGATTTTAAACTCACAAAAGTGCAGCCACACTTGCGTGAATTGGTATAACATAGCTCGCCAAAGATCTAAATGAAAAAGAATAAGTCGCCTGAAGTCGAATCTACGCAAAGTCCATCGCAACTACAAGCTGAAATAGCAGAACTGCGCCGCGATGTTTTGCAACTGCAAATGGAAAATCAAGACTTAGAAAATTCACTTTTGACCGCGATCGAACATGGTGACTTGATCGAAACCGAACTACTAGAGTTAAATAAAAGCCTTAAGAGTGAAGTGATAGAGCGCAAAATGGCGCAGGCCACCTTGCAATCAATTTTAGAAATTGTGTATCGCGATAAAAGCGATTTAGAAATCATGCTGGCAACAGCAACCGAACATGGCGACACCATCGAATACGAACAGTATAACCGCGCAGTGGAAACTATGCGCCAGAGCGAAGAACAGTTTCGGGCGATCGCCGAGTCAACCAGTATCGCCATGCTGGTTAGTGATATTGATACTGGCTTGATCAGTTATGCCAATACCAGTGCTGGCGCGATGCTCCAAAAAGATGCCTGCGATTTGCTCAATACATCAGTTACCGATCTGTATTATTTGGAAACAGAATGGTTGGAATTAAAGGACTACTTTGTGACAAATCAAAAAGTCCGCGATTACGAAATTCGCCTCAATAGAGGTGAACAGCCCCCCATATGGGTCTTGGCTTCCCTACATCTACTGTGGCTCAAAGGAAAACAAGTTCTACTAAATACATTCTATGATGTTACATTGTTAAAAAACACTGAAATCGCCCTGCGAGAATCTGAATCGCGCCTGAGAGAACAGGCAAATCTATTAGAGCAGCGCGTTGAACAGCGCACCCATGCCCTCAAAAAAGCAAAGGAATCTGCTGAAGCTGCTAGTCGATCTAAAGCTGCATTTTTAGCAAATATGAGTCATGAACTACGTACCCCCCTGAATGCCATTTTGGGATTTGCTCAACTTATGCTTTATGACCAAGAGCTAAATGCCCAGCATCAAGCTGACTTACAAGCTATTTGTAATAGTGGCAATCATCTATTGACAATGATTAATGACATTCTGGAAATGTCAAAACTAGAGGCAGGCAGTGTATTGTTGCGATTGAAAGAATGCTATCTATACGATATCACCGCTACTGTGCGGGAAATGTTGTCTCTCAAAGCCATAGAGAAGAATCTAGAACTAGATGTAAGTATCCAGCCCGATGTGCCGCAGCGTATTTATACTGATGAGGGAAAATTGCGGCAAGTCCTAATTAACTTAATGGGTAATGCAATCAAATTTACTAATGATGGTTATGTGCGCTTGCGGATTTCTGTTGAACCTGATCCTCACCAATCATTAGATAATGCCTTAGAAAATGTAAATACTTTATTAGCTAATTCAAATTCCTTATGTTTGCATTGTGCAGTGGAAGATACTGGGGTAGGCATTGAGGAATCTGAGATTGCGAAATTATTTCAACCTTTTGTGCAAACGGCCTCGGGAATGCGATCGCAGGAGGGGACAGGTCTAGGGCTTTCCATCAGCTATAACTACATCAAACTCATGGGTGGTCAAATGTCTGTGGAGAGTCGAGTTAACCAAGGTTCAGTTTTTCAGTTTTATATTCCCATTCAATCTTTAGATGATTGTGTTGACTACACTATCAAGCCCCATAGCCGCATTGTTGGCATAGAAGGCAAACAAAAGTATCGGATTTTAGTCGCGGAAGATATGCGCTTTAATCGTCAGCTATTAGCAAGAATTATTGCGCCCCTAGGGTTTGAATTGCGCGAGGTGGGTAATGGCGAAGAAGTGATTGCGCTATGGCGATCGTGGTCGCCACATTTAATTTGGATGGACATCAGAATGCCCATATTAGATGGGTATGCTGCCACTTCAGAAATCAGGAAAATTGAGTCAAGCCTGAATATGTCAAATTCTCAGAAGGTGAAAATTATTGCCTTGACTGCCAACTTAGTCGACATTCAGCAAGAGGATCTATTACTTTATGGATTTGATGGATTGATTACAAAGCCATTTACCGAGGAGCAAATTTTTACGCAAATGTCTAAATTGCTGAATCTCAAGTACATATACGATAGCACTCCCTTCCCATCCTAAAAATAGATCTCTCAAAGCGATCGCGAGGGCGGTTTCATAATTACGGCAGTCATAGCTTTGCCTTGCCTGTTGCTATATTGGCAGTTTTTGTATACAGTATACGAGTAATCTAGCGGTTGATGCTAACTAAATGCAATCTAAATGCAAACCCATATTTTAGTTACACCAATTGCCAAGCAAACAAAGCACAAGGCAAAATTTAAAAGTGTCGCAATGTAACACTTTCAAATTTTGTCTTGGTTGGGGTTTGAGCGCTTTGCGCTATAGGTTACGCATCGTCAACAGCAAAAGGATAAATTCCAGAGGATCAAATCCATGTTCAAGAATCAAACCAGTTCATCTATTGGTCAACTAACGGCTAGATTTAGCGCCCTGTGTGCAGCAATATTACTGTCTCTTAGCGTATTTCTGGGAATGCCAGTCAATGCTCAAGCAAGCATGAATCCAATTGCATCAGATATACTGACCAATGGCGTAGTATCTGCGGTCTTGATTGCTGATGCTGAGGAAGAACTAACCGAAGCAGAAACACCCGTAGTCCAACCAGATGCTAAACTGGAAGCCAAGAAAGCTAAGGCTGCGGCAAAGCTAGAAGCCAAGAAGCTAAAAGAGGCGGCGGAAGCTGAAGCAGCAGCAGCAAAGGCAGCAAAAAAAGCGGCGAAAAAAGCGGCAAAGCTAGAAGCTAAGAAGCAAAAGGAGTTGGCAAAATTAGAGGCGAAGAAAGCTAAAGAGGCAGCAGTTGAAGAGCCTACGGCTGAAGAACCTACGATTGAAGAGTCTGCACCTGAGTCTTCAGAAGTGGCTCCTGAGTAGTTTCTGAACTTGTAGCAGTTTTCATTTCACTAAAGGCAAAATGAAGACTTAAAATCCTTGCTAGGCTTGACTTTTTTGTTTTCAAATGAGTGCATACTCATTTGAAAACTCCTATAGCTAATTTGTTAGTTAAGACGTGAACCCCATCCAAGGCAAATCAATGACCTCTGTACTTCCCCAAACACGAACTAAGTTTAGCCTTAGCTCTTTTTTGATTAGCGATGGCCCAGCAGGTTTTTTATTAAGCTGGGTAGCTGGCTTTGTTGATACTTCTGCCTTTATCATTCTATTTGGAGTATTTACTGCCCATGTGACTGGCAATATTGCCTTAGCTGGATCTTCCTTTGTGAGTTCGGATACAGAAACAACGATCACGCGGCTACTGATGTTACCCACTTTTGTCATCACAGTGGCATTGACCTCGCTAATAGCTCGTTATGCTCGAAGCAAAAACTGGTGCGTATTTGGGATTTTGTTGTCGGTTGAGGCGATCGCATTGGCTGTTTTCTTGTTTTTGGGTATGACATTATCTCCAGCATTACTACTTGATGTTCAAGAAGATTTGATTTTACCTATTGGTATCTCTGGTGTTGTGGCAATGGCAATTCAAAATGCGCTCATGAAAGAGGCAAGGGGCGTATTCCGAAGCTATATACCCACCACAGTGATGACTGGCAATACGACGCAACTCACTATTGATGTGGTGCAATATTTAAGTGCCAAGTTTGCTAAGGTTCAGACTGAAATAACTTCCAGTGAAGCGGCAGAATCTTTAGAAAGAATTGGTCGCTTTGTACCAACAATTGTTGGCTTTGCTCTTGGTGGGCTATTAGCAGCAATTTTTGTGTTAGTCTCAGAGACTTGGTGGAGTTTAGCTCTTCCCTTAGTCATTATTACGATCTTGGCGATCGCTGCCTTTAGCGATTATTACCAAAAGTCGAACAAAGCTTAAAAAATGAGAGTTGTTTGCTGGCTTTAATGGAAATCGATTTGTATTAATGATTGACGGCTTTCTTCCCACTACAAATCTAGACATTAAAAACCAAGGATTAGCAGTGCTGAGTTTCGCGCCATCTGCTCTTTATCTAGGAAAGCAGTAAACAGATCCAGAATAAAATTATTAGTAAATATCCACAAAACTATCCTTGATTAGAAAAATGAACAAACTATCATCAAAATTGCTAACTGCATTAATAGGTGTTGTCATCTTAACTGGCTTGTTATTGGGTAATGTGCTTGATGTACAAGCCGCCCAATTTTCTCCTATAGCAATTGTTGCAGAAGGCGAAGTTGTTGAGACTGAAGCAATTACTGAGCCAGAAGTTACCGCCGAAGTTGCTGTGCCAGAGGATACAATTGCACCTGCGGCGATTATTCCCGCACCTGAACCACCAACAGTTAAGCCTGTGACATCTCCCGAAACAGCCAGCCTGCTCAAGCAACTGGAGACAGAAATTTTGCCACAAATTGAGAGTGTTCTCACTCCAGAACAGCAGGTTGAATTTGCATCTAAAGTCGCGGCTGGTACTAGTTTTCGTAAAGCTTTCAAGGCGGTAACTCTTACCCCTGCTCAAAAGAACAAGCTAAGCGCAGTTTTTAAGTCCATTCCCAAGAAGGACATCTTTGCCACTCTTACCCCTGCTCAAAAGAAGGAATTGTTTATGAAGAATAAGCAACTCTTCATTCCCACTTCTGAGGAAATTGGCGCTAAGATTAATGCAGGTATGCAAATGGGTAAAGATAAGTCTAAGTCTGCATTTGCTCCTTCGACTGAGCAGATTGTCGATAAGATCAGTGCTAAGAGAAAAGCGATCGGCATCGAAGATTAATGCTAGGACCTACGTAAAGCGACCAAAATCAGGGGCAATTCATGAACTGCCCCTACACTAGAATCAGGGCTTCAAGGTCTCTTGCGTAAGTCCTAAACAATTCCGTTTCAGTTCTTTTGCTTATTAGTTTTTTTGAAGGGCGGTTCACGCAAGTTAGGAATATCTAGATCGCGTTCATCGGGTTTCAACTCTAACACCTTTGCAAAAGCGGCGATCGCCTCATCCTTCCGTCCTAAAGTTCGCAACAATAAAACCTTCGTTCGCCAAGCAGCAATATTGTCAGGCTCGATTTTCAAAGCTACTTCCACCTTTGCCAGAGCTTCTTGAGGTTTGTTATTACGATTTAACACAAGCGCTTGTGCTAGTAGATCTTCTACAGATAATGGTGGCGATGGCGCTGCAATGACTGAAGGGGGAGTCGATTGCGATGGAGTTGGTATGGCAATTGGGGCATTTATTGGTGGCACAACAGGGGGCGGAACGGGTAAGGATAATGGGACGCTTGGGCTGTTGGCAATAATGTCGGGAATGGGCGGTTTGCTGAGTTTGACAAAAATAATGCTGAGCAGGGCAACTAGACCCGCACCTCCTGCAAGCAAGAGCCATAGCGGCGGCATTTGCCGACTTGAGGAGTTTGACAAAACAACGGTTGAATGGGGATTTGTTGGAATAGATGGGGCTGCTGGTGAGGGCGTGGGGGGCGAATCTGTATTTTGACTAGTATTTTGATTGGTATTTTGACTAGTATTTTGATTAGTATCGGAGGAGTGGACTACAGTGGGCAAATCACTGTTGGAGTTTATCTGCTCGATCGCTTGCAGCACATCTTGAGCATTCTGATAGCGTTGGCGGAAGTCATAGCGCACCATTTTGTCGAGAATATCGAGAAACTGTGACGAATAACTGCCCTGCAAGCGATCGCGCCATATCAATTCCGCCGTCTCAGGATGTTCTGGAAATAGCCGTGGTTCTGCACCTGTGATTGCTTGGATTGCCATCATCCCCACTGCATAGATGTCGCTGCTAAAGCGTGGTTTGCCGTTCAATTGCTCAATGGGCATATAGCCAGGGGAACCGATCGCAATAGTTAAGTTGGTACTGCCCTGTGCATCTGCTGCTAAGCCGCCGATTTCTTTGACTGCACCAAAGTCAATTAATACAATTTGGCGATCGGCTTTACGTCTAATTAAATTGGCTGGTTTGATGTCACGGTGAACAACATTGCGCCCATGAACAAATACCAAAATTTCTAAAACTTCTTTGAGCAATTTAGTTACCGCCGTTTCAGGCGATCGCTTACCATTGCCAATTTCTTGGGTTAGGTCATGACCATCCGCAAATTCTTGAACTAAGTAAAAATCTTTACCTTCTTGAAAGTGTGCCAATAAACGGGGAATGCGATCGTGGGAACCCAGCGCATAGAGAATTTCTGCTTCTTGATCAAACAAACGTTTGGCAGTTTCCAATACAAAGGTTTCATTGGATATTGGCTTCAAATGCTTGACAACACAAATAGGATGAGTGGGCAGGTCAATATCTTCAGCTAGATAGGTCTGACCAAAGCCACCACCACCAAGGTGACGCACAATTTTGTAATGACCTCTAAGTATGGTATTCAGCACATTTGCTTTACAGGTTATTGTGTTCGGAAGTCTATCGAAAAAGTGGATTTAAAAAACCATGCTTCCAGCGCGGCTCTATATTAACACCTAATTTTGCGCTAGGATGTACGATGCAAAAAAGGCAGCGTTTAGTCATAGGTACGCCCCCGCCAACTTTTGGGCTTGCTAGAGGCTGAAAGCCAAATGCGAAACACGGCGAAGGGATCAGCGAGGGGAGATAGCCAAAACCCAAAGCCCACATCGGTATAGCTGCCGCGAATGCCAAAGACCAATAGCACTCGGATCAAAACGAGGAAAGCATTGAGCCACAACCAAATATTCATGGCTAGGCTCATGGGCAGTAGGGCGACATATTGCCACAACAGAAGCGTTAGTAATATTGGCAATGGTAAACCCTGCACCGCCGTGAGCAGTAAGCAATCGCCAAGGGTTTGGCTAGGCGTGGATGCATCTTTGAGATCCAGCGATCGCCCCCATTCGCGCCATGTTTCTGCCATGGAAGTATACATTCGCACCTGCATCAGCGCCGCGCCATCTAAAAACCCTACCTTAGCACCCCGTTGGGCGGCGGCTCTCGCAAGGGTGACATCATCGCAAAAGGAAGACTTCGCCAATTCATAGCCATTGAGTTCCACGAGCTTAGCGCGTTTGGATAAAAAGCATTGACCATTTGCCATCACCCGATCTTCCGTAAATTGGCTGCGATCGCCTGTTGCTCCAAATCTATAGATTAGAGTAATCAACAAAGCTGGCTGGAGCCATTGTTCACCCGCAGTTTTGAGAATGAATTTTGGCGATAAGGACACAATATCAAAACCATCAATGGTCGCTTGCTGCACAAAACTGGCTACTAAGCCATGCTGTGGCACAGTATCCGCATCAATCCCCAAAATCCACTCGCTACTGGGATCGCTCTGCAAAAAGCCATTGTGCAAAGCCCAAGGTCGCCCCACCCAACCTTCAGGCAAGGGATCATCGGTGACTAATTTCAGGGGAATCGGAAATTCCTTTTGCAACTTCTGTACATACTCAGGTGTGCCATCCTGCGATCGGCTATCCACCACGATAATTTCCCGCGCCGCCTGATGGCGCAAGCCCTCTAGACAGGTTGGCAACCGCTCAATTTCATTGAGAGTGGGAATAACGATGGATACTTGTGGGGTGATTGACTGCGGATCTGACGCTAAGGGCTGTAATGGTGGGTTACGATCGCGGGCAGTACTGAGACGTTTGAGCAAAATCAAGGTTGCGGGAATTTGCAGCAATAAAAATATGGCAGGTACAGCCGTCAAAAATAGTGAATTAGCCAACTAGTTCTATTCCTCTAGTAAGCTTCTCAACATCCATGCCGTCTTTTCATGGACTTGCAAACGCTGGGTTAGTAGGTCGGCAGTTGGTTCGTCATTGGCAGTTTCAGCGATCGGGAAAATTGAACGGGCTGTTCTGACGACTGCCTCTTGACCTTCCACCAATAGCTTAATCATTTCTGTTGCCTTCGGCACGCCCTCAGTCTCAGGTATCGAAGAAAGGCTGGCATAGGCGGAATATGTACCAGGGGCGGGTAAACCGAGGGAACGAATGCGCTCAGCAATCAGGTCAACGGCAAGGGCTAGCTCCGTATATTGCGCCTCAAACATCAGGTGCAGGGTGTTAAACATTGGACCTGTGACATTCCAATGAAAATTATGGGTTTTGAGGTAGAGGGTATAGGTGTCTGCCAATAGGCGCGACAGTCCATTGGCGATCGCAGTGCGATGTTCTTCAGAAATGCCAATATTAATTAAGCCCGTTGAATCTTTATCGGTAGCTTTGTCCTTGTTTTTGCCCATATCAGTCTTTTTTCTAGTTACGCTATGAGTTAGACCATGATTATATAGCGATCGCCAGTATAGTTACCGCAATTTGCGTTCAATCCTTGCTATAAACAGAATGGGGGGGCAACACAAAGCGCTGCCCCTCCCCTCGTTTTGTTTAATACTCAATGGTCATACTCTCATAGCTGACCCCATGCACCACCTGCACCCGTTCCTTGGGCTTAGCTTTGATCTTGTTAATAAACTGTGCCTCTGACATTTCCGCACTTATTGCATTATTTTCCACATCGCTATCTAATTGAGCAAGGCTGCGATCGAGTTCTGCAAGGCGATTCATAATCTGTTGTTGGCGATCGCTTACCCTCACTAACTCCTCCTGCAAGCGCTCCTTTTCATTAGCCAGTTGATGCATCTGGATATACAACGCCGATGGCGACTTTCGCAAGGGCATAGAACGCAACTTAGGCTGAATCGGGCGGCGAGAAATGCTCATGATATTTAAACCTTGGGGGTTGGATCAAAGAATACTTTATACAAGATGAAACCCACTAGCGCCATAATACCGATAGAGATGGCGGCGGTCACTAATTTAAACACAAAATTCAAGAGTGTAAAGGCAACTAAGCCAATCACTACAATCGCTGCCACTTTGGTTGCACCCGTGAGGCTGTTTACCCAGGCAATTAGGCTGCCTAGCCCAGTTTTTGCGGCTTCCACGCTCTGCCCCACAGCCACAAACTCTGGCTCCGCCCGTTTGTCTGGTTCGGGGTTCGCTTTTTGTTTCCCCATGACTTCGCGCTCTAGCTC
Source organism: Pseudanabaena cinerea FACHB-1277 (assembly GCF_014696345.1). Lineage (GTDB taxonomy): Bacteria > Cyanobacteriota > Cyanobacteriia > Pseudanabaenales > Pseudanabaenaceae > Pseudanabaena > Pseudanabaena cinerea. The sequence continues at coordinate 10,415 of NZ_JACJPY010000007.1, forward strand.
ACGAAAACGTTCTTCGAGGTTATCGGTTTGACTCATAGCCACAATGATCAAGAAACTATGCTTTATTGTACTGCAAATTTACATCAGCATCCTCGCGCTGTATATTCATGTGTAAACCCAAAGCGATGGGCATAGGGCTTATGCGAAATAGCCAAAACTATAGCCAAAGCTATGGACAATTCATGAACTGCCCATAGACAAAAAATCAGGGTTGTCAGTTCTTTTGCGTCAGTCTTCAGGAAAACTGCTATGGGTCTGATCTTTCAATTATTACTATGATTGCTGATATTCCAAGATCGTTAAATGCTAATTTTTGGACTGAATATAACATTCGCCTAGAACCTTGGGGAATGGATTATGACGCGCCCGTGAGTGTCAATGCTGAGGATGTCAGTAAGGATTCTGTAAATACAGAGGTTGAGCATGGCAACGGCTCTTGGCAGAGTATTCGTAACGCGATCGCGCCAGCACTGCCTAATCAAATTCTCTTCATCGATGGTCGGTTACGATTGGATGCAAGGTTTTTGGGTAGAAGTGCTGACGAGATCCTTTACGGAGCCTTTGCCACGATCGCGGTGGGGGCAGTGTTAGTAGATCGCACCATTAGCCGTGCTAAATGTGTTGCCACAGAAGTTAAGCGCATCATTGCCCTTGGCGGTGGTCTGGCGGCTCCTATTACCGAGATCCCCTGTCCTGAGACTGGACGCGGCATCTTGAAATACGATCATTGCCTCACTGACAATAGCAATGAGCCTGATACGCCTTCACAAATTGTCCAAAGTGCCATGCTTGATGAAGAACTTCGCATTGCCAATAAGCTCTCCCTTGACGACAGCATCCTAGACAAAGATACCCTGATCGTCCGTGATGGGCCCTTACTCTATCGGGTCTATCAAACGCCCAACGTGACCATTGGCTATGTAAAAACGATGGGTAAGTCCTATCTCAAAGGTGAGCAAGCGCAGGTGCTGCGATCGCTACAGGTCGGAGAACGCACCCCTATGTTCCGCATTTGCCATAGCAATGGCTCTAACCTCAGTTGGTATTTGCGATCGGGCAATGTGAATATTGGCTATAGGCAAATGGGATATCACGATTTACATGGCATTGTTCGCATAGATCTTGATGGCAGTATTGATATTGATCGCGCCCAAGCGATCGCCGATCAAAGCACCTATCTCGTTCCACAATATGCTTCGCACCCAATTCGTGATCCACGTGCGCCCCAAAATTTAACCCCAGTTGGTGCATTGGAAAAGGAACTCGGTCGCCGTATGGGTAGCCGAGAATTGATCTCCCGCCGTCTGCGAAGCTTCTTAGCACAAACTAATTCAGCGCTATAGCGGGTTTCACTTCGCCCTAGGCAAAATCAAAATCGATTTAATTAATCTCACGCACTTCTGCCAAAATGCAATGATGAAGTTTTCGCATTTGAGAATCACTTGATCTAGCCAAAAGATTGCATCCATTACAGGGTTAGCCGCATATCCCCATAGAGTTGCCTTTGCCTCAAGCCATGCTCTTAGGGGGCGATCGCTGTTTGGCATTTTCGATTGCGCCACTTCTTCTTCGGTGAAATATAAACTGCCATCCAGACGGTCTTGATAAATTTGGCTGGTAGTAGTTTCACAATTTTGTAACTCGCCCGAAGAATTAATTGCCGCAGGATTGCTTACATTCATGGACTTCGTGAAGGCTGGTGATTCATATTCCAACGGCAATGGCCAAGGACCTTGATCGTCACCGAAAACATCTTCCATTGTTAGCCAAGCTTCATCCGTTGGGGCAAGATCGTTGGCTTCATCTAAAGTTCGCCGCGATCGCTGTTTGTCAAAGAAGTAGGCGATCGCCTGTACGATCAAATTTCGCAAATTTTCTAATTTTTGCTCGATTTGCAAATAGTCTTGAGACTCATTAGATATATGATTTATATCTTGGTTAACAGTATTAGCAAGATCCTTTGGTGCAACGTTTTTCAAGGAGGATGTTGAGTCTAGCTTTGCTTGATCAACTGCATTGTCAAATGCACGGTCATTAGCCATATTTGCGCGATCACCCGTTAGAGATCGCTTACCAATAAAATAGTCAATAGCCGCCGCTATCAGTTGTCTAATTCTTTCGAGATTAGAATTTACCGCCAATTGATTACGCTCTTGCAGAGAATTAATTTCTTGAATATCTTCATTTAATTTGCTTGAGGAAATTGGCTGATCGGTTGGCAATAAGTTAGGAATAGCTGCTTTTATAGTTGGACTTTGATTGGAGTTAGAATTAAGCTCTTGATTGGAGTTTAAATCAGAAACAGAATCTTGACTTTGATCAATTGCTTTAGTAGATTGAGCGCCAAAAAAATAGGCGATCGCTGCCTCAATTATTTTTCGCAACTCCTCTAGTCTATTATTTTTACCTAGGGTGAATTTCTGATATAGGCTATTGATTAGATTAACTTCGTCAATCTTTGTTAAGTCTGGATTAGATTGATTTAATTCATTTATAACTATCTTGTTTTCATTGTTTTCATTGTTTCTGCTTTTACCTATTCTTTTTTCAACTTCTTGCTCCCAGATTTTACTAAATAATTGATTAGCGATCCACTTAGCAAGATTTGGATCTAGATCCTGCGGATCGTTATCATTTAAGTCGCCTACCTTAACGACATGATCGCTTGTTCTCTTGGCGATCGCACTAATTTTTTGATCTATTCCTTGATCTATTTTGGATTTGGTGATTTCTATCCAATTGATCAACCTTGAGAGGGGACGCAATAAAAGTGGTATCTGCGAGAGATTTTCTAAATTATCCAGCCCTCTCAAATCAACGTCTTGCTGAGAGTCTAGCAATGGAGTAGAAATTTCCGTTCCATTAATATCTCTATTAATACTCTGCTCATTCCCATGCAGTTCCCTATTATCTGCCTGTTGCAAGCCCCGTAATGCCTTCTTCGCAGATTTACTGAGCAAATATACAGGGTAAAGGGCGGCTCTAGCGGCTTGGTAAGCAATTAATTGAGGTAATTCGCGAATTTGTCCTAACTGCTGATCAAGGGCGCGATCAAGTAATCTCCTTGCGTTACGTCCCAGTCGGACAGGCAAGGATTGCTCAATCCAGTTAAATAGTCGACTTTGAAATCTTGGCATAGTGATTATGATTGCAGATTTGACAGCACAAGTACAACTTGCAATACAATGAATTAGGTTACAATCTATACAAATTTTTTGTACTTTCATTAAAAAACAATATTATCTATGTACGACTGCATTGTTGTGGGCGCAGGTCCATCAGGTGGCTCCGCCGCCTATCACTTGGCAAAGCGTGGGCGATCAGTTTTATTGCTAGAAAAGGAAGCCCTGCCGCGCTATAAGCCCTGTGGCGGTGGTGTTTCGCCGATGGTGCAGCAATGGTTTGACTTTGACTTTGCACCTGCGGTATCCCTCACGATCAGTCAGATTCGCTATACATGGCAAATGGGTGAGCCTGAAATTGTCGATCTTGCCAATCTAGAACCAGTGTGGATGGTGCGCCGCGATGTTTTCGATCATTACCTTGTGCAGCAGGGGCAGAAACTAGGTGTGGAATTGCGCGATCGCACACTTGTTAAAGGAGTTGAATGGAAGGGCGATCGCTGGCTAGTTACGACAGAACATGAGGTTTTGGCAGCCAAGTATGTGATCGGGGCAGATGGGGCTAGAGGCTCAATGGCAAAATGGCTAGGCTTTAAGGAACGCAAATGTCGCATGGGAGCCGCCCTCGAAGTGGAAGCACCGCAGGTTAACCCCGATGTCACCGCCGCGCACTTTGATTTTGGTGGAGTCCAAAATGGCTATATCTGGAATTTCCCCAAGGCTGATGGCTATTCTATTGGCGCTGGTACATTTATCGGTGGTGAGAAACAGAACCTTAAAGAGATAACTGCTAAATATGCTCAACAATTTGGGATTGATATCACTTCCATTAAGCAATTTGGGCATCCCATTTGTCTCTGGGATGGCAATCAAGCTCTACATACGCAAAATGCGGTGATTACGGGCGAATCGGCTTGTATTGTCGATCCGTTTACGGCTGAGGGAATTCGTCCTTCATTGCTCACAGGGATGTATGCGGCGCAGGCAGTTGATGAGGCGATCGCAGGTAATGCTGACGCACTCAAGCAATATACTCTCAAAATTCAAGAGGAATGGGGCGAAGATATGGTGTGGGCGCAGCGTATCGCCAACCTATTTTATCGTGTCCCCAGTTTTGCTTACAAAATTGGCGTGAAGCGCCCCAGTGCCACCCAGCGCATGGGCAAGATTCTATGCGGCGAAATGCGCTATCGTGATGTTGCATCTTCAGCAATCAAAAAGTTAACTAAGGGTTTAATTCCTGGAATGGGTTAGTTAAGGGTTTAGATCTCCGACTTTTTCTAGGTAATTAGCCCATCGTAATTAAAACCCAAAACTAGAAGCTATACCGACTGTTTAGTGTGTGGGACGGCTTTCTAGTCTTTCAGTTTACTTATGCCTAGCGACCTAATCACCAATTAGTTTTCGCAATCACATAAAAAGTCGGAAATCTAAATTTCTAAACTTCTAATTTTTTCTTTTGCTGACCCATTCAATTATGATTTCTCAAAAAGCACCTAAAAAGCTTCTATTTCTATCCACTCCCGTTGGGGCGTTAGGCTCAGGCATAGGTGGTGGTGTAGAACTAACTTTGCAGAATGCGGCTAAGGCTTTAATGGCTAAAGGACATTCCGTGGAAATTGTTGCGCCAGAGGGTTCAGTTACCAGTGTTGCCAAGCTTACAGCGATCGCTGGTACGTTGCAAACATCCGCCCAAACTCAAGTTGGCGCAGATGCTGTAGTTCTTCCCAAAGACTCAGTTCTCGAAAATATGTGGAGTTATGCAAGGGAAGTACAAGATCAATTTGATCTCTTGTTTAATTTTGCCTATGACTGGCTGCCACTATATCTTACGCCTTTTCTAAATACCCCAGTTGCCCATTGGATTAGTATGTCTTCCCTATCGCCTGTGATGGATGAGATGGTCAGTAAATTGGTACAAATCCGTCCGCAAGCGATCGCTGTGAATACTCGCGCCTGTGCCGACACCTTTAGGGCAGGCGATCGCCTGATGATCATGGGCAAGGGCATTGATATTAATGATTATCAATTTGTCGCCAAGCCATCTTCACCCAAACTAGCATGGGTGGGCAGAATTTCGCCCGAAAAAGGATTGGAAGATGCGGCAAAAACGGCGCAAAAAACAGGATTACCCCTACATATATTTGGGCTAATTCAGGATTATCACTATTGGTCAGAAATTCAAACCACCTTTGCTGATGCTCAATTGCATTACGAAGGATTTCTCTCCACCCATGATTTACAATATAAACTAGGACAATGTAGCGCATTGTTAATGACTCCACGCTGGATCGAGGCATTTGGCAATGCGGCGATCGAGGCATTTGCCTGTGGTGTACCTGTGATTTCCTATCGCAGTGGCGGCTTAACCGAAATTGTGCGCGATCGCCACACTGGTTTTCTGGTCGATATGGGGAATGTGTCAGGGCTGATTAGCTCTGTAGATCAACTAGATCAAATTGATCGCCGCGCCTGTCGCCAACAGGTAGAAGCAGAGTATTCTTTAGAGGTTTGGGGCGATCGCCTAGAGAAATGGTTTGATCAATTAATTGTGCATAGTCCCCGAAATAAACCGTAATGCTTTGTATTAAAGGAGAAACAGGAGAGTTGAAAATATTGCAAGGCAGTTTCTCTAAACTTGTTTTAGTTTATTTAATTGTTACAGCACCTTACGCTTACTCAAAAATCAGAAATAGTTTTAAAAGTGTCGCTAAGCAATGCTCTTAAAACTATTTGTGTACTACTCAAAGCCTCAATAGGCTCTATGAAATTCGTTTTATGTAATGAAAAAAAGTAAAGTTACTCTTTTAATAGTCGATGATAATGATTATAACCTCATGATCCTATCCAAGATGTTAGGTAATCAGGGTTATCATATTTTAGAAGCCAGATGTGGACTAGATGCGATCACCATTGCAAAATCACGGCAACCAGATTTAATCTTGCTAGATATCCTCATGCCAGATGTCAATGGCTATGAAGTTTGTACTACTTTAAAAAATGAAGTGGCAACTCAAAATATACCTATAGTTTTCATTAGTGCTGTAGAAGAACCTAATGAGAAAGTTGAAGCATTTTCTGTGGGTGGTGTTGATTTTATTAACAAGCCTTTTCAGTTAGTTGAGGTACTAGCGAGAGTAGAAACTCATTTACGATTGAGTTCTATGCAGTGCCAGTTAATTGAGCAGGCAAACTTGTTAAAGCTACAAAATATTAGCTTGCAAAGGGAGCTATGCAATATTTCGGGCATTAATCCACGAGAGTATGAACGTATCAGTGAAAGTTTTAATAGAAACGAGTTTAAAGTTTTTTATCAACCGATCATAAACTTGCAATCTGGTTTAATCAATGGCTTTGAAGCATTAATAAGATGGCAACACCCACAAAGAGGATTAGTTTTACCTGCGGAGTTTATTGAGATCATAGAAACAACAGACTTGATTTATGCTGTGGGGCGATGGGTAATTAATACTGCCTGTCAGCAATTGCGAATATGGCAAAGCTATTATCCTCATCTTGAAAATTTAACCATAAGTGTAAATGTATCGACTAAGCAGTTGCTTGAGTTTAATCTAGTAAATTATGTTAGGGAAACACTAAATGAATATAATATTAAACCTCAATGTTTAAAGCTAGAAATCACCGAGAGTACAGTGATGGGCGATCGCGATATCACACTCCAAAATTTATATCAGCTTAAGGCATTAGGGCTTAAGTTTTGTATTGATGATTTTGGTACGGGCTATTCATCTTTAAGGCGGCTAACTGATTTCCCCATTGATATTTTAAAGATTGATTATTCATTTATTCATAATGCTGAATGGCTGATTGTTAAGGCGATCGCCACCTTAGCATTTAGTTTAGGCAAGGAAGTTGTGCTAGAAGGAATCGAAACCAATGAACAACTAGAATTACTGAAATCACTTTTCCCTAACTCCTTAGCAATGGTTTATGGTCAAGGATACTTATTTGCTCGTCCCCTTGACGCATTTGCTGCCAGTATTTTTCTCGAACAAGCCAAGACAATACCAGACCTAGAAATAGCATAGAAACGAAAATTAAATTACTAGGGTGATTTATTAAGTCGATTTACTAGGGTGATTTACTAAGTCGATAGTCGATCGCAAGGCAATTACAGCTTTATGCAGTAAACCTTAAGTTTTCAATAAGTTTTCAAGTCTATTTGCAGGGTGAGAGGAAGGTACGCTGTAGAAGCTTATTTTTTTCTGATTTCCTCTAAATTTACAGGTGATGTAGAGCGTTATAATAGACAATGAGTAATTATACTTATTTGATCGTCAGGTAATCTTAAGCAATTATAAGTAATTTTCCTATTTTCCGATAAGATTGAACGTAGGATAAATTCTTAGATATTTATACGGAGATTATTTTTTTATGCTCACTTTAAAAATAGTGGTATACATCACTGTCATATTTTTCATCAGTTTGTTTGTGTTTGGATTCCTTAACAGCGATCCTTCCCGTAACCCAGGTAATCGAGATCTCGAATAGTGTCTAATCCCTCCAAAGCTAGTCCTGCTAAGACTCAATCCCCTAAACGAATCAACAGCGATCGCCATCCAAAAAGTAGCGATTGGCGCTTGATCTTGAGCTTGTTTCCCTATGCTAAGCGCAATTCGCAAAAGCTAGTACTGTCGCTGTTTTTGCTTGTGCCTTTGTCGATCGCTGCTGCTATACAACCAATTTTGGTGCAACAGGCAATTGACGGTCCGATCAAAAACCTTGACCTATTAGGCTTGAGGTGGATTTGTCTAGTAATTTTGATCACGATCGCTGTGCGTTTAACATTTCAATCATGGCAGGGCTACTTGGTGCAGGAAGTGGGGCAGCAGATTACTGCCGATATTCGTCAAGATCTATTTCGTCACGTTACATCCCTGTCGACTAGCTTTTTTGACCGTACCCCCGTGGGTAAATTAATTACGCGGCTCACCAGCGATGTCGAAGCCTTAGGTGATGTTTTTGCGACAGGGGCTGTGGGTGTCCTCAGTGACTTTGCGGCGATCGCCACGATTGCCCTATTTATGTTTTGGTTGCGGTGGGATCTTGCCCTGCTATTGGTGGCAATGGTGATCCCAATAACCGCTCTAATCGTCTATTTTCAATATGAATATCGCAAAGCCAACTTTAAAGCCCGCGATCGCCTCTCAGAATTAAACTCAATCCTCCAAGAAAATATCATTGGCGTAAATATCGTGCAGTTATTTCGCCGTGAGAAATACAACTCTGAGCAGCATTTCAAGGTTAACCAGCAATATGTCGATGAGGTTAATCGCACCGTTTTCCATGATTCGGCGGTCTCTGCTACCCTTGAATGGATTGCCCTAGTGGCGATCGCTGGGGTTTTATGGCTAGGGGGCGGACAAATTGTCCAGAATAGTCTCACTTTCGGGGAGCTTTCAGCATTTATTTTATTTTCGCAACGGCTTTTTGACCCAATCCGTCAACTTGCCGAAAAATTCACCACGATCCAAGCTGGGTTTACTGCCGTAGAGCGCATTAATGCGATTTTGCAGGAACCCATTGAAATTCGCGATCCCGAATATCCCAAATCTTTGCCCCTTGATGGCACTGGCGAAATTTGCTTTGACCATGTGTGGTTCGGGTACAAACCCGATGAATATGTTCTTAAGGATATTAATTTCACCCTCAAAGCAGGGGAAAAAATTGCCCTAGTGGGTCCCACGGGCGCAGGTAAAAGTTCAATTATCCGTCTGCTATCCCGTCTTTATGAACCAACTAAGGGGCGTATCCTCATTGATGGTGTTGATATTCGCGATATTACCCAAACAGAATTGCGGCGATCGGTGGGCGTAATTCTCCAAGATGCCTTTTTGTTTTCGGGTGACATTAAGGACAACATTACCCTTGGCGAAGACTATGCGATCGAACAGGTAATTGCCGCCGCCGAACTGATGAATGTGGATCGCTTCATTCAAGAGCTACCCGAAAACTACGCCACCCAAATTCGTGAGCGTGGTACAAACCTATCGGGCGGACAAAAACAGTTACTTGCCTTTGCCAGAGCTGCCATCCGTGATCCTAAAATTTTAATACTCGATGAAGCCACTGCCAGCCTAGATGTAAATACTGAGTTTCTTATTCAACAGGCTCTAGATATCTTATTGCGCGATCGCACCACGATCATCATCGCTCATCGTTTATCGACCATCCGCAACGTAGATCGCATCCTAGTACTAAAGCAAGGCGAAATCGTCGAATCAGGCAATCACGATCAACTAATTGCTCAGCAAGGACTTTACGCCAGCTTACATGAACTAGAAATGATGACAACCCATTAAATTTAGTAACTGAATTAACGATTTTTCATGACTCTTTCAACTTCGCGCTTGTCATCGCGCTTTTTCATGTCTTCGCGCTTATCATGTAGTTTCTTTTGTCTTACCAAAGCCAGGGTTGCCTTAATCCAACCTTCCTTTTGATAGACCTTAAGCGGTACTAGGGTTAAACCTTTTTGCTGCACCGCCGCAATTAATTTACGGATTTCATCTTTGTGTAGTAATAGTCGCCTTGTGCGGGTTGGCTCATGATTGAAGTAGACACTGGTTGTATGATGTGGCGAAATATACATATTCAAAAGCATAATCTCGCCCTTTCGCACAATCCCATAGGCATCGCGCAGGTTAGCCTTCCCCGCTTTAATCGACTTCACCTCAGTACCCAATAGCTCGATACCCGCTTCGTGGGTTTCGAGAATTTCGTAGTTAAATCTAGCCTGCCTATTTTCAGCAAGCACCCGATAATAATTTGCCATTCAGTCTAAAAACTCGCAATAAATTCCAATAAGTGCCAATCTGGGTTTTCACAAAAAGCCTTGGAAACGCGCTCGGAGATTCCATGACAGTAGTTGTTGACCCGCAGAGGCAATTCTGCGTTTTTGGTAACGCTAGTTAGCTTCGCCTGATTGCCTTCAATTTCAGAGCGATGAATTAATACCTCGACTGTCACCAGCTTAGCGAATGTGGCGTTAGTTTCTATTTCCTGAGCAAGCACGTAGTCTTCTGTCTCATAGGTGATCGCCAAACGACATGACTCTAACGTTTTTACGATCGCCGAGTGTAGGTGTTCAGGTGCAATTTCAACTACAAACTGTTGAGTGTATCTAGCCATAAATCATCAAAACAAGAGTGGCGGCTAGTTATTCACTAGTCCTTAAAAAATAAAATATAAAACAAGAGTCGTATGCTTATTCTAGGCTACGCCATAATATTTAGACGTAAACCCTTTATTTTGAGGATTATCCATAGAATAAGCAATACAGCCTAACCATCATAAACTAACCTGTGATGGATCTTTTGCCATATTTACGGTTTGGAATTTGCCGAATTTTTGTAAACCTAAATCTTGGTTCGGGGATACCAGTCTTGCCATGATGCTAAGATCTTAGGCTATATCAGCGATCTGCGCCAATACTAGATAAATTTAGCTCTTGCGCCCTTGGATCAAGCTACGAAAGTGTGACAATATTTTTACATCACTTTTACATCTTGAAAAGCAGACCCAGTAAGGGTTTTCTATTAGGAAACGGCTGAGTCATTTTGAAATACGAGGGTTTTACAAGCCGTGATTGTATACATAATTTCTTTATAAATTCCATGTCATTGACCATTGATCCGCGTCGTCAGAGAGAGCTAGTGCGTTTGCTAGACCAAATGGGACTCACAGCAACGCATTTGGGCAAGACTTACTACGATAAGTTAAATTGGCATTTGCTAGATCAAGCCCTAGTGCATCCTAGTTTTTCAACGGCTTACAACAACGATCAACTAGAGTTTATTGGTGATAGTGTGCTTAAGCTGTCGGTGAGTTTGTTTCTGCGGGAGCAATATGGCGATAAAAAAGTGGGCGAGTTATCGGCGTTGCGGGCGCATTTGGTCAGTGACAAAAATCTGGCACAGATAGCCAAAACCTACGATTTGCATAAATATATCGTTTTATCAGAAGCGATGCGTAAGGATGCTCAAAATGTGCAGGCGATGGAGCAAACCGTATCGGCAAATTCGCTAGAAGCTTTAATGGCGGCGATTTATATTTCCCTTGGTGATGTTAAGTTTGTGCGGAAGTGGCTCGACCTGCATATGCAGAATGCGGTCGAGATGTTGTTAAAGATTCCTGCTTTTGGTAATTACAAGTTGGCTCTGGTGGAATTGACCCAAAGGCATTGGAAATGCTTGCCTGAATATCGGCGGATAGATGCTGATGATGGACTGTTTGCGGTGGAGGTATGGGTGGGCGATCGCTGTTGGGGGCAAGGGCAGGGCAAGAGTATCAAAATGGCACAGCAGGCGGCGGCAGCGATCGCCCTAGAAGCAATGCAAGCAAATTAAAAAAACGCCCCGAAAGGCACTATTTTTTATGGATTTGGACGATGTAGCCCGACTTTCATTCTTTCTTCAATGTTTTTAACCACAATATAGAGAATTGGCACAATAAATAAACTTAACAAGGTTGCCACACACATCCCCCCCATCACCGCCGTGCCGATGGACTGACGGGCGGCGGCTCCTGCCCCAGTGGCAATTACGAGAGGGAAGATGCCGATAATCGTGGAGAAGGCAGTCATCAAAATTGGGCGTAGGCGCTGCTGTGAAGCCTCGATCGCAGCCTTAGTAATACTCAAGCCCTGCTCCCGTAACTGGTTGGCAAACTCCACAATCAAAATTGCATTTTTACTCGCCATGCCCACGAGCATCACGAGTCCAATCTGAGTATAGACATCGTTAGAAAAGTTAGGGCTAGATAAACTGCGAAACATCACTGCCAATAATGCGCCTAACACCGCTAAAGGCACGGTGAGCATAATAATCGCGGGATCGATGTAGTTTTCATATTGGGCGGCGAGTACCAGGAATACAAAGACTACGCCTAAGCCAAAGATAAAAATGGCACTATTGCCAGAGCCAATTTCTTCTAGGGATAGCCCAGACCATTCATAATCAAAGGTTTTCGGCAGCACTTGATTAGCAACTTTAGTAATGATATCGATCGCCTGTCCCGAACTAACCCCTGGGGCGGTGTTGCCTGTGATCTGCACCGAGCGCAGGAGATTGTAATGGTTAATGATCGAAGGTCCAACGGTTTGCTGCACCTTGACCAGATTGCTAAGGGGGATCATTGTGCCATTGCGCGATCGCACATAGATCTTATTGATGTCATCGGGGTTGGCGCGGAATTGAGCATCTGCCTGTACATAGACGCGATAGGTGCGCCCAAAAGCATTGAAATCATTGACATATTGGGAACCGAGCAGGGTTTGCAAGGTGGCGTAAATATCCTGCAAAGAGACCTGCAAAGCGTTTACTTTGACGCGATCGACCTCTACGGTTAGCTGCGGCGTATTGCCATTAAAGTTGGGGCGCAATCCTGCCAAGCTGGGACGGCTGGGGTCAGGATAGGTACTGGCGGCTCCTAAAAGCGCTCCCATCGTCTGTTCAATGGCGGGGAAGCCTTGATTGGCTTTGTCCTGCAATTGAAACTCAAAACCGCCATAGTTGCTCAAGCCCTGAATCGCAGGGGGCGGGAAGGGAACTACAAATGCTTCTTTGATCGAAATCAGTTCGGGTAATAAACCAAAGGGGGCAGGGGCAAACCCGCCGATGATGGCATCCGCCGATCGCGATCGCTCTTTCCAGGGTTTGAGGGTGGCAAAGACAATGCCATTATTTGGCGTATTGCCGCTAAAACTAAAGCCGCCCACTGCAAAAATATTGGCAATTTCAGGATAGGCAGGTTGACCATTTTCATCCTTGCGGCGCATGATCCCTTCGATGTTTTCCAGCACCTTCTCAGTGTAATTAAGAGATACGCCTTCGGGCGCTTGCACGATCGTGATGAAATAGCCCTGATCCTCTTGGGGCAGAAATCCCCTTGGCACAATCGTATAGACCCAATAGGTCAAAAATAGAGAGGCAATAAACAGCACCATCACTATCCCTTTGAACCCAGTCAGTTTGGTGACGCTCCATTGATAGCCTTGGCGGGTGCGATCAATTACACCGTTGAGTCGATCGAAAAACCAATTACTTTTTGGAGCTTCCTGCTTGAGCAAAATCGCGGCAAGGGTGGGGGATAGAGTGATCGCGTTAAATGTGGAAACTGTGATCGAGAAGGCGATCGTCAGCGCAAATTGCTTGTATAACTGCCCCGTTGTCCCAGGAAAAAATGCCACAGGCACAAATACCGCCACTAGCACTAAGGAACTGGCAATGACCGCGCCCTGCAACTCATTCATTGCCGCGATCGCTGCTTGTATCGGTGGCTCATGGTTTTCTTGAATACGGCGGGTGATATCCTCCACCACCACGATCGCATCATCAACCACTAACCCTGTAGCCAGGGTCAAGCCGAATAGGGTGAGGGTATTGATATTAAAATCTAAGAGCTTGATGAAGATAAAAGTACCGACCAAAGCCACAGGAATGGCGATCGCAGGGATCAAGGTGGAGCGCCAATTTTGCAGGAACAAATAAATAATTACGATTACCAAGGCGATCGCAATTAACAGCGAAATGATCACCTCCTCCGTCCCCGCCTCAATGAAGCTAGTCGTATCAAAGGCGATTTTATAATCTAGCCCTGGTGGAAAATTAGGTCTTAGCCCCTCCAAGATCTTTTTCACAGCATGGGCTACTTCAAGGGCATTAGCATCAGGTAACTGCGACACCCCTAGCCCAATGCCACGAGTGCCATTAAACCGCAGGGAAGAGCCATAATTTTCCGCTCCCAATTCCACGCGCCCCACATCACCAAGCTTGATTAAAGAGCCATCGCCATTAGTTTTAATCACAATTTGGGCAAACTCATCGGCGCTTTGCAGCCGCCCCTTAGCAGAAACTGATAACTGATATTGCTGATTGGGCAAATTCGGCTGCTGTCCAATCTGTCCCACACCCACCTGCAAATTCTGTTGCTGGATTGCCGCCACCACATCCTGCGAAGTTAAGCCTCTGGCTGCCAAGCGATTGGGATCGAGCCAAACCCGCATCGCATACTTGCGTTCACCGAAAATGATCACATTGCCAACGCCATCAACCTTTTTGATCGCATCGACAATATATAGATCGGCATAATTACTCAAATACAGATCGTCATACTGCCCATTTTCGGCATAAACCCCGATCGCAAACAAAAATCCTGAAGACTCTTTACTAACTCTCACGCCCGTTTGCTGCACAGGACCAGGCAACTGCGCCTGCACCGTAGATACGCGGTTCTGCACATCCACCGCCGCAATGTCTTTGTCTTTGTCTAGATCAAATACAAGATTGACAATACTTGTACCATCGTTGGAACTAGTGGAGGTGATGTAGCGCACTCCCTCAATGCCGTTGAGTTCTCTTTCTAAAATATTCGTGACCGTAGACTCCACCACCTCGGCATTTGCGCCCACGTAGTTTGTGGTTACTGTGACTTTTGGCGGCGTAATTTCGGGATATTGGGCAACGGGCAGTAAAAATATACAGGTTGCCCCCATCAAGGTGATTACCAAAGAACAGACCGTGGCAAAAACAGGTCTACGGATAAAGAAATCAGAGATTGATAGCAGCATGGGCGCAAGTTTCTATATGAATTAAAAAAGGGCGCTTAGCGCCCTTTTTAGAGTTAGAAGACCAAGATTATAATATGCGGTATCAGCAATACACTCGCTACCACCAAAGCGGTGATTGCGGCGATTAACACTGCCCCAGCCGCACAGTCTTTGGCAATTTTGGCTAATTGATGAAACTCGCGTCCCACCGTGAGATCGACCACCGCTTCTAGGGCAGTGTTGAGCAGTTCTAGCACCAGCACGAAAGAGATAGTGAGGCTAATTACAGCACAGGCGATCGCTGATATTTGCAAATAGACACTCAGCCCCAAAGCGATCGCGCCGATCATTAGATGAATCCGAAAATTTCTTTGAGTACGAAAGGCATAAATTATCCCCTGTCCCGCATATTTAAAACTGAGCAGTAGGTTAGAGGCAACTTGAAAAGAGTCACTACGCTGATGAGGATGATCTGGCTCTCGAAAATGATTAGTCTCTGGCATTGGCTCGGACAGTGAAGGCACCTGAATAGAAAACAGTCGGGGTAACGCTCTTGATAGCGATAAATCGTTATTCATGGATTTAATTCCGAATAGATTCGACTAAAGTGAAACATCAATAAGCTTTAGCAGATGATCTTGTTGAGTAAGCATCGCTTCTAAACTTTGATCGTCAGGGTGATCCCACCCAATTAAATGTAACAAACCATGCGCCGCCAACCAGCATATTTCATAGGTAAGCGAATGCTGTCGTTCTTGAGCTTGGCGGAGTGCTGTCGTCTGCGAAATGATGATATCACCTAAGCATATTGGCTCTACGTAGTCAAACATACCTTCAGGCAATTCGGGCATTGCTGCCTCCAGCGTTGCAAAAGACAGCACATCCGTAGGACGATCAATTTGTCGATATTGTTGGTTTAGCTGCTGAATGGTTGTGTCATCGGTAATCGTAAGAGATAGCTCATAGTCATCATTGCTGATTTCACCTTCAGCTTGTAAATATGATGCCCATTTTGCAAACCATTCTTGCCATTGATCGCTAGATATGGGATGGACATCAGAGATCGCCGCTTGGATATCGCAATATATTTCAATATTCATAGTATCTTGCTAACGACTAATGAAAAGCGATCGCTAAACCCACCAAAGTACCAAATACACCAAAAACAGTTAAGAAAAAGTGAAATAGAGACTTGCCCCCCTTCTTGACCATGTTACGCATAGCAATTTTTACGAAACTCCCTTGCTCAGTTTTGACGGTGGCATGGGGATATTGGTAACTAGATTGCGAATAATTAACCTTGCCCTCAGTTGCACTAACCTGAAAAGGTACTGACTTCACACCATCTTTCTCGTCTTTTTCATTCATAGGATTTACTGGCAAATTGTTTTGTTGTTGATTATTCATGATTTTAATATACAAAGGGTGCGACCTCAATGTAATACAACTATTAGGTGGCAAGGAGACCCCATCAACTTTGGTAACGTGGTACTGTTTCCACTTGATCGCATTCCCTAGCAATTAGGAGAAACAAATTAAAAGCAATTAGGGAAAACCGATCACTTCAACCTAACTGTTCCATAAACCAAGAACCAATTTGGGAATTATCTATTTCACGGCTACGTTGCAAAGCTTCCTCTAATAAACTCAATCGTAGACCTCCTAATACTGAGGATTCTGTAATCCTTTCGCTTCCTAAACCCTGCAAAATGCGGAATGCAGTAATTTTCATGTTCTGGACATCGATTACCCAATATTCACCAACGCGCACTTCTTCATATAGCAAGCGCTTTGCGCCGAGGTCATAGCCTAATGAGGTATCGGCAATCTCAATCACGATATCAGTGGGTAAACTCTCGTCAAGATCAACAATGGCAATACTTTGAGGTGCATTCTGAGTGCGATCGCCTACATAATAAGAAATATCAGGCTGGCATTCCCTTATTCCCACTTTGCGATAAACTAAAAGCAACTAAAAGCAAAAAGGACGCGATTGCGCCCTTTTTAAACCTAAATATTGCTAGTTAATCTAGTTAATAACTGGTTAGACCTTTGCAAAAAGCCCTTCATGCTATCAGCGTCAAAGCTCTTTTGTGCCATCAATGCCAAATCATAGACATGGGCGCAAATCATATTTGCCAAATCCGCCGATGTCGACTTGCCATTAACCACAATCTGGCTATCGTCAAGGGAAATTAGCTTTTCCATTAAAGGATGCGCCGTATTCACCAACAACACATGATCTTCAGGGAAGCTAGCGGTTCCCTGCTGCATCAAAGCAGTCATCTCCTGCATCCGTCTGGCAAACTCTGGCAATAGAATAATCGCAGGTGGTGCAGATGCCGCATCCTCAGACTTGATCGCCTCTGTGCGGATCGTGAGCTTAGGCTTATTCAGCGCCTCACGGAAAATTTCTTGCAGGCGATCACTCTTAGTTTTATTGGTCTTAGGATCGACGATTTCCGTATTGGAATCCTTATCCACCAAGCGATCATCAATTTCCGCATCCACCCGCGCAAACTTAATATCCTTAAATTCACGCTCCAAAAAATTGATGAAATGGCTATCAATGAAGGAGTCAAAGGTCAGCACCTCTAAACCTTGATTTTTATGCAGCTCTACGTAAGTACCTTGAGCGATCGGATCAGAAGTATAGAAAACTTGATTTTCATGCTTCTCTTTATTGCGCTCTAGATAAGCTTGGAGCGTGGTGTAGTTGCCACTATCGCTCTTGACCTCATCGGCGCTACTAGTGGAGGGGTACACCAAGATCTCCTTGATTTGTTGATAGAACTTATCACTATTCATCGCCCCAAACTTCATGAAGATGCTGATATCTTGCCAACACTTCAGATATTCTTCACGGGAATCATTGTACAAAGCGGTCAGGCGATCGCCCACCTTTTTAGCAATGAAGTCCTGAATCTTACGAACCTTGGGATCACCCTGCAAAAAGCTACGGGACACATTAAGCGGAATATCCGTACTATCGATCGCCCCACGCAATGGCATCAAAAATTTGGGGATTACATCATCGCAGTTGTCACTCACAAACACATGATTACAGAACAGCTTGATCTGTCCACGGTTAGGATCGATATCCGCCTTCATCTTCGGAAAATAGAGAATACCCTTGATCACAAAGGGATAGTCGGTATTGAGATGAATCCAGAATAGGGGATCGTCCTGATAGGGATAGAGATAACGATAAAACTCTAAATATTCATCATTAGTCACCGATTTAGGCGACTTGTCCCAGAGAGCCGTTTGCTTATTGATCACCTCATCGCCCATTTTGATGGGATAGGGCATAAAGTCACAATAATTGCGGATCATCCGCTTAATCTCAAACTCATTGAGATATTCTTCGGCATCTTCCTGTAATTGCAGGGTGATCGTTGTCCCCACCGCCTCGCGATCGCCATCATCTAGGGTAAAGGTCGTTGAGCCATCGCAAGACCAATGGATTGCTTCTGCGCCTTCTTTGTAAGAACGGGAGTCAATGGTCACATTGCTCGCCACCATAAATGATGAGTAAAAACCTAAACCAAAATTGCCAATAATCTGTTGATCCCCAGAGCCACTATTGGCATACTTCGTGGCAAACTCTTGGGCGCTGGAAAAAGCAACCTGATTAATATATTTTTTGATCTCCTCCGCCGTCATGCCGATCCCCGTATCGGCGATCGCCAACGTCTTCTTATCCTTATCAATCGTGACCGTAATTTCAGGCTCAACGGTGTGACTTGTTTCCCCAGCATAGGAAACCATTTTCAGCTTGCTGATTGCATCCACCGCATTAGAAACCAACTCCCGCAAAAAAATATCTCGCTCTGAATACAAAGCCTTTTTAATGATGGGGAATATATTATCGGTATGAATACTAATCGTTCCCTGCTCGTGCATAGCTTGCAAAGCTCCTGAATATATTAATTACTGCGTATTTCACGCCTGATTATAGCGAACCATACCCTTGAACTCATCGCTCACCTTGTCGCGTTCTCCGTACCTCACGCACAGATTATGAAGCTTTGCAAAGCAAATCTATACATTTTTGTAACTTCAGTTGAAAAACCTGATTGCCTAACTTATTGTGGATATCAATAATTTCTGAGTAAAACATTACAGATATGGTAATCGCCGCAATTATCTACATATCAATATCTGTACTTTTAGTAGCAAGTACAGGTATATTTTTTGTCAAAGCTATTCAGTCTTTGATGAGCAGAGCGCAAGCCCAAAAAAAATATCAGCGTCCTGAGCCAGTGATGTTTTTACGCCCCACTGCCAATGATCCCCTTGCCATTTCCACGCATAGGGCGGAAATAATCGCGATGCTAGAGCGCCAGTTTGCTAGTAGCCCATCATCTGACTCCTAGCACCATGACTTAGGCAGCAAAAAATTAGGAACAAAGATGACCGTTGAAGTTTTGATCGCCCCTGGAGAGGCAGACTATGTGGCTCGTCGCAAACAATTACGCAAGCAGCGCCGCATTCGGATCTGGCAACGAATCTGGCAACTAACCTTCATCACAGGGATGACTGGAGGGCTGCTGTGGGTGGCTATGTTACCAGAATGGCAACTACGCAGTCCTGCCCAGATTGAAATTGAAGGCAATAGTCTCCTCTCATCCAACGTCATCAAAAAAGCCTTACCAATTAAATACCCTCAATCTATTTTTCAGATTCAACCCCAAGCGATCGCCACTCAACTAGAGAACTCCGCACCCGTATTTGGAGTAGTGGTGTCCCGCACGATTTTTCCATCCAAACTGACGATCCAAGTGCGTGAGCGCCTGCCGATCGCCAACTCAACCCGCAAAGGACAAACTGGATTCCTAGACGCTGAGGGCATCTGGATACCCGTCAAAGCCTACCCCACTAGCATCACAAAACCGAAGCTAGTTGTCCTAGAACCTAGCGATCGCCCCATCGCCAACTGGTCAACCCTTTATCGGCAGATTAGCCAAAGCCAAGTCAAGATCAATCAAGTCGATGCCCGCGATCAATCTAACCTCATCCTTAGTACCGAGCTAGGTCTTGTATATTTTGGTACATATCAGCCAGCCCTATTTACCACCCAGTTAGAAACCCTAGATCGCATGAGAACTTTGCCAGACAAGCTAAACTCCCAAAACCTACTTCACATCGATCTCACCCAACCTAGCGCTCCAGTACTAGAGATGAAACTAACCCAAAACAATAAATCCAATCCAACTAATCAACAAGCAACCCCAAACCAACCATAAACTTGGTTAAAAATACTGATAATTTAGCCGCCAAGCCTCATTCAGCCAATATCTAGCTTAAGCCTCACAAAAAGTCACTCCAAGAAAAGTAATTTTAAAATGTCAATTTCTGTCTAAATTGTATTTTTAAGGCTATTATTATCTTTTTCTGGTAGGTTTAAATTTGTAAACACAAATTCAATATCTATCAAACCACGGCAAAACCATGACTCACAAAGAGTCTAACGGCAGAGACATCTAGGGAAGCATCAGTACAACGATTTTATTTACGAAAGCGCGATAAATGACATCTCAAAACAACTGGTCAAATTTGGACTCAAACAGTTCTGACAACGGAGAATTAGACGTACAAATGGACGAACTTTCTGAGTTTTCAAATAACTCTAGACTGCAACTCAGTCACTCTCTCAATCTTATGAAACATCAGTTAGGCGTTGACACAAAAGCGGAAAATATCATGTTGGGCAGTGTTGCAAAAATCAAAGTAATTGGTGTTGGCGGCGGCGGCGGCAATGCTGTAAATCGCATGATCGCAAGTGAAGTTACTGGTGTTGAGTTTTGGTCATTTAATACCGATGCCCAAGCATTGCTTCAGTCATCAGCCTCCAAACGCTTTCAAATGGGGCAAAAGCTGACCAAAGGCCTAGGTGCTGGCGGCAACCCCGCGATCGGACAGAAAGCAGCCGAAGAGTCACGGGATGACATAGCCCAAGCCGTAGAAGGTGCAGATTTAGTCTTCATCACCGCAGGCATGGGTGGCGGCACAGGCACAGGAGCCGCCCCAATCATCGCCGAAGTTGCCAAAGAAGCAGGCGCACTGACCGTTGGCATCGTTACCCGTCCCTTTACCTTTGAAGGGCGACGACGTGGACAGCAAGCCGAGGAAGGCATCGCAGGCTTACAAAGTCGTGTTGACACACTAATCGTGATCCCCAACGACAAATTACTTTCCGTCATCTCCGAGCAGACCCCCGTCCAAGAAGCATTTCGAGTAGCCGATGACATCCTGCGGCAAGGTGTCCAAGGTATCTCTGACATTATTATGATCCCAGGATTAGTTAACGTCGACTTTGCCGACATCCGCGCCATCATGGCAGACGCAGGCTCCGCAATGATGGGCATCGGTGTTGGTTCAGGCAAATCTAGAGCCCGAGAAGCTGCAATGACCGCCATATCATCGCCATTGCTTGAGACCTCTGTTGATGGAGCCAACGGTGTAGTATTCAATATTACTGGCGGCGAGGACATGACCCTCCACGAGGTTAATGCGGCTGCCGAGACAATCTATGAAGTAGTTGATCAAAACGCCAACATTATCTTTGGGGCAGTCATTGATCCTAAGATGGATGGCGAGATTCGGATTACCGTAATCGCCACAGGCTTCTCCCCAAAAACCCATCCAGCGATCCCCCCGCAAATTACGAAAAAAGCCCAATCAACCATAGCCACTCCACGCCCATCTGTAACATCACCACCACCGATCACCCCACCTGAAAACAAGTTTAGCAAGCCAGGGCTAGATATTCCCGACTTTTTACAGCGCCGTCGCCCTCCTAAATAGAATAGCCACGACAATTTGTCCGTTTGTCCGTAATTTAGATGCACTGAATAACTAATTAAGGATGACAATGGGAATTATAGCTATGTTAATTGTTGATAAAATGCCGTGACAAACTTAACGACTACTAGACCTGCTCTTCATAAACTACCATCTCTTGGTAGCGGTGACGATCGCTTGAGGTTATTTGCTGGTTCAGCCAACCTACCCCTAGCCCAAGAAATTTCCCGATATTTAGGGATCGAGCTTGGGCCAATGGTAAGAAAAAATTTCGCCGATGGTGAAGTTTATGTGCAAGTACAAGAATCGATTCGCGGTTGCGACGTTTACCTAATCCAGCCCACTTGCCGCCCCGTTAACGATCATTTAACAGAATTGTTAATCATGATTGATGCCTGTCGCCGTGCCTCGGCAAGGCAGATTACGGCGGTCATGCCCTACTATGGTTATGCAAGAGCTGATCGCAAAACCGCAGGTCGCGAATCTATCACAGCCAAGTTGGTCGCTAACCTAATCGTTCAGTCGGGCGCAAACCGAGTTATCGCTATGGACTTGCACTCAGCCCAAATTCAAGGTTACTTTGATATTCCCTGCGACCATGTATATGGCGCACCAGTTTTACTAGATTATCTCAATGACAAAAAACTACCCGATCTAGTGGTAGTTTCCCCTGATGTCGGCGGCGTTGCCCGCGCTCGTGCTTTCGCCAAAAAACTCGATGATGCCCCACTTGCCATCATCGATAAGCGGCGACAAGCGCATAATGTGGCAGAGGTAATGAATGTGATTGGTGATGTGTCAGGTAAAACTGCTGTTTTAGTAGACGACATGATCGACACCGCAGGTACAATCTATGAAGCGGCTAAACTGTTACGCAAGGAAGGCGCTAGACAAGTATATGCTTGTGCTACCCATGCGATTTTTTCGCCCCCTGCCGCCGAGCGCCTTTCCAGTGGAGTCTTCGAGGAGGTAATTGTCACCAACTCCACCCCCGTTAGACAAGAAAACTACTTCCCCCAGCTTAGGGTTCTTTCTGTGGCTGATCTTATGGGCGAGACAATCTGGCGTGTTCACGAAGACACCTCAGTGAGCAGTATGTTTAGATGATCCAAAATCATTTTTTTGTTCAGATAATGTATACTAAGATACAAATCCTGTAGATATAGTAAGTTTAAGTGAGAATAGTGATATTAACTTTCATTAATCTTCATAGGTTGGCACTAAAGAAGACTCCTAGTATTACTCATTCACAGAGTATTGCTAGTCCGAACTAAAATGAAAGTTAACATGAGCAATGAGAACTGATTGTGTGCTGGCATACTTTCTAAGAAGCTAGTTGAATTATTAGCTTAGAAAAGTACTACCCACATAGCCAGTATTTCCTGCGGATCATACTCAGTCTTGATACTAATCCACAAAATAGCTAAGCTACTTTGTGGACTCAAGACACTTATTAGATTTGATGTTGGACTTCTCGCGTTAGTGTGATCACACTAACGTGAACTGCCATCATTCGCATCAGGGTTGTGATGAATACTGCCTCACTCGCCTACAGTGAATCTCACTATGGGTATTATCGTTTGTTTTTTATTTTTTGGTCAAAGAGGGTTTACAGGGTTGGTAGAACGCGCTCTTGTTGATGTCTTTCGCGAAATGAATGGGGGAATGTTCCCCCCCATGACGGAAACGTTTGAACGCGGTAAGACGATTTTTTTCCCAGGTGATCCTGCGGAACGTTTTTATTTTTTGGTAAAAGGAGCAGTTAAGCTGTCAAGGGTTTATGAAGCAGGAGAGGAAATCACCGTCTCTCTTTTGCGTGAGAATAGTGTGTTTGGTGTTTTGTCTTTGATTACAGGCAATCGCTCCGATCGCTTTTATCATGCTGTTGCTTTTACACCCGTGGAGCTACTATCTGCTCCCATTGATCAGGTAGAAAAAGCGCTCAAAGATGATCCTGATTTACCAATGGTGCTATTGCGTGGTCTGTCGTCACGAATTTTGCAAACGGAAATGATGATCGAGACTTTGGCACACCGTGATATGGGATCGCGACTGGTTAGCTTTTTGTTAATTCTCTGCCGTGACTTTGGTACGCCCTCTAGTGAAGGTGTAACAATCGACCTCAAGCTGTCCCATCAGGCGATCGCCGAAGCGATTGGCTCAACGCGGGTCACTGTGACGCGGCTATTAGGAGACCTCCGCAAACAAAAAATGATTGCTATTTCTAAAAAGCGGATCACTGTCCATAATCCTATTGAGTTGGGGCAGCAGTTCGCTTAGTGAGATTAACTTTATATAGCTTGGCGATCGCTGCAATTGTCATAGTTAGTGTTTGGACAGCTTGCAAGTTTGTTTATGGGAGCTAGGGTTGACACTGACTGACACGAACTAGCGCTTTAAGTTGGTGATGCGTTAATATATTGATGTGATTCCTAAAGTGTAAGTAAGCATTTTGGGCAGAACCTAAATAATATCCAGATAAATCTCATATTAAATAAAGATAACTTCCAATGTACGGCACTTTAAAAATAGTTTGGTCAGTAGTAGCAGCTTGCTTAGTGGTATTGATCCTGTTGCATAGTCCCAAAAGCGATGGTTTAGGTGGTTTTAGCGGTCAGGCTCAGCTTTTTTCGAGTACAAAAAGTGCTGAAACTGCTCTAAATAGAGTCACTTGGTTTCTGACCGTGCTGTTTTTGGGCTTGACCATTGTGCTTAGTGGTGGCTGGTTTGCTGCTCCTGTGGTTACTAGCCCTGCACAGGTTGTGCCTGCGACTCCATCCACGCCTAATGCTGCCCCAATCCCTCTTGATTTGCCTTCACCGACAGCCCCAACGGTAACACCAGAAGCCCCTTAATCATATATTTTACTCATTTATTGCTCACAAATTAAGATCACTGAAAACGTTATAACTGTTGTCTCATGGAGTCAATTTTTTCTACACAGGGAATCATGGTAATGCTCTTAGGAGCCTATGCCGTTGCGATGTGGATGTTCCTCACGAGCGCTCCTAAGGTGCATACAATTATGGTGTCTGATCTTGATCAAGCCAGATATTTCTATGAGGGTCAGTTAAAGTTGCCGATCGCTGATGTGCCTCTGCACTATTACTATGGCTATGAGTACGGTATGGCGGCTCCTGCCGATCCGATATATGTACCTGTGGATATGCGCCGCAATCGTTCATCAGAACAGTATTCGGCGGATATGGAGGGAGCTTGGTATCAATTAAAGAAAAATGTACAGTTGCATATTGTGCCAGGGGCAAATGTGATTGAGCAGAATCGAGGGCGACATATTTGCTTTAATCGTGATTGTGTGGAACAAGTTTTATTGCAAATTCAAATCAAAGGAATCAAGCACAAAATTCGTAATGAAAAACCTCTGAATTTTTTAGTGCGTGATCCCGATGGTCAAGTGATTGAAATTGCGGAAGTAATTAGTTGAAAATACTAGGATTGATGCATTGGTTTTGCATATTCTTAGATTTGCTGTGTTTCTAGGACTTGCATTCTTGATAGAGGCGCTTAAACTTTTGTTGCTGCGTATTGTGATCGACGATAGGACGCGCATATTGACGGCGATCGCATTGGTGCGGTGGGATATTGCCGCTCAATAGTTCTGCCGTGGTTAAGCCCCTGAGTTCGGGCAGCCATTGCAGAATATATTCACCTTCGGGATCGTATTTCCTTGCCTGTGACGCAGGATTAAAAATTCTTAAGGGTTTGGGGTCCATGCCACTAGAAGCGCTCCATTGCCAGCCGCCATTGTTTGCTGCTAAGTCACCATCCAGCAATTTCTGCATAAAATAGCGCTCTCCCCATTGCCAATTGATCAGCAAATCCTTGGTCAAAAAACTCGCCACAATCATACGACAGCGATTGTGCATCCAACCTGTTTGATTAAGCTGACGCATCGCCGCATCAACAATGGGATAGCCTGTGCGCCCCTCACACCATGCTTCAAACTTCTCTTCATCCTCCTCCCAAGGAAAGTTTTGCATCTGGGGGCGGTATGCTCCTGTTGCCAATTCGGGAAAGTAAAAGAGAACGTGCTGATAGAACTCACGCCATGCTAGTTCCTGTTTCCATGTGGTCACGCCTTGCTGATCCTCTTCACTGCGGATTAACTGCTCTGAGGCGATCGCTGCTGCCCATACCCGCCTAATGCCCACCGTGCCGAACCGCAAATGAGGGCTTAGTCCTGAAGTGCCGACATGGGCAGGCAAGTCCCGTTCTGTTTGATAGCGCAGAATGTTATTACTATCGCAAAACTTGGTTAATAGCTCTAAAGCCGCCGCTTCGCCAAATTTGGGTAAGGTGATGTCATTAATAAATTTTAATTCCCGTAAACTTGGCAAAGGAATAGTAGGTAGATTTTCATGGTGATCTAATCCTTTAATCTGCTTAGGCGCATCTAGGGGCGTAGATTTGGGCTTGCTCTGCCAATTGCGCCAAAATGGAGTATAGACTTTGTAAGGTTCCCCTGCTTGGGTGGCGATCGCGTCGGGAGCGATTAAACCAATATCAATAAAACTCTGGACTTTAATTCCCAATGTCTGTAAAGCTTCCTTAGCATCGCGATCGCGCTTGATGGCAAAGGGTTCTACATCCTGATTAAAAAATACATGGGTGGCATTAATTGATTTCGCTAATTCGCAAATGGAACTAACGGGCTGACCATACATAAATAGCAAATCGCTACCTAAGCGGCGATAGTTGGCTTGCAACTCCCGCAAACATCCCAACATAAAATCAACCTTACTTCCCTCCGTCACACCATCATCGAGAATATCAGGATCGAAGATAAATAACCCAACCACACGACCGTGATCGCCCACCTCTGCGATCGCCTCATGCAGTGCAGGATTATCATCTATGCGTAAATCACGCCGATGCCAAACTAGAGCGATCTCATTTTGAGAATTATTGATGGACATAGGAATTAGATTTAATATTTTTTAATGACAGGGATAGGTGATGCAAAGCGCTGACTATACCTATGATAATCAACAAGAATAGGGCGAATACAAAGTTATTCCTGAATCTACATCAAAGGCGTAGAGACGATGCAGATCTAAACGCCAAAAGGTGCGATCGCCGATTTGCCAATTTTTTTCTAGCCCTATATCCGCAGATACCCGCGCTTGTACCGCCGCCGATGCTAACTTTAATAGAACAATGGTTTCAGAACCGAGTGCCTCCACCAGTTCGATCGCTGCCTCAAAATTAGCATTCTCTGCATTTGTTGGTTGCAAATCTTCGGCACGGAAGCCGAGAATAATGGAACGATTAATGCCTACCGCCTCACGAAATTGGCTAGGTAAAGTCGCGATCGCTTGCAAAAGATGAGAACCCTGCAAATTACCATCGCCATCAATTTGCATCGGCAAAAAGTTCATCGGCGGCGCACCCATAAACCCCGCCACAAACTGATTAGCAGGATTGCGATAAATATTGAGGGGCGTATCCACCTGCTGGATTTGTCCTTGATGGAGAACGGTAATGCGATCGCCCATAGTCATCGCTTCCACTTGGTCATGGGTGACATAGATGGTCGTCACCTGCAATTGCTTTTGTAACTGCACAATTTGCGATCGCGTATCACTGCGTAACTGAGCATCAAGATTTGATAGTGGCTCATCCATTAGAAATACTTGCGGATTACGGGCGATCGCCCGCCCTAGCGCCACCCGTTGTTTTTGTCCGCCTGAGAGTTCCTTGGGCTTGCGATCGAGTAAGTGGGCGATTTGCAATGACTCCGCCACCTGTCGCACCCTCAGATCAATTTCTTGGCGCTGTTTTTGAGACTTAGGCAACCAGCCAAGAAAACTATTGCCATTTTGAGGCGATCGCTGCCGCCTTAGCCCAAAGGCAATATTGTTATAAACCGTCATATGCGGGTAAAGGGCATAGCTTTGAAACACCATCGCGATATCCCTCACCTTGGGCGGCAAATGATTAATTTGGCGATCGCCCAAATAAATTGCACCTTCAGTAACCACCTCTAGCCCTGCAATCATGCGTAAAAGCGTACTTTTGCCACAACCAGAAGGTCCCACCAACACCATAAACTCGCGATCGCGCACCTCTAGATCAATATTTGCAAGTACAGCATGGTGATTGCCCTGAGCGCCAGAATTACTGCCAAATATTTTCGTCACACCACACAATCGCACTGGAGCCATCGCCAAACCCACTCAAAACTAAAAATCATGCACCACAATCTTACGCTACAGCGCTTGGTGCTGACTAAAACCCAGAAATATTTGACAATCAAAAATGTTTTGGGATGTATTTTGAAGGGGTTTTTGAGGGATGATCTCGTTCATGTTAAGGATTGTTACTTAGTTTTATGGAGATGAGACGCATCAAGCCACGATCTTTTATGTTCTATATGTCTTGAATGTTACACAAACACATATCAAGCACCTAAATGTTTTTATAAAATAACCAATTTTTAAGGAGAGCGAAATGACACTTGACGCTTTTTCTAGAGCTGTTGTTACGGCTGATGCAAGTACCTCTGTTGTAAGTGATATCAATGCACTTAAGGCATTCGTAGCCAGTGGCAACCGTCGTCTAGACGCAGTAAACGCGATCGCCAGCAATGCTAGCTGTGCAGTTTCTGATGCCATCGCAGGTATCGTTTGCGAAAACCAAGGCTTGATTCAAGCTGGTGGCAACCTATACCCTAACCGTCGCTTTGCTGCTTGCTTGCGTGACACCGAAATCATTCTTCGCTACGTTACCTACGCTTTGTTGGCTGGTGATTCTTCCGTATTAGATGATCGCGCTTTGAACGGCCTCAAAGAAACCTACTCCGCCCTTGGAGTCCCTACAACTTCCACCATCCGCGCAGTACAAATCCTCAAGGCGATCGCTGTTGCCCACATCCAAGGCACTAACACCGAAGCAAGAGCAGGATCTAAGTATCGCAAGAACGAAATGATTCTGGTAGAAGATCGTTGCGCCAGCATCGCTGCTGAAGCTGCTGGATACTTTGACCGCGTTATTGCAGCCCTTAGCTAGTTTTAGCTACAGCTAGCAAATTATTGAGCAATTTATCTTTTGCTAGTCGCTTCCAGACACCAACCCAAAGATAACCATATAAAAAAGAATCCAGTTTGGAGATTTAACAAATGAAATCCGTAGTTACCACAGTAATCGCTGCTGCTGATGCCGCAGGTCGTTTTCCTACCACCTCTGACCTAGAATCTGTACAGGGTTCAATCCAACGTGCTGCTGCTCGTTTAGAAGCTGCTGAAAAGCTCGCTAACAACATTGATGCAGTTGCTAAGGAAGCTTATGACGCTGCTATCAAGAAGTATCCTTACCTCAACGAAGCTGGTCAAGCCAACTCCAATGACACCTTCAAGGCAAAGTGCGCTCGTGACATCAAGCACTATATGCGCTTGATCCAATACAGCCTCGTTGTTGGCGGTACTGGTCCTTTGGATGAATGGGGCATTGCAGGTCAACGCGAAGTATATCGTGCTTTGGGCTTGCCCACTGCTCCTTATGTTGAAGCATTGAGCTATGCTCGTAACCGTGGTTGCTCTCCTCGTGACTTGTCTCCTCAAGCTTTGACCGAGTACAACGCATTGCTCGACTACGCAATCAACTCCTTGTCCTAATTGCATCAAATCGCCAAAAAGCTAAGCTCTTTGGTGATT
Source organism: Pseudanabaena cinerea FACHB-1277 (assembly GCF_014696345.1). Lineage (GTDB taxonomy): Bacteria > Cyanobacteriota > Cyanobacteriia > Pseudanabaenales > Pseudanabaenaceae > Pseudanabaena > Pseudanabaena cinerea. The sequence goes on from NZ_JACJPY010000007.1 coordinate 39,586, forward strand.
CGGCAAGCCTTTAAATAGTCTGAAATATAGGCTTTGCCTATATTTCTAAAAAAGAAGAGATAAGCCTTATAGGTTTATTTCTTCTTTTTTTATGCTAGAAAAACTATGTAGTACAAGACTAAATACCATGCAACAAACCTTTGAATTAGATGGCGAATACATTACTCTCTGCAATCTGCTTAAGGTTTGCGGCATTACAGACACGGGGGGAATTGCTAAATTAATGATTGCTGATGGATGGATTAAGGTCGATGGTCAGGTCGAATTGCGTAAAGCTTGCAAAATTCGTGCAGGTCAAATCATAAGCGGGGATGATTTTGCGATCGCGGTTATCTCCAGCCCCTTGCCAGCACCCCAATCATAGTTTTGAAAGCAATAATTTTGAAAATGTTGCCAAGCAGAGCTTTCAAAATCTTCCTTATTCAGCAATTAGGCTAATTGCCTGTATCCATCGGAAATGCTTTGCTGTTAACAATCAGTTAAATTTATTAAGCAATTGGGGTAAGCTAATTTCATGGTTAACCCAGTTAAATCCCTACAATTATCTTTGCAATGGCGGCTTAAAAATTTACCTTTAAGAGTAGTACTTGTTGTTCCATTTGTGGTGCAAATTTGTGTTGCTGTGGCGGTTGTGGGGGGCATATCTTTTCGCAATGGGCAGCAGGCAGTTGGCGATTTGGCAAATCGTCTTAGCAGCGAAATTAGCGATCACGTTAGCGATCGCCTCAGTGAATATCTCCAGACCCCCAAGGAAATTAACCAACTCAACGTTGATGCTGTGGAGTTAGGGATTTTGAACTTAAAGGATCTTTCAATTACTGGACATTGGTTTTGGAAGCAAATCAAACTCTATAATGTGGGCTATATTAATTTTGCCTTTGATAATCAGGAATTTGTTGGTGTAGAACGTCAAGATGATGGCAAGTTCCTGATTAATGAAACGACTCTAGCAAGAGGCTTGCATAAAACGGCGGTATTCTCAACCGATGAGTTGGGTAATCGTCAAAACTTAGAAGACGTTGTTGTTGGCACTGAAGATGTCAGACAGGAGGCTTGGTATGCCGATGCAGTTAAGGCTGGTAAGCCAACATGGACAAGAATCTATCAATGGGTGGATCAGCCTGATGTTCTGTCAATTTCCCATAGTTATCCTCTTTACGATCTTGATCGCAGGTTAATTGGGGTCTTGGGTGTCGATCACATTCTCACACAGATCAATGAATTTCTCCGCAAAATCAATCCAGATCCTGCGGCACGCATTTTTATTATTGAGCGTTCTGGATTAGTAGTGGGTACTTCTAGCAGTGAGCGCACATTTAGCATTATTAATGGCAAGCCCCAGCGCTTAAATATTCTCAATAGCAGAGACCAAATTTCTAAAGATATTGCTAGATATTTGACTAGCCAATTTGGCAGTTTTGATTCTATTACTGGTACTGAGGAGTTAGAGGTTGATTTAAGCATTGGCAAACAATTTATCCAAGTTCAATCTTGGCGTGATCCTGATGGTTTAGATTGGTTAATTGTGGTAATTTTGCCTGAATCTGCTTTTATGGAACGCATCTATGATCGCAACCGTATTACCATTTTATTTAGTGTTGCGGCTCTGGCGATTTCGATTTTGATTGGCATGATCACTTCCCGTTCAATTACCTCACCTTTGCTGAACCTCAGTGGCGCTTCTCAGGCGATCGCCAATGGAGAGCTTGACTCACGAGTGATGGTGAGAGGTACTAGTGAAATCAAGGTTTTATCAAAATCCTTTAACCGCATGGCAGAAATGTTGACAGAATCCTTTAACCGCTTAGAGAAAGCTAACGCAGAACTAGAATTAAGGGTGCAACAACGAACTAGTGAATTAGCCGATTCACAACTCTCATTGCAACGTAATAATTTCCTGCTGCTTAGACGTGAACAGCAAATGCGTAAACAGCAACAGGTATTAATTGAAATTACCAAAAATAAGTCTCTCAATCTTGGCGATTTTATGTTGGCAGTCCAAGATATTACTGAGTCAGCTAGCCAAACTTTGGATGTTGAGAGGGTAAGCATTTGGCTATTTGATGCTAGTAAAACAAGTCTCAATTGTCTTGATCTTTATGTGCGAAGTGAAAATTTGCACACTGAAGCGGAAATGTTGAATGCGGAAAATATGCCTGTTTTTTTTAATGAACTTCAAAACAAAAAAGGCTTTGTTGTAGAGGATTTGCAGGAAGAGCCTTATCTAGCCGAGATTGAACGTATTTATTTTCGTCCCATGGGCATTGTTTCGGTGGTTGTTTCATCCTTTGATATTAGAGGCGATTTGATGGGGCTGCTTATGTTGGAACATACTGGGGTTGAGCGCCTATGGCTAATTGAAGAAATTGGCTTTGTGAGTTCTTTGGCAGATTTATTAACTTTGGGCATGGAGGCACAGGAGCGTCGTCGTGCTGAGGAAGGTTTACGCATTGAGCAAATCCGTTCTGAGCGGCTCCTGCTCAACGTTTTACCAAAGGTGATCGCCGATCGCCTCAAATCATCTACCATCTACAACGCAAAGTCTTCAGTCAATAAACTTTGGAACGCTAATTCGCAATTGCACCGCAATAGCAAAATTATTGCCGATACTTTTGATGAGGTTTCCGTTCTTTTTGCTGATATTGTTAGTTTTACGGAGTTTGCTAGTTTAGTATCTGCGGCTGATCTTGTGGATATGTTGAATGCCATTTTTTCAGAGTTCGATCGCCTTGTTGATCAATATGAATTAGAGAAAATTAAGACTATTGGGGACTCTTATATGGTGGTGGGCGGACTGCCTTTACCACGCCCTGATCATGCTCAGGCGATCGCGAATATAGCCCTAGAAATGCTCAAAGTCATCAATAGGTTTAAGCGTCCTGATGGCAAAACCTTTCAACTAAGGATTGGCATTCATACAGGGCAGGCGGTGGCGGGAGTGATTGGCAAAAAGAAGTTTATTTATGACCTTTGGGGTGACACAGTGAATATTGCCAGTCGTATGGAATCCAATGGTCTACCTGATTGTATTCAGGTCACAGATGTGACTTATCAAATTCTCAAGGATCAGTATCTGTTTGAGCAGCGTGGTTCAATTCATGTCAAGGGAAAAGGAGAGATGATTACCTATTGGCTAACAGGAAAGCATCTTTAGCAGAAGGCTCTAAAAACATCTATAATTTTATAAGTAGCTCACCATAATTCAAAACTAAAATTAGAGGTTGTCTCGCCCACGGAGTATGCGGGAAGGCTTTCTCGTTTTTTAGTTTTCTGATGCCTAGCTACTGATAGATAGTAAGCATAAACCTTGAAGCGTGGGAGTTTTGATGTCTGAATCTTTATTTGAGCAAGCTAGTAAACGTTTAGCGGATGCGATCGCCCATGTGGATATTTCTGAGGAGGCGATCGAGTGTCTCAAGTTTCCCAAGGCAAGCTTGCAGGTATCTATTCCTGTGCGGATGGATGACGGTAGTTTGCAGGTATTTCAAGGCTATCGCGTTCGCTATAATGATCTGCGCGGTCCCACTAAAGGTGGGATTAGATTCCATCCTGATGTAAATATGGATGAGGTAAAGTCTTTAGCATTTTGGATGACTTTTAAATGTGCGGCGGTTAGTCTTCCATTTGGTGGGGCAAAAGGTGGGGTCGCCGTTGACCCAAAGCAGCTTTCAAAATTTGAATTGGAGCGTCTTAGTCGTGGTTATATCAATGCGATCGCTGATTTTATTGGCGCTGATGTCGATATCCCCGCACCTGATGTGCAGACTAATGCCACGATTATTGGTTGGATGATTAATGAGTATAGCAATATTCAACGGAAGCTATGTCCTGCTGCGATTACGGGTAAGCCTTTGGCAATGGGTGGTAGCCTTGGGCGTGAGTCGGCAACGGGGATGGGTGCTTTTTTTGCGATCGAGACATTGATGCCATTGCTAGGCATGGATCGCCACCAAACCACGGTCGCTGTGCAGGGATTTGGGAATGTGGGTACTGCGATCGCCGATGCCTTGGGCAAGGCAGGCTATCGAGTGGTGGCAGTGAGCGATTCTAGGGGCGGTATCTATGCCAAACAAGGCTTGGACATACCGAGCATCATTCGTTACAAACAGTCTACACGCAATTTTCAGGCGGTCTATTGCCAAGATTCGGTGTGCAGTATTGTGGAACATGAAACTATTTCTAATCAAGACTTGTTGAAGTTAGATGTGGATATTCTCATTCCTGCGGCGCTCGAAAATCAAATTACAGAACATAATGCTACTGAGATTCGCGCTAAATACATTTTTGAAATTGCTAATGGACCTGTTACCCCTAGCGCTGATGCTATTCTGGAAAGAAGAGGCATTCAGGTTTTTCCCGATATCTTAATCAATGCAGGGGGCGTTACCGTCAGCTATTTTGAATGGGTGCAGAACCGTAGTGGTTTATATTGGACGCTCGAAGAGGTGAATGCGCGACTCAAGCAGAGCATGGTTAATGAAACCTTGAAGATTTGGCAGATTGCCCAACTAAAGCAAATTTCAATGCGAACGGCCGCCTATGTCCATGCGCTGACCCGTTTGAGTGAGGCGATCTCAGCTAAAAGTTAAACAAAGTTATCTGTAACCTGTTATAGTTGTGGTAGATGGGATGCAATTGTAGACGCGCAAATCTAAGCGATAAAAATCACTAAAAAGCCTTTAACTAATGCTTATACTGTCTTCTTATGTCTTGTTTGATAGGCATTTCAACCGCTTTTGTCAATTAGGTAAGCATCTGATCTAAGGGCTTTTAAAGTCAAAGATAGCCTAGGCATCTTTGGCTTTAGTGTAAATAGGCTCAATTTAGCCTAATACATAAATAAAAAATTAGGGGATAACTAACCATGATACTTGTTACAGTTGGCACTGAGCAGTATACATTCAATTCGTTAATGGATTGGATTGGATTATTGCTCAAGGAGGGGATTATCAATGAAGATGTATTCATTCAATATGGTGCTTCAACCAGGCTGCCTGATGATGTGAAAATTAGTAAAGTAGTTCCAGAGGCGCAATTTAAACAACTGGTGGCAAAGTCTAGTGCCGTGATCGCTCACTGTGGCGAAGGCAGTACTCTATTACTTGAAGAATTTGACAAGCCCTATATTCTTGTGCCGCGCACGGTCAGATTTCATGAACACGTTGATGATCACCAGATCGAATTAGCGGAGGATTTGGAAAATCAAGGGGTACTAATTGCCCGATCGCCTGCGGACTTGGTGAAGTTTTTGAAGTTGATCACGATGCCGCGCAGTCCTCTTAGTTTTAACGAAGATCAAGAATTATGCAAATATTTAAGCGATCGCTACCCTAGTCAAAATTATCAAAAACTGCTTTTGGTCTGCTCGTCTGGGGGGCATTTTAAGGGAATGCAAGGGTTGAGCAAATATTGGCAAACTATTTCGCAACGCACTTGGATTACCTTCAAAACAGGGACAACACAGACGGAACTAATTACTGAGAGAGCTTTTTGGGCTTATAGTCCCACCAATCGCAACATCCCTAATTTTATTCGTAATTTATATTTAGCCATCAATGTATTAAGGAAAGAAAGACCGCAACTGGTGATCTCCACTGGCGCAGGTGTGGCGACTCCCTTTTTATTAGTGGCTAAATATTTGTTTCAAAGCAAAGTGATTTTCATTGAGTCAAAAACACGCATCCGTGATTTGAGTCTATCGGCAAAACTATTGCGATCGTGTAAGGCTTTGGACTTGTTGGTTGTGCGCTCTGAAGACATTGCTCGCCTCTATCCTGAAGCGGTATATATACCCACCAATACTGAGCATCAATCTTTGCTGTCTGGTTTGGAAGATGTGCAGATCACCAATTTTAATGACACAGTTATAATCAGTACAGGACATAACCTTTTCAATCCTGAGGCGCGCAAATTAAAGGAAGACTTTTGCCAGTTGTGCCAAGAGGAAGAAAGCTTTCGCAAGATCATCATCGATATGTCCCATACAGAGTTTATGGATAGCTCTGGGGTTGGTGCATTGGTATCTTGCTTGAAAACTTTGCGGCAAGCAGATATTCAAGCGGGTAAGTCGGAACCCACAGAAATGGTGCTTTGGAGTGTCAGCTCTCAGGTGTTGTCAATCCTCAAAATGACCAAGCTTGAGAATGTCTTTTATATTGAGCCAGCAAGTCGCACCAATCGTTTGCCAAGACGTAAAGATGAACGATCGCGCCGTAAGCCCCAGTCAATATCACGATTTTTGCATAGACTTTATGGATCTTTGATTGGTATGCCCATTCTCTGCGCGATCGCCTATGTAATGTACTTTTTCTATCCTGCGATCGAGCTAGATCCCTCTTTGCCAGTGCATCCATCGGTGCGTAGTTTTCCCAAACGGCTGATCGATATTTTCGGTGCTTTGATGGGGCTGAGTTTTACGGCAATTTTGTTTATCCCAATTGCGATCGCGATCAAACTGGAGAGCCGTGGATCGATTCTCTTTAAGCAAAAACGGGCAGGACTGATGAGCAAGCCCTTTGGGATTTGGAAATTTCGCTCTATGGTCAAAAATGCGGAAATGCTAAAGCAAAAAATTACCAATGAGATTGCTAATTCCACAGATGGCACACCTAAAAATAGTGATAGCGGTAAGTTTTTCAAAAACAGTAATGATCCTCGTGTTACCAGAGTTGGTAAATTCCTGCGTAAAACCAGTATTGATGAGTTTCCCCAATTTTGGAACATTCTTACAGGCGATATGAGTCTGATTGGTACAAGACCGCCAACCTTTGGGGAGGTGGGACAATATGAGCTAGAGAATGAATATACCGATGAAAAAATGACCGAATGGAGTCGCCTTGATGTCAAACCAGGTCTGAGTGGGGTCTGGCAAGTAAGCGGACGCTCGACAGTCAGAAGCTTTGAAGAAGTGATGGGTTTTGACCTCATCTACAAGCGCAATTGGAGTCTAAAATATGATTTATGGCTAATCTGGAAAACTATTGTAATGTTATTTGAACGAAACAATGGAGCAGTCTAGAGGATCGTATAGCTTGCATAAACAATGCAAAATTAGGTGGTTAAGTTTAGTTTTGCCGCCTAATTTGGGATGTTTAATCTTGGCAGCGATCGCTTTTACTAATGTTACTCATGTCCAGCCCTTAGCTGCATTCCCCCTATCCCCAGGCGATCGCATTCGCATCCTGATTCCTGAAGGCGAATTATTTAACGGCGTATATGAAGTAAATACCGATGGAACCATTGCTATTCCATATTTAGAGCCTTTGCCTGTAGTCGGCTTGGATCTGCCAGCCATCCGAGACTTGATTCAAATTCAACTGATTGAGAGGAAATATTTCCAACCACAATTCTTGCAGATTTCAGTATTGCCTCTGGCGCTTGCCCCGATCGCCGTAAATGTTTCGGGGGAAACCTTTCAAACGGGGCGAGTGCTGATCAATAATCGCAGTGCGGAGGTTCGCGCCCAGCAACTGACGCAATCTTCGGGGGACTATGCCCCTGACAGGTTTTTAACTTCGGCGCTACGGGGGGCGGGGGGCATTACGCCCAATGCCGACATCACCAAAATCAGCATCCTTCGCCAAAATAAGAAGCTGACCGTGGATTTGTCAGGGATCTTTACGGGTGAGCCTTTGGCAGATATTCCCCTGATCGCAGGGGATAGGATCATCGTTCCTAAAAGAGATACCATCGATCCGCGCATTGTCCGACCTTCCCAAATTACGCCCCCTGGGATTACGGTTTTTCTATCAAATTTAACCATACCTGCAAGTAGTAATGCTTCTTCCGCGATCGGCAAGGATTCTTCGAGTTTCCCCTATGGTTCGCGATTTTCGCAGGCGGTATTTGCTGCCAACTGTGTTGGCGGCACTGCACCCACCAACGTGCCGCGCCGTGCGGTGTTAGTACGAACTGATCGCCTTTCAGGGGAAACCACCGCTATTGATCGCTCCGTGGAAGATTTAATCCGTAATTCTAAGGATCAAATTACGAATCCCTTCCTAATGCCACAGGATAGCGTCGCCTGTTATGACTCCACCGTAACGGAAGTTAGGGGTGTTTTAAATTTTGTGGGGGATATTCTCAATCCGATCAAATTGATCAAAGATATTTTTGGTGGGAGCAGTCAATGAGTAAGGAACTACCCCCCGAAACTATTGATCTTAAAGCACCTAAGCGATCGCCAAGTTTTGGGTGGTGGCGCTATGTGGCGATCGGATTAGTGCTGAATGCGGTGATCTGGGGAGGAGCATTAACTTATCTCAAAAGGACAAAGCCTAAATTTGTGAGCAAAATGGCAATCATTCTGCCTGGAGGCAATGTAGGGGCAAATGTGAACTTACCAAGCATTGGGCAAGCTTCCTCTTCGAGTACTTCGGCTTCAGGCGGATCTTCCCTCGATCCTCGTGCCAATTATCAATATATTCTCAATGATGAGCCTGTATTGAGCGCGGCGGCGGCATCCTTAAATATCAAAACTTCAGAACTAGGCAAACCCAAAAGCAAATTAATCGATAATACTTCCATTTTGCAGGTGGAAATCGAAGGCCCTAGTGCCAAAGAAGCGCAGGAAAGGGGATTTGCCCTTTACAATACACTGATGCAAAAAGTAACGAAACTGCGTGAGGATGAAATTGCGCGGCGCGATGATGGCACACAGGCAACGCTGGACATGGCAAAGATTAAATTAGCAGAATCCCAAAAGAAATTGGCTGCTTATAAAAGTCGGTCGGGGCTGAGTACTAGCGATCAAGTGAAGGAAGTGGCGGTGAGTTTGGAGCAGTTACGAAAACAGAGGGCGGAAATGTTGGCGCAGGATATTTTGCTGAGCGATCGCCTTCAACAATTGTCGGACAATCTCGGTTTAAGTGTCGAAGAAGCCAGCGCCGCCTTTACTTTGCAATCCGATCCCATTTATCAACAAAATCTTAGGGATTTTAGTGAATCATCGGCGACTTTGACGACTTTAAGCTCTAAATGGGGCGAAAATCATCCCAATGTGGTCAAGGAAGCGGCTAGACAAAAGAATGCTGGTAAAGCGATTAGCGATCGCGCTAGTTTTTTATTAAAGCGCCCCTTGAGTTTACAAGATTTGGCAAGGATCAATTTAAATGCGATCGGGAGTGCGGGGAAAGAAGGTCTATATCGAGATTTGGTGGCTGTGCAAGCAGAACAGAGTGGCATCGCTGGGCAAGCTGAGGAATTGGGTCGCCAAATTGAGAACTTTGACGATCGCCTGCGGGACTTGACCCAAAAGCAATTGGAACTGGATCGTCTGCAACGGGATGCTCAGGTTGCCGAAGCGGTATTTGCCTCCTCCCTCGCCAAAATTGACCTGAGCAAGTCGGATATTTTTACCGCCTATCCCTTAGCCCAATTAGTCTCGCCCCCCAGCTTGGCAGATGAACCCGCCTCGCCACAACCAAAACTGGTAATGGCGGGAGCTTTTATCGGTTCGCTCTTGGTCAGTGCTGGCACATTTTTATTGTGGAAGCGTAAGTCAATGGCACAAAAACGTACACAGGAAGTGGAACTAGCGGAGGTGACGGAATTACCCACTTTACGGGCTATTCCCAACAGCGATCGCAGTAAAACAGGACAATCGCGATGAATATATTCAAATTTTTGCAAACTCCTGAACAGTTCAAGATCGAACCCGAAAATCTCGAAGAGAAATTGGTGTGGTATTCAATCGTCTGGACTTTTGGGATTTATTTTATCGGTGGGTTATATGTATTAGGTGCAATTTTGCCTTGGCTCCTATTTGGCATATTGTGTTGGCGTTGGTGGCAGCAAGATTCAGATACTCCATTAAAAGATCGGATTAGGATTCCCATTGGCATTTGGATGTGGATTGGGGGCATGGTGTTTATGCAGGTGTCGCTGATCATGGGACATCTGGACTATTACCTAGAGATGGGACAGATTATTAAATCATCCATTGGTTGGGCAAAGGGATGGGCAATCTTAGCGCTATTTCCGATGGCGGGATGCTTGCCAATTCGTCCCAAGCTGTTATATCGAGCAGCAGCTCTGGTTTGCACAATGGTGCTTTTGTTCTCTCCCATTTTCATTGCTGCTTACCATGCCAAATTACCCGCCAAACTATTTGTCTCTCCGTTGCAAGCGATCGGCGGGCCAGGTCCCGAATTTTTTGAATTCCGTCTCTATGAAATTGATCCAGGCGACAATACACCCCGTTGGCGACTATTTACACCTTGGGCTCCTGCACTCGGGTTTGTGGCAAATATTTATTTCTTTATGATTCTGCGTGAACCTTGCAAAAAATGGAAATACATGGGGATTGCAGGCTGCATCATGATGTGTCAAATTTCCAAATCCCGATTAGCCCTACTCTGTTTGCCTGTGGTCTGGATTTTGGTAGAGGTATTGTCAAGGATTTCACGACCGATCGCGTTAATGATTGCGGGGTTTATCGCTAGCACGGGAGGGGTGACTTTACCAATATTAATGGATGGATTAGAAAGCTTTTCTGAACAATTTGCCGCCGCCCGTAAGGATTCCTCACGAGTACGCGCCGCCCTTGGCAGAATTGCGATCTACCGATGGCAAACCGAAGCGCCAATTTGGGGACATGGCATTGTCGAGAGTGGTCCGCACATGGTGGAGTATATGCCCATCGGTTCCCATCACACTTGGTATGGACTGCTATTTGTCAAAGGCATCGTGGGCTTCGCGGCTCTAGCAGTACCGATGCTCTATAGCTTGGGGGATTTGCTGATTAAATCTCAGCGCAATGATACCGCCAAACTCGGCTTAACCATGTTGTTGGTGATCTTTCTCTATACCTTTGGCGAAAATCTGGAAATTTTAGCCTATCTATTTTGGCCGGGATTAATCGCGATCGGTATGGGATTTCTAGAACGTCCCAATGATGAGCAAATAGAAGCTAGCGAAGCTTTGCCATTAGAAACAATTCCCAAAATTAGTAATAAAAATAGTGAGGAGATTCCCCAATGACATCATCAATAAATTCTCTAGAACGTAAACCCAAAATTGTGCATCTACTCAGCGATCGCAATGTGGGTGGCATCAAAAGCACCAGTGGCAGCCTGACTAATTCCCGACTCAAAGAAAAATTTGAGTTTCTCTTTCTCTCCGAAAGCGAAGCCCTCGGCAATCTATCGACAATTAAACCTGATGTGGTCATTTGGCATGATCCTTGTTCTTGGCGATCGCTATGGCGATTATTAAAACTTAGGTTCGCGACTAAGTTACTCATCCATGAGCATCACTATGCTGAAAGCTTTGAACAGTGGAAAGTGCGATCGCCTTGGCGATTTCATTTGATGTTGCGGCTTGCCTATGGACTTGCCCATAAGGTTGTCGCAATTTCCCAAGGACAGCGAAAATGGATGCGATCGCACCACCTTGTCAATTCACGGAAACTTAGCACCATTCAGCAATGTCGTACTTTAGATGAATTTCTAACCTTACCACTTAAATCTATCGATACACCTCTGATTTTCGGAGCCTATGGTCGATTTGATCAGCAAAAGGGATTTGACACCTTACTGAGAGCGATGCAAAAAGTCCAAAATTCTCAAATCCAATTGCTAGTCGGTGGCTATGGAGAGCAGGAAGACTTGTTAAAATCCTTAGCTGGTGATGATCCGCGTATTCATTTCCTAGGTTCAATCTCTGATGTTCCATCTTTTCTCGCAAAATGTGATGTGATCATCATTCCTTCTAATTGGGAACCTTGGGGAAATGTTTGTTTAGAATCTAAGGCCGCAGCCAAAGCCGTAATCGTCTCGAAAGTAGATGGATTAACGGAACAGGTAAATGATTGCGGCGTACTAGTTCCTGCGAATAATCCTGAGGCTCTAGCCGCAGCGATCGATCAAGTCTGCATGAAGCCGCGATCGCAACTGGAAGCATGGGGCTTACAAGGTCGCATGGATGTGCAGAATGCTTGGGAAGAATATATGACGGCATGGGAGGCGCAGCTATCAGATTTATGCAACTAATAATTCAATTAATCCAGTCAGTAATTGGCTTCATTCAGAAAAAACTGGCAAATCGCTTTGCCCGTAATATCGGCTGGTTAGGCTTATCAGAAATTCTCATTCGCATCTCGCGCTTGGCTGCCACGGTGGTTTTAGCGCGATGGCTATCGGAATATGACTATGGTTTAGCGGCGCTAGTACTAACGACTAATGAATTTGTGAATGTATTCACGCGCAATGGCATTTTCGATAAGCTGATCCAAGCCAAAGAAGAGGATATTGAAGAACTATCCCAAACTGCCTATTACATTAATTGGTTTATTTGCGGTGGCTTATTTCTAATTCAATGTCTGGTTGCTTTGCCGATGTCATGGATTTATAAAGACAGCCAAGTAATCCTGCCGATCTGTGCGATGGGCTTGGTTTATTTAATGTTACCGATGGGACTGATCCAAGCAGCGCGATCGCAGCGTGAAAACCGCCTCCATGTATCGGCTTTAGCCAATGCGCTCCAGATTTCCACCGACAATATTTTGACGATGATTCTGGCTTGGCAAGGCTTCGGAATGTGGGCGATCGTCTTGCCGAAAGTAATCGTTGCCCCGATTTGGGTAATTGTGCATCGCTCCAATAATCCTTGGCGATCGACCAAATCCTTTACGCTCCATCGTTGGCAAGAGATTATCCATTTTGGGCGCAGTATTCTTGGTATCCAAATGCTGGCTACCCTCCGCAATAATCTCGATTATTTAATTGCAGGGCATTTCTTAGGAATTAAAGCCCTTGGTTTATATTATTTCGCCTTCAATGCAGGACTAGGGATTAGCCTTAGTTTCATTACCGCAGTTGATGCTGCGCTCTATCCGCACCTATGCGAAGCCAGAAGTGACCCTGCTCAATTTCGCGATCGCTATCTCCAGAGCTTCCAATCCATCACCAAAGTAATTATTCCCATTGTCTTAGCACAGGTATTACTTGCCCCGATTTATGTTCCTTTAGTATTTGGACAGAAATGGATTCCAGCAATTCCCATATTGATTCTCATTTGTCTATCGGCAATCCCACGTCCCTATGCCAATGCCGCATCTAAAGCACTTTGGGCGATGGACAAACCAAGTTGGGATTTAATTTGGAATGTGTTATTTACAATCATTTTTGCGATCGCTATTTGCATAGGTACAATCTGGCAAATTACAGGTGTCGCGGCGGCGGTGATGCTTATTCATTGGGGGGCAATTCCCATATTTGTATCATGGGTAAAGAAATACATCACTCAACCTAATTTAGAGGAACAATCCTGAGTTATATATCCGAATATTTATAGCGGTTTTCACCTTGGTACGGACAAGGTGAAAACCGAAGATAGAAAATATAGATTTACAGAATGTTCAAGCAACTTGCAAAAACATAGTTTTCAAAACCTAGCCTTATAGTCAAACATAGTCTTAAATATAGTCAAACAAGTCAAACATCATCTTAGTTTATCGCAACCATGACTAAAAGGTTTTTCTCGGCATTCTGTCTGGCTATGTTGACGGTCATAACCACAGTTTGGATTGTGGCTTGTCAACCTAGCACTACAGTCAATGAAGCTCCTAGTACAGGCGCGAATAGTCCCAGCACAAGCAACAATGCCGCAAGTGGTGGCGCAAAGGATACTCTGCGCCTAGGAGCATTGTTACCTGCAACGGGGGATCTTTCTTCCATTGGTGCGCCGATGGGCAAATCCATTGATTTTTTAGTGGAAACCGTCAACAAATGCGGTGGCGTATTGGGTAAGCCCATCACTTTTATCAAAGAAGACGATCGCACCGATCCGCCCGCAGGTGCTGAAGCAATGACTAAGTTAGTCAAGGTCGATAATGTGGGGGCTGTGATTGGCTCCTTTGCCAGTAGCGTATCCACCGCCGCCCTCGCGATCGCCGTCCCTAACAAGGTAGTGATGATTTCCCCAGGTAGTACTAGCCCCGTCTTTACCGAAAGGGCAAAAAAAGGCGAATTTAACGGCTACTGGTATCGCACTGCCCCCCCTGACACTTACCAAGCCACAGCCCTAGCCAACTTAGCTTACAAAAAAGGAGCGAGAAAGGTTGCCACCCTTGTGATCAACAATGATTATGGCGTGGGCTTCGAGAAAGCTTTTGTGGAATCCTTTGAAAAACTAGGCGGCACAATCACCAATAAAAACCGCCCCACCCGTTACGATCCTAAGGCAACCACCTTTGATGCAGAGGCAAAGAGTGCCTTTGGCGGCAAACCTGATGCAGTAGCGGCGATTCTCTATCCTGACTCTGGCGGTGCGGTGATCAAAACTGCCTTTGAACAGGGGCTAACCCAAGGCGTACAGATTTTATTGACCGATGGTGTCAAAACCGAAGAATTTCCTAAGCTCATTGGCAATACTCCCGATGGCAAATTGATCTTGGCAGGGGCGATCGGTACTGTCCCTGGTGCAAGTGGCAAGTCCCTCGATACTTTTACCAAGAGCTTTAAGGAAAAAACAGGACAGGAGCTAGGGGCTTTTGTACCGCACTCCTACGATGCTGCCGCCTTAGTGGCGATCGCTGCTGAAGCCGCCAAGGATGGCACTGGTGAAGCAATCAAAGGCAAAATTCGGGAAATCGCCAATGCCCCTGGGCAAGAAGTCAGTGATGTGTGCGAAGCCCTAAAACTGGTAAAAGATGGCAAAGACATCAACTATCAGGGAGCGAGTGGTGATGTTGATCTTGACGAACTCGGTGATGTCAAGGGCAACTATGACGTATGGCAAGTGCAGCCCGATGGCAAAATCACGGTTATCGATCAAGTCTCTTCGTAATGATATTTTGAAGCGGGCAAAGCCCGCTTCAAAATATATGTGCCTCTGAAAAACAGCAAGAAAAATTCATTAAAGCAATAAATATATGACAGTCGAACTCAAAGCTGCGGCCCCCCAAGAAGTTTCCATCTATATGCCCTACTACCGCGAGCCAAATAGACGGCAGGCTCTCCCCTACGCAATTTCCCTATACAAGCAAGGCGAAATTGCAGGGGAGCGCAAGATTGAAGGCAGTCCTGCTGTTTCCTTTGTGTCCGTGTGGCGCGTGGCAAACTTGCCATCTGACCTAGTGCTATGCCGAGTCACCTTTGATGGCGATGCAGATATGAGCTACGAGATCACCCTCGAAAACTCAGAATTTGTCGGCTACCTCATTGAGGTTGTCGGCAGTATTCGTGACAAGGGCTATGTTGACTTCCCGCAGTCTTTCTATAGCAAGCTATTTCGCCTGAAGTTAAGTAGTGCTGACGGCAATTAAAAAACTTGACCGCAACCTTAAAAATTATGTAATGCCACTATGAGTTCAAAATAGACTCAAAATGAGTTCAAAAAGTTGACGATTCATGTATAATCCTATGCTCAAATCTTGCCAAAAGAATTAAAGTCAGTTAAAGTCCTTTTGCAACTTTTGGTCAGACAAACCTCACAACAGAGAACTCAAAGCCAAAGCTATTTACAAAAATCAACACTGAAATTAATTTCTAAACCAGCCAACGTCAATAACAGTCAAATTTAAGGGGACTCCATTGTGACATATGCCGCCCAACGCCTTGAAAGTCTAGAACGTCCAACCGAAGCGATCGCCAAAAAACTGATCGATCCGACGATTCTGAGAGCCGCTAAACAAATTTACCGCTACTACGCAGATTCCTATGCTGCCCAATTACCAAGACCGATGGGCGTTGTGATCAATCGGCAGGACATGAGCGGTAAGTTGATTTACTCGCAACTGCTACTGCTGCCCCAAGAAAGTTTCGTGCCAATAGACATAATTGAAGTATCTGATTATCATTAGGATCGTCATTGAAGTTTAATGTTAAAGTTTACTATTGCAACTGTAGACCAATTAATTGATTTCAAATAACTAAATGTTAGTCTGTTTGATAATGGCAAGCTTAGTTTACTAAACTAAGTTTCATGCGAGGCTTCATATGAGGCTTCATGTGGGGCTTCATGTAAAAAGCTTGTTTTTAGCGGTAAACACACATATTAATCACACAATAATCAGCCATGACTTACGCAACCCCTTTAACCGAAACCTCCATAGCAGTCACAACCGCAACAACTTCGACAACTTCGATCCGTTTCCAGAAAGAATTGAAGGAAACCAAAAACTTTGGAGATGCTCTGGTAGCGGTTTTTGCGGAGCTTGTACAACTGAAGATTGTCACATGGGTCGCAGCTAACGGAGAGACTGAGGCTAAGCCAGGTAATCGTTTAAAAACCACAATCAACTTGATCGATGGTGACATCGAAAACGAGATTGGTTCTAGATTCCTGACAGATGCTGAATATCTCAGCTTGCGCGAATTTCATGAATCACAGGTTGCCAAAGGCTCAGAAACGATCGCCAACAACCTCAAAACTCTAGTTGGTATCGGCGAAAAGGTTACAGCCATGCTCACTGGCGAATCTGCCCCTGAGAAGGAAGAAGATTTAGACTTTGGCAATGCCTCCATTCCTTTTTATAGCACTTCAGGGACTGGTCGTTAGGTTCAATTAAAGGCAAGAATCCCGCAATACAGGGGGGGCGATGTTTGCATAGTCTTGATACTTTGCAAACATATTTACCAAACTAAGAGGTCGATTGATCCACCCTACCTCCCTTACGAAAGAGGGGAAATATTAAAAAATCCCCCTCTTTTAAGGGGGGGCAGGGGGGCAAGACTTGTCAAACTGCCTCTTAGAGACAGATTTAGGCAACAACTTGACCGCATTGCATCAAGAAACCATGGCAAGAAAGGAGTGTAAGTGAGATGGCATTGAAAAAAGGAAAAACCCAAGAATTGCCCCAAACCACTAGTTCAGATGATCTTCAGGATAATCAGAGTGGCAGTCTTCGTGGGTTTCGGGAAACCCTTAAGGATGTTTTAGAAGATATTACGACTCTGGAAGTCAATACTATTGTCGTTAGTAATATTTCGACTGATAAGTTTGATGCAAGGAAATTTTATGAAGATATTCTCAACAGCATTACTTACAAAATAGAAGATGTTTTGCAAGACAGGTACATTGAGCTATCTCAGAAGGCAGAGGCTCTTAGAAAAAAAGGTGCAGCTATTTCCTCCGAAGAACATAGCAGTTACAACAGCGAAGTTAGCGACTATGAAAAATTAAAGTCAAAGTTTGACAAATATAAGCAGGACACTTTAGCTATTTCTCAAGCTCGGTTTGAGCAGGAACAAAAATACTATAAAGATGTGCAGCAGCAATTTAGCAAGTTAGACTTTAGTAAAAATATTAATCAAACTAGCAATCGCCTTGATCCTGATGCAGCCACCACTCGCTTTTTACGGAAGTTATGGGAGGCTGAACAAACTATTATTCACAACGATCGCATTTATGCCCAGACTAGGTTTCAGCTTGATGGCGACCTAAGCAATCGCTTTATTGGAGATCTATTTGGGTTTGACAATTCCAAGCTTACCTCTGAAAAAGCACAATTAATTTTAAAGATCCATAATCAAGCTGTAGAAAATGCTGAATCACAATGGTCAAAGCTCATTAATACTGTTGTCGATCTAGTCACAAAATTGATTCCCTATCGTAAGTAATCGCAATTAATTGCAAAGAAATGTATGGCGATCGCATCAAGTTGGTTGACTATTGATGATGATGAATTGAAGTTGCAATTAAGCTTAGATGTTTTAATGCAGGTTGAAGCGGATATGGCTGAATTTGCTAGTCGAGATCGCACAGCAATTATTTATAAATTAGACAGTGAGCTACTATTACCAGTTCTCGCTTCTGGATTTGGCATATCGAAGGCATTCAATGCTAAGGGGGCGATCGCCGTTTGGACCTATTACGATCAAATCTCTACTACAGTACCAATTGTTAGGACTCTGCTAACCCTTGATGGCGATCTTAGTCAAAAGGTGAATCAACAATTTTTACAGAGTCCGATCGCAGAGAGAATTATCTCGGTTCATAGCTTTTTGATCGGTCAAATATCACAGCAGATCGTCACAGTAATTACTGAGTATATTTACTTGCGATTGCAGCCATATGTTATAGGCTTTAGTACTTACGTGGCTACGCGCCTGTATTTCTGCGATCCTATTCGTGCCATTATCGCCAAACTAGCCGATAGTTTGAGTATGCCAAATGAATTACAGACGGCATTACAGACGGCAACTAATCATTTTACGGACTGCAATATTTTGGCAGTTTCTTTGACAGCAATAGCCCTATTGATTTGGTGGTTAGTTAGCAAATCGCCCTTAGCATTTTTGCGGCAGTCTTTCCAATCGCCGAACTCCAAAGAAGGACAGATTTCTTCTATGGGGCAGTCATTTATTAAGTCCTTAAATCAGCTATGCTTTCGGATATTTAACAAGTCCTTAAATCAGTTGGGTGCGGATTTTTTAAAATTATTAGATAGCCGTTGGGCAAAAATCTTGGCGATCGCTTTACTCCTAGTTTTGGGCATGAGTTGGCTATTAGAGTCACAAGGGATGCTGCTAAGTACGCAACAACGGACATCAGTCCATAAACTCGCAAGCTCTTTGGAGCCATTTTTACCATTGGCGATCATCAGTGTCAGGCAGAAAATTATATCTTGGTTGGGTAATATTTTCTTTGGTAATCCCTTGTCTTCTAAATTATTTATCAAATTATTTTTTGGGCGGTTTCTAACCATGAGATGATCGTTTGTACGCAGGTATCAGGTAAAGTCATGAAACAAATTGAGATTTGGCGATCGCAAGCTGCTGCATCCTTGGGCTTTCTAGTGCCGAAAATTAGGGGTGAGCTTAATCAGCAAGATGGACTAGTAGATGATCTTATCCGTGCATTGAATAATTTGCCCCTCCGCCCTGTCAATCGGCAACCCTATGCAGGCATTTTTCCTGCCGCCGACTTACCCACATGGCGAAATCGCGCCGCCACCACACTGCAAGCATCTGTACCAAAAATTCCTGATGTGGAGGGAAATGTATTTGATGGGGCGATCGATGATTTGATTCGCGTGATCCGTAATTTGCCCGCCCGTCCCATAGGGCGATCGCCCTATGCTGGTCTATTTGCGGCTGCCGATTTACCCACATGGCGCAATCAGGCAGCGCAGTTTTTAGCCAGTGCGATCGCGAATATTCCCGACCCTAAGCATAATGATATTGATAATCGAGTGGATGACCTGATTCGGGCAATGAGTGGTTTACCCTTGCGTCCAGCGATCCGTAAACCCTATGAAGGTCTTTACAATGCCCCGAACCTGTCAGGCTTGAGAAACTTGGCAGCACAACGAATGCAGCAGTTGGTGTCGGCAATAAAGGATGATCCTAATCCTAAAGATGCCCTAGTCGATACTACGATTCGTATTCTCAACAACCTGCCGCCCCGTACCCCCAATCAGCCCCCCTATGCAGGGCTTTATCCTGAGGCTGTCGCTAATACTGCTAGTGGCACTAATCATATCAATCAGGCGCAATTAATGGCGATCGCCCCCTATGCTCGGCGCGATCGCCTCGAAAAGTTACTGCCCCATCTCAACACCACATTGGAGCGCTACAACATCACCACACCCCTTCGCAAAGCCCATTTCCTCGCTCAGGTTGGACATGAAAGCGATGGCTTTAATACCAATGAAGAATATGCATCGGGCGCAGACTATGAATGGCGGCGCGATCTTGGCAATACCCAAGCAGGTGACGGCGTAAGATTTAAAGGGCGCGGACTAATTCAAGTGACTGGACGCGCTAACTACGAAGAATGTGGTAGAGCCTTAGGAGTTGATCTGATTAGAAACCCTCAGCGCCTAGGTGATTATGATTTAGCTTGTTTGAGTGCAGGCTGGTTTTGGAGTACCCGCAATCTTAACCCCCATGCCGATCGCGATGATGTGGTTCGCATTACCCGCATTATCAATGGCGGAGAAAATGGACTAGCCGATCGCCGCAATTACCTTGCTAGGGCTAAGCGCGTCTTCGGGATTTAGCATAATTTAGAAGTGAATTTATAATTAAAATACGCAAATCATACGGTTTTAGCGAGGGCGAATCAATGACTCTACAGCCTTTAGCACCACTAGCATCCCTAGAATCTCAGGCGATCGCCCTAGAGGATCTGCCTGAGATCGACTATCCCGACAGTGACGGCAACCCCATGGCAGACAATACTGAGCAATATCGCTGGATCGTAATTATTAAAGAAAATCTAGAGATCATGTATGCCGATGATCCCCATGTATTTATTGCGGGGGACTTGCTTTGGTATCCTGTCCGGCGCAGCCAAAAACGGGTTGCCCCTGATGTGATGGTGGCGCTAGGTCGCCCTAAAGGTCGCAGAGGCTCTTATAAACAATGGTTGGAAGATAATATTGCGCCGCAGGTGGTTTTTGAAATTCTTTCACCTAGCAACAAGGATCGGCGCGGCATTGACTCCCTCGAAGACAAATTTAATTTCTATCAAACCTATGGTGTCCAGGAATATTACATTTACGATCCCGATGAATTAATGCTAGAAGGTTGGCAAAAAATTGGCGATCGCTTAGTGCAGATTCCTTCGATGATGAATTGGGTTAGCCCCTTACTTGGCATCAGGTTTGATTGGGCGATCGCTCAGGAATTAATTATTTCCCGTCCTGATGGTCAAAGATTTTTGTCACCCGTGGAGCTAAGTCAAAGGTTGCAACAGTCAGAAATCCAAGTTTGGCAAGAGCAACAGCGCACCGCCCAAGAACGCCGCCGTGCCGAATCTCTGCAACAAAGGGCTGAACAGGAAACCTTAAGGGCTGAACAAGAAGCTTTACGGGCTGAGCAGGAAGCTTTACGGGCTGAACAAGAAGCTTTACGGGCTGAGCAGGAAGCTTTACGGGCTGAACAGGAAAAACAACGCGCCGATCGCCTTGCCGAACGTTTACGTGCTATGGGCATTGATCCTAATGACCCAATTTGACGGCAATCTCGGACTCTGTGGCGCTCATCGCTCGGGCAAGACGACTTTGGCAAAAGCGATCGCCTCCCGCACGGAGATGACCTTTGTGCAGACAACCACTAGCCAAGTTTTCGCAGACTTAGGGCTAGACCCTGCCGCACCGATGGACTTTGCCACCAGATTATTTGTGCAGAACCATGTCCTTGATACTGCCGAAAAAATTTGGCAAACTGCGATCGCTCCTTTCGTTAGCGATCGTACCCCCATCGACATGATCGCCTATACCCTTGGCGACATTCAAGGCAAAACTGAGGTGAATTTTGCCTTGCTCAACCAATATATAAATCGCTGCTTTGCCATCACTAATCGATATTTTCAAAATTTAGCGATCATACAACCAGGAATTTCGCTCATATACGAAGAAGGCAAAGCCGCTTTAAACGCTTCCTACATTGAGCATATTAATGTTTTGGTAATCGGTCTATGTGCTGACCCTCGACTCCATGCCAATGTATTTTGTAATCCACGCGATGCGATCGCCCTTGACATAAGAATTGACAGGATTTTAAAAGGATTTGCCCAGCTATAGCAAAGCAAGTTTTGGTAAGTACATAAAACCCAAAAAGCGATGGGCGGCGCGAAGCGCCGCCCATCGCTTTTTGGGTTTTGCTAGGAATAGCGCGATAAAATAAGAGCAGTGGACTGATTAACAAATAACTATGGCAGAAGCAATTACCATCGCTGACATTTATAAACTATTTGAACAGACTAATGCCGCCCTCGATCAATCACGCATAGAATTTAACCGTAGCATTGCTGCATCCCGTGCCGAATTTGAGCAAAGTCTGGCAAAATCTCGCACCGAAGCCGATCGCCGTGCTGCTGATGCCGATCGCCGTCTAGCCAAATTAGAAAAAACTGTTGAACGTACAAGTAAAGCTGTTGACAGCCTGACAACAAGATGGGGAAGCTTTGTGGAAGAATTAGTCCGCCCTGCGGTGGTGCGAATGTTTCGCGATCGCGGCATTTTGATCACGCATACCATGGAAAGGGTGCGATCGCCGCTTGCGTCTGGTATGCCTATGGAAATTGACATTTTGGGCGTAAACGGGATGAAGGTGGTGGCGGTGGAGTGCAAATCGCGCCTGTCTAAAGATGATGTTGATGAAATGATTGGGCGACTGATCAATTTTAAAACCGCTTTTCCAGAGTATGCTCAATACAGTCTCTATGGGGCAGTGGCGGTAATTGAAATTAATGAGGGGGTTGATGTTTATGCCTATCGCAAGGGCTTATTTGTAATTCGCACCAATGGCGCATCGGTGGAAATTGCCAATGACGATCAGTTTCTGCCAATGACTTGGGGTTAGGAAGCATAAATGTGACTTGTTACATCGCAAATCACGTTGCAAATCACATCTATAGTTTTATAATCGCTCTATGTCGCACACTAACCACCCTTCTCTTCAGTTAGGAATCGAGCTGCTATTACAAGGTAATGAGCAGGAAGCACAAATGGCATGGCTAGATGCCCTTAGTTCGTTAGGCGAGGTTGAAGCATCTGAATTTTTATTGAAATTAGCAGAAAGTTTAGTAATAGAGGGGAATAAACAAAAAGATTTGGGCAACTGGTGGCTGGCTTGGGTGTTGTATCGCTATGCTTGCGAAAACTTACCAAGTCTAGAAAATTGGTTGCAAGCATTAAAAGCTTCTCTGCAAGCGGCGGTTAACTCTAGTGAGTCCGATTTAGAACCCGATTGGGAAGCTCTTGGTCAATGCCTAGAAATGCTCACAGCTCAAAAATTTACGATCGCCCCAGAGATAGTTCCTCTGTTATTCACGAGTTTAGAAATATTACGATCGCAATATCCACAAAGTTTAGAAAACCTTGATGTCGATACTTATTACTATTTGGGTTTACTTTATCGCCGTGAGCATAAAATTTATGAAGCGATCGCCGCATACCAAGAAGCGGTAAACTTAGCCCCTGAGAGGCTAGAAATATATGAAAATTTAATCGAAGGATTAATAATTCTGGCTAATTCAGGCTTGCAAATACATAGCGACTGGCGCAATGTTACGGAAATATATTTACAGGTTTGCCATGAATTAAATGCGTTAAATGCGAGCGATCCTCAATTAATTCAAACAGCAATTCCCCAATCAATTCCCCAATCAATTCCTCAATGCCATTGGTCAGCCGCCTCTCTGCGCGTGAAGAGTTACCTAATGTCGGGAATGTACGACCAAGCCTTGACCTATTTTCTGGAACTGGAGTCGCAAATCTATGCCAATCCCGATTGGTTAAGTGCCGAAGATTGGCGATCGCTGTACCTTAATTTGCTGTTTTTAGTGCCTTTCCTCCGCGATGACCCCGTACTCAATGGTCAATTATTTGACTTTATTGGCGATCACTCGCGGCAATCTTGGTTACAGAACTTTTTTGACGATCATCCTCAATTTCAATTTACGCCCAAAATCCTTACCAATACAGCTAGTCAATCCCCACCCCACAAATCGCTCCGCATTGGCATCATGTCTGGACTATTGCGCCGCCATTCTGTGGCTTGGTGTTCTAAGGATTGGCTATTCGAGCTAGCCAAAATTGCACCTGATACGCATTTCTATCTCACCGCCCAATTTCCTGCTGATGAGATCACCCAACAGTTTGAGCAGCTTGGCGATCGCCTGTACAAAATGCAAGCGACCAGTGAAGAAAGGCAAATTGCAGAAATAACCCAACAGCTCATCAATGACGATCTTGATGTGTTGATTGACCTAGATGCTATGATGAACAACCTCCATGCGCCAATTATGGCGGCGAAACCCGCTAAGCATTGCATTTCTTGGGCTGGTTTTGCTTCACCATATTTGACTCAAAACAACTATTTTTTAGGCGATCGCCATCTGCTACCCCCTGAGGTCGAACCGCACTTTGTCGAACGGTTGTTGCGAATGCCTGACTCCTATGTTGCTATGCAGGAATTAGCAAGCGTTCCCATCGATCGCCAAGCCGTTAGACAATCTTTAGGCATTGCGCCAGAACAATTGGTATATCTCACAATTTCCGCAGGACATAAGTTTAACCCTGCTACAGCCTCGGCGATCGCCCAAATTTTACAGCGCGTTCCCAACAGCGTGCTACTGCATAAGGGCAAAGGCGAGCTAGAGGTGATCAAAGGCATCTATGAGCAAGCCTGCGATCGCTACCATGTTGATTGTGGTCGCATCAAGTTTTTGCCACCCCGCACTAAAACCGAAGAAGAACATCGTTCCACCTATCAACTAGCCGATATCCTCCTTGACTCCTACCCCTACAATAGCTGCACCCATAGCCTAGAAGCATTTTGGCAAGGTTTACCCGTTGTCACCATTGTCGGAGCGCAAATGTTTTCCCGCTTTGGCTATTCTTTTTTCCAAACTTTAGGCATCCAAGAGGGCATCGCGTGGAACTGGGAGGAATATGTGCAGTGGGGTGAGCGCCTCGGCAAGGATCGCGATTTGCGTGAGTCCCTATCGATCGCGCTTTACCAAGCTAAACAGCCTGAAACCCTATCCCCTCTCTGGAATCCCTCCAAATTTGCTCAGGACTTATACGATTTGTTGCTTCGTCTATAGCATTAAAACCCCAGAATCAGACTACTAGCGCCGCTACTCTAATTTTAGGGTGAGTCTGGTGTCAGCCATATTTTCGGATTTTGATGAGTTAAAGTATCCCCAAAGTGGGTAAATTATCATAAGGGGTCTACGGGTCAAACATTTAAGACAAGGTAAGGGAAAGTGAAGAATCAAAGTTTACGTTTTGCCATTAGTTTGTTAGTCGGTTTGTTGCTACGCGATCGCCGCAATCAACAAGGACAGCCAGATAGCCAAGGCTTTACCCTAGTTGAACTGTTAGTTGTGATTATTATTATCGGCATTCTCGCGGCGATCGCCTTACCCTCCTTTCTCAATCAAGCCCAAAAAGCCAAATTTGCCGAAGCTAAGTCCTATGTCAGCGTCATGAATCGACTCCAACACGCTTACTACATGGAAAAAAACAAATTTGCCAATAGCCTCGGTTTATTGAGTTTAGGTGAAAATACTACTTCTAGTGCTTATAGCTATAAAATCGTTACTGGCAGTCTCACAGGCACAGCAACCCCTGTACAGATTGATCGTATTGTCACCAGCGCCGCAGAGCCACGAGGCGCAGGCTTAAAAAGCTTTTTGGGGGTGGTGGGCGTAACTAGATTAAACTCTATGGTGCAACTAGAAACCCTATATTGCACTTCCAATGATGCTAATGGCTCAACCCCCCCTGGCAGAATTACTGCTGACGATCAAGATGTGCTTTGTCCTGTAAATTTTAGTGTTTTACCCTGATACAGTCTATTGAGGCTTTATAGTTACTAGTTTTATGGACAAGTATCCAATCAACTAGTCCAGTAAGGTTTTACCCTTACTGGGCTAACTACAAGCCTCTCTATTAGCTTTCCATCCAAGGCGGAATCACCAACTACTTTTCTTACAGTCTGTTGAGGCATTAAGGGGTACAATGGATAGAAACAGAAAAACAGGAAAAAAAGAGCTATGCCAGCATATTCTCTAGATTTGGGAAGGGATGGAGCGCTCAGTGGAAAGATGTCCAAAGGGACAAAAAGCTTTTCGATTAGGGTGAATTATGATTACATTTGAAAGTGAGCTTGATGCGGTTAGTCAGTTGTCAATCGATCAGCAGGAAATGTTAATTGATATTCTCAGAAAACGGAACGCTGAGGTGAGAAGGCGGCAGATTCTAGAGGAATGTCGTGAGGGTTTGGCTGAGTATCGTGCTGGTGTTTTAAAGGCTCAGACTGCGGAGGAAGCGATCGCCGATCTGCGTAGTTATGTAGAATCTTGATAGTGATTTAGTGAGGTTTTAAGAATGAAATATCTAGCGCGAATTACCTTGGATTCTGATGTGATGGGTGGTAAGCCTTGCATTCGGGGAATGCGGGTGAATGTGGGTACATTGGTTGGGCTATTGGCGGTTGGACATTCGGTTGAAGAGATTTTAAAGGTTTATCCTTAATTTAGAGAAAGAGGATATTATGGCAGCTTTGCCCTATGCGGCTTGGCGGTCTGAGGAGGTAGAGGCTGCTTTGGTGTCAGCATGAAAATATAGCCGATCGCCTATCTAAAAGATCTTGTAAAATGTCACTAGTAAAGTGATGCAGATCTACAAAACTTGTTTTGAATGGAAAAATGATGAATCGACAAAAACTTTTAGCTCGAATTTCCATAAATCCAAATATTTGTTTTGGTAAACCTTGCATTCGAGGTCATCGGATTTGGGTGTCTTTGATTCTTGATTTTTTGGCAAGTGGAATGACGATCGCTGAATTAATTGAAGAGTATCCCCAATTACAGGTAGAAGATATTTATGCTTGTATTGCCTATGGTGCTGAAATGTCGCGGGATCGATATATTGATATTCCTTTGGAGCAAACTGCGTGAAGCTGAAGTTAGATGAAAATTTGGGCGATCGCGGTATCATGCAATTACGACAAGCAGGGCATGATGTTGCGACTGTGGTGGCGCAAGGTTTGACATCTGATCGGTGGTTTGGATCGCGAGGATATAACTGGTAAGCTTTGGATAGTGCAACGCGGACGTATTCGCATTCACCAGCCTCTTTCTGATGATAATTAGACTTTTTAGCAAGAAAAAATTTCCCCTTTGCAATGCGATCGCCTATCTAAAAAATCTTGTAGAATATTACTAATCTGCTCGATTAGGGTGAATTATGATTACGTTTGAAAGTGCGCTTGATGCGGTTAGTCAGTTGTCAATCGATCAGCAGGAGATATTGATTGATATTCTCAGGAAACGGAATGCTGAGGTGAGAAGGCAGCAAATTCTAGAGAAATGTCGTGAGGGTTTGATTGAGTATCGCTCTGGTGTTTTAACGGCTCAGACTGGGGAGGAAGCGATCGCCGATCTGCGTAGTTATGTACAATCTTGATAGTAATTTAGTGAGGTTTTAAGAATGAAATACCTAGAGCGAATTACCTTGGATTCTCAAGTGATGGGCGGTAAGCCTTGTATTCGTGGAATGCGGGTTACTGTGGGTACGTTGGTTGGACTATTAGCGGTTGGACATTCGTTTGAAGAAATTTTAAATGCTTATCCTTATTTAGAGAAAGAGGATATTACGGCGGCGTTGTCCTATGCGGCTTGGCGGTCTGAGGAGGTTGAGGTTGCTTTGATGTCGGCATGAAGATTTTGAAGGTTGTAGGATATTATTGGATAATGTCACCTTATTAAAAAAATAAATTTATGGATGGCGCTATTTTGATTCAACAAGCTTTGCAGCTTGATTTTACAGAAAGGATTCATTTGATTGATGTTTTGTGGCACAGCCTTGATTCGTCAGATCGTGAAGAAATCGATTTGGCTTGGTTGCGTGAGTCTCAGAGCCGCCTAACTGCTTATCAATCTGGTCAGATAGAGGCAATTGATGGACAAAGAGTTTTTGCTGAGATTGAGGCATTACTTTAAATTATGGATGTCAAGTTTTTATCTCCAGCTAGAGACGAATTGAAACTAGCGATCGAGTTTTATGAGAAAAGTTCTGCGGGATTGGGTTCTCGTTTCTTGAATGAGGTGAAATCGTCTATTTCTCGAATTGTCAAAAATCCGCAAGCATGGAGTCTTTTGGATGACAAAATCCGTAGATGTAGATTACAGAGGTTCCCTTATGGAATTGTTTATGTAATCGAACAAGATGAGATCGTCATTGTCTCAGTGATGCATTTACATCGCCATCCGCAGTCTTGGCAAAAGAACTTGAATAAGTAGCTCAAGTTTAGGTTGATGTATCTCATTTTTTCCTTTTTCCTTTCTACTTTTTCCTTATGACAGATGCCGAACTACGAGCAATCATCGCCCAAGCAGAACGGGAGGGCTGGACAGAGTTGGATCTGTCGGGGAACGATCTGGAAACTTTACCGCCCGAAATTGGACGGTTGCAAAGTCTGGAAAAGTTGATTTTAGGGAAGTGGTTTAGTGGGGGAAGAGGCAAAGGAAATCGTTTTACGGCTATTCCCCAAGAGATTTTTCAGTTAACTAATCTCAAAGAACTACGTATTGCACACAACCAAATCACAGCGATACAAGATGAGATCGCCAACCTAAGCAATCTCATTTGGCTTTACCTCAGTGACAACCAAATCACGCAGATCCCAGATGCGATCGCCAACCTAACCAATCTCACTCAGCTTGACCTCAGAGACAACCAAATCACTCAGATCCCAGATGCGATCGCCAACCTAACCAATCTCACTCAGCTTTACCTCGGAGACAACCAAATCACTCAGATCCCAGATGCGATCGCAAATTTAACAAATCTTGAAATACTTGACCTCAGTGACAACCAAATCACTCAGATCCCAGATGCGATCGCAAACTTAACAAATCTTGAAATACTTGACCTCATAGATAATCCCTTACCAATCCCACCCGAAATTCTCAATGACTATGAAAACCCTGCGGCAATTCTCAGATATTGGCAAAAGTTGCAACAAGATCAGCAAAATATAGAATTTATCGGAAGAGAAAGATACTTACAAATACTAAAAGACTCATTAAATGATCCAAATAGACGGATAGTTTTCATGCAGGGGAAGACAGGAATTGGAAAATCAGTACGACTATTGAATGAAGCGAAAGTAATCTTGATTGGACATGGGGCAGTCGGCAAAACCTCACTGGTGCGGCAATTGATCGATCGCAACTTCAAACCCGATGAAAACAAAACCGAAGGTATTGATATCAGACATTGGCAAATCACAGCCCGTGAAGAGAAAGTCAAGCTAAGAGTTTGGGACTTTGGCGGACAGGAGATTATGCACGCCACCCATCAGTTCTTTTTGACCGAGCGCAGCCTCTATCTTTTAGTACTCAATGCTCGCAAAGACGAAGGCAACAACGATGTCGAATATTGGCTAAAAATTATTGAGAGCTTCGGCAAAGATGCCCCCGTCCTGATTATTGCCAACAAAAGCGATGAGCATCCTCTCAAACTCAACCGCCGCCACCTGCAAGCCAAATATCCCAACATTCAAGGCTTCTTTGAAACCTCCTGCAAAACAGGGACAGGCATTGACGAACTGCGCCAAGAAATCTATCGACAAATCGCGGCAATGGATCATGTGTTTAATCCACTGCCCCAGCAATGGTTTCAACTCAAGGAGCAAATCGAACAGGACACCCGCGACCATATCAGCTATGGCGAATATGAGCGTATTTGCGATAATCAAAATATTAGCGATTCCCAAGAACGCCGCGACCTGATTCGCCTCCTACACCTATTGGGCATCGTCCTGAATTTCTCTGAAGATACTAGACTGCAAGACACCAGCGTTCTCAATCCCGAATGGGTCACAGGCGGCGTATATCGCATTCTCAATGACAATCAACTCAGCACCAAACAAAAGGGAATGCTCGATTGGCAAAACCTCACCCGCGTTCTCAAACCCAAAAATCAAAGCGATCGCGACTGTTATCATAATGACCGCGATCGGCAATTCATCATCGACATGATGCAAAAATTCGAGCTATGTTTTCCCCTTGATGCTAATCCCAATAAACCCACTTACCTAATTCCCGAACTCCTTGACGAAGAAGAACCCGACACAGGCACATGGGAAAACACCCTAAACCTTGAATATCACTACAAAATTCTATTTAGCAGCGTCATTTCCCGCTTCATAGTCAAAATGCACCACAGCATCTCTAAACGCACCTACTGGCGCACTGGCGTAATCCTCGCATTCCCCGAAGGCAATCGCGCCTACATCAAAGCCGATCTCGCCGATGCGAAAATCTTCATCCGTATTGATGGCAATCCCAACACCCGCCGATCTTCCCTCGCCGCCATTCGCAATACCTTTGAATCGATCCATCACAGCATCTCGGCTCTAGAAGTCGATGAGCGTGTTCCATTGCCTGACAATCCTAAAGTTACGGTGAGTTATAACCATTTGATTAGTCTTGAGCAAAGAGGAAAAACAGACTATTCTCCTGAAGGTAGCGATCGTGATTACAATATCCGCGAATTACTTGACGGCATCGAAGCCATAGAAGCACGTCAAAAAGTGAACAAGAGAGATCAGTCATACGAAGATATGCGCGACATTGCTAAACTAGCTGTCAGTAGACCAATTATCAATAAAGCAGAGGCAAATGCTATGTCACAAGAATCTAAATATACAACTAACCTTCAAGGCGCAAACATTGCTAACTTTGCCAATGAAGTCAAAGACAACGCCAGTCTACAAGCTTCTCATATCACCCAAACAAGCGGCGCAAGCGTAGCCGAACTACTGCAACTAATCACCAACCTCCGTCAAACCGCCGATCAATTTCCGTCAGACATTCGCGAAGAACTCATCATTGATGTCGAAGATGTCGAACTTGAAATACAGAAACCCTCACCAGAACGCAACCTTCCCAAACTCAAAAAAAGACTACTAGCACTATTCACTGCTGCCACCGTCACCTTTGGCGCGATCGCAAGTACAACCGACTTCGCTAACAATGTTCTGGAAATAAGCAATAAACTAGGCATTGAGTTAATTAAGCATTAACGAAATTTACAAACGCATACTCCTATTGATTCAAGGCAAATCACCCAATACAGACGTAGGGGCAAAGCATTCCCGCAAAAATCCATAACTTTGCAGATTCCCTTAATTCGGGAATGCTCTGCCCTGAACCTCACAACGCAGGGACAATTTATCGGTGAAAGCAAAGAGGGTAGAGCATTTGCAAAATGAGATTTTGGTGGAGAGTTGGCAGATTGTGGTGCAAATGCTCTACCCCTACAGAAGGAAATATTATCTTAGATATTGAGGTAAAACTAATGCTTCCCCCACCTAAACTCAACCTCTTAGACATTGTTGCTCTAAAAAACGACCTACCCCAACACCAACTCCTAGCAGGACAAGTCGGAACCATCGTTGAAATCCTTGCCCCCGAAGTTTACGAAGTCGAATTTAGCGATGATGACGGTCAAACCTACGCCACCCAAGCCCTGCCAAATCATCAACTCCTAAAACTACACTATAAACCCATCGCCAATATGACCGACTTTGCCAATAACGTCATGGAAATTGGCAGCAAATTGGGTATAGAACTCATCAAACAATAATTCTACTGACCTTAAGATGTCATTGCCGCACGGGGATATTCCGCTAAAACCTGCTTGAGATACTGCCCTGTATAGGACTTCTTGACCTTGGCAACCTGCTCAGGTGTCCCTTCAGCAATAATTGCGCCACCGCGATCGCCGCCTTCAGGACCTAAATCCACCACCCAATCCGCACAACGGATCACATCAAGATTATGCTCAATGGTAATGATGCTATTGCCCTTATCCACAAGGCGCTGCATCACATCCAATAATTTGTGAACATCATAGAAGCTTAATCCCGTCGTTGGTTCATCGATGAGATAGAGGGTTTTGCCTGTGGCGCGTCTGGCGAGCTCCGTTGCCAACTTGACGCGCTGGGCTTCGCCGCCTGAGAGGGTGGGTGCAGATTGTCCTAGTCGCACATAGCCCAAACCCACATCCACCAGCATTCCCAATTTGGTATGGGCAGAGGGAATATTCTCAAAGAAGTGCATCGCTTCTTCGATAGTCATATCTAAGACATCGGCGATCGTCTTCTCTTTATACTTCACTTGCAGGGTTTCGCGGTTATACCTTGCGCCTTTGCAGACATCACACTGCACATAGACATCGGGCAGAAAGTTCATGGAAATCACATTTACGCCTTGACCAGAGCAAGCTTCACAGCGTCCGCCCTTGACATTAAAAGAGAATTGTCCTGCTTTGTAGCCTCTGGTTTTGGCGGCAGTGGTGAGGGCAAAGGTTTCGCGAATGACATCAAACAGCCCTGTATAGGTGGCAGGGTTGGAACGGGGGGTGCGTCCGATTGGGGACTGATCGATGACGATAAATTTATCCAGATGTTTTAAGCCCTGCACTGCGTCAATGCCTTTAGGGGCGGGTACTTTGCGCGAGAAGTGATGATCGAGGGAATTGTGCAACAGATCATTAATTAATGTCGATTTGCCTGAGCCTGATACGCCTGTGATACAAACTAACATTCCTAATGGAAGTTGCACATTCACATTTTTGAGATTATTCAAATGGGCATTACAAATTTCTAAATGCTTGCCATTACCTTCGCGCCTTGTGGCGGGGGTAAGGATTTGTTTTTGTTTGGAGAGATATGCGCCAGTGAGGGATTCGGGATGCTGCTCAATATCCTTAACGCTGCCCTGTGCCACGATCCGCCCCCCATGTACCCCTGCCCCAGGACCAATATCCACCAGATAATCGGCGGCGCGAATGGTTTCTTCATCATGCTCAACCACGATCAGGGTATTGCCGAGATCGCGAAGTTTGGTGAGGGTTGCCAATAATCGCGAGTTATCGCGCTGATGGAGTCCAATACTCGGCTCATCAAGGACATAGAGAACCCCTGTTAAGCCTGAGCCGATCTGGGTGGCGAGGCGAATGCGTTGGGCTTCACCGCCAGAGAGGGACATGGTGGAGCGATCGAGGGTGAGGTAGTCAAGACCGACATCTAATAGGAATTGTAAACGGGCGGTGATTTCTTGCAAGACGCGATCGCCGATCTGTCTAGTTCTGGCATCAAGTTCTAAATTCTGCAAACGTTCTAAACAAGTGCCAATGGGAACGGAAACAAAATCAATGATGTTATAGCCCCCAATGCGAACGGCGAGGGATTCGGGTTTGAGTCTTGTGCCATTACAGGTGGCGCAGGGTTGTTCGACCAGATAATTCTCTAACTTCTGTTTTTGCGATTCGCCTGCTTCTTGATACTGCTGTTCTAGCATGGCGATCGCCCCTTCATAGCGTTTGTAATAGCCCTCACCGCGATCGCGATAGAGAGAATCAGGCTTGATTAAAATCTTCTCAGTCGTGCCATGAAGGATGATATCGATCTGTGACTGTGATAGCTCGTGCCAAGGGGTATTAATTTCAAATCCTGCATATTCGCCCACACTGGAAAGCAGAGAGATGTAATAGGTGTGGGTTTTGTCTGCCCAAGGCGCGATCGCTGCATAAACAGGTAAAGAGGGATCGGGAACTAATAACTCAGGGTTGAAAGTCTTGATATGTCCTAAACCATGACAGGCAGGACAAGCGCCATAGGGTGAATTAAAGGAAAACATTCGTGGCGATAATTCTTCCATTACCGCGCCATGTTCTGGACAGGCAAAGTTTTCAGAAAAGGTTAGCATATGACTCTTACCCCCCTCTCCCAGAGGGAGAGGGGCTGGGGGTGAGGGCTGAGGGGGTGAGGGCAAAATCTCCACCATTGCAATGCCTTCCGCCCGTTTTAAACAGGTAGCAAGGGAATCCGTTAAGCGTTCCTGAATATCATTTTTGCGAACTAATCTGTCAACCACAATTTCAATATCGTGAACCTTATTCTTATCCAGTTCGATATTGTCACTGAGTTCCCGCACTTCGCCATCAATACGCACCCGCGCAAATCCTTCCCCTGCTAATCCTGATAGTAATTTTTTATGGGTTCCCTTTTTGCCACGAATGACAGGCGCTAATAATTGAAACTTAGTGCGATCGCTGAGTTCCATAATTGCATCCACCATGCGATCGATGGTTTGGGGCGCAATATTGCGATCGCAGATGGGGCAGTGGGGCGATCCTGCCCGACCAAAGAGCAGCCGCAAATAATCATAAATCTCTGTCACCGTGCCGACGGTGGAGCGGGGGTTATGGGAAGTGGATTTTTGATCGATGGAAATGGCGGGACTCAAACCCTCAATATAATCAACATCGGGCTTATCCACCTGACCCAAAAATTGCCGCGCATAGGCACTCAGGGATTCCACATAGCGCCTCTGACCCTCAGCAAAGATCGTATCAAAGGCGAGGGATGATTTGCCAGAACCAGACACCCCTGTAAACACCACTAAGCGATCGCGGGGAATTGTCAGGTCAACATTCTTGAGATTGTGCTGCTTTGCGCCTCTGACATGGATGTGGGTATGATCTGGCATGGGTAAATGCTTATCGTAAAGATTTATTAATAATCCCTATTATAGCTGTCGCCCCCTGTATCGCCCCTTGTATCGCCCCTTATATTGAAAAAGTTACAAAAGTGGCAGTCGAGTTTGGGTTTCGCTAATTACCTCTTTGATGTCCACATCTTGCCAAAGCACCCGATATAACTGAAGTGGTTCATCTTTACCCTTGACCTTGATTAGCGCTAGTTTCTCTAAGGGCAGATTAAACTGAGCAATCTTTGCCATCGTACTTGCTGAAATATATACTTCCCCTGCTTGGGCGGCGGTACAGATGCGACTAGCAACATTCATCGTGTCGCCAATATTTGTATATTGAATCAGGTTCTCAGAGCCAATATTGCCTGCCGCCACCATGCCCGTATTTAGTCCGATGTGAATCTGAATCTGCAAATCCCGTCCTTGTGTAGTCCATTCTTGATTTAACTTTTGCATTGCCCATTGCATGGCGATCGCCGCATTGACCGCCATAATTGCATCATCCTGTCCTTGATAGGGAGAACCCCACACCGCCAA
The DNA here is from genome assembly GCF_014696345.1 of Pseudanabaena cinerea FACHB-1277. GTDB lineage: Bacteria > Cyanobacteriota > Cyanobacteriia > Pseudanabaenales > Pseudanabaenaceae > Pseudanabaena > Pseudanabaena cinerea. Next base: position 74,092 of record NZ_JACJPY010000007.1, read on the forward strand.
TAGGGCATCGGCAATATACTTCTCTAACGTGCCGCCAAAGGGAAACACAATATGCTCAACCATGACCTTAAAGTATTCATTGAGAAACTCCAAAACCTTGCGAGGCTGCATTTGTGCAGTCATTTCGGTGAAGCCGCTAATATCAGAAAATAGCGCCGTGACTTCGGTTTCCACAATCCGATTTAAGTCCCAACCTTCCTCAATTTTTTTGCTGACGGCGGCGGGGAAAAACCTTTCTAATTTGGTACGGCGAATCACTTCCGCTTGCATATTTTGATAGAGGTTGGCATTTTCGATTGCGATCGCTGCTTGATTAGCAAGGCTACTCAAAAACTCTAAATCCTCTTGGTTATAGGCAGAACCCCTTGAGAGGTTATCCACATACAGCACGCCGATCACGCGATCCCTTGGCTTTAGCGGCGCACACATTGCCGCTTGGATAGATTGCTGAATAATCGACAAAGAGCTATCAAAACGGCGATCGCCTAAGACATCATCACTAATAATTGCATCCCCCTGTTTCAACACAAAATTAGTAATTCTGCTGCTGTAAAAGTCCAAATTAGGATTTGTCTCAGGGTTACTAAATTGATATGCCTTGGGTTCTAATTTGCCTGTCACCTCATCGACTAGTAACAACACAGCGCGATCGACCGACATAATTTTGAGCAGCAACTCTAGGATTTTGGCGGGTAGTGTGGCATAGCCCTCTGGCGAAGCCAGCTCTTGACTCACCTCTAGCAATACTTGCAACTTAGCCGCCGTGCGTTGCGACTCATCACCACCCTGAATCATAAGTACAGAGCCAGCTTTGCTAAAATCCTGCTGTTTGAGCAAGTCCTGCATATTTACCCGCGACTTTTCAGGTGAGACACGCATCAAAATCGACAGTCCCGAATTTGTGCCTTGCAAGTTGCTAGGCAATGATTCATTTTCATGATCGACAAGCTTAAAAACGACACTGCCAAACTGCACCAAATCGCCATCACGGAGCTTTTGTTGGATAATCTTGGTCTGATTGACAAAAGTACCATTGCTGCTGTTGAGATCGGTTAAAAAAATGCCGTTATCAGTTAGCTGGATTTCGGCATGGTGGCGAGACAGGCTGCGAGCATCATCTTCCACGACAATACTGTTGTCTAAGCCCCGCCCAATGGTGTTGATGCCATATCGTAATTCACAGATACGTTCTTGGGGAGTTCCTTGATTTTGAATTATGTATGGCATATTTTTATGGCTTCTTAGACCTATAGCAGTTTCGCTAATTCAACTACAGAAGTACAGTCAAACACTTCTATATCATTAGATAATAAAATTACCAGCATTCTCCTAACTTTATCTAGTTTTTACCCATGTCGCCAACCACCCTCATAGCAGAGCCAGTAGTTAATGTCGCCCCCGATGCGATCGCCGAATTTAATCAATATGTGATGAATACCTATGCGCGATTTCCGATCGCCCTAGAACGGGGAGAAGGCTGTCGCGTGTGGGACAGCAATGGCAAAGAATATTTAGACTTTGTGGCAGGCATTGCCACCTGCACTTTGGGTCATGCTCACCCTGCGATGGTGAAGGCTGTAACCGACCAGATCAACACCCTGCACCACGCCTCCAATTTATTTTATTTTGCGCCCCAAGGTCAATTGGCTAAGTGGCTAGTCCAAAATTCCTGTGCGGACAAGGCTTTTTTCTGTAATTCTGGGGCGGAGGCAAATGAAGGTGCAATTAAATTAGCACGTAAATATGCCCATACCAAACTGGGCATTAGCGGTCCTGTGATTTTAACCGCCAATGCCAGTTTTCATGGACGCACCCTAGCCACTGTCACCGCCACGGGGCAGCCCAAATATCATAAGAATTTTGCGCCCCTTGTCTCAGGTTTTGACTATATCCCTTACAACGATACGGCAGCGCTAGAGGCGGCAGTTGCTAAGTATGCAGGGCGGCTCTGTGCAATCATGCTGGAGCCATTACAAGGTGAAGGCGGCGTTAATCCAGGCGATCGCGCCTACTTTGCCCGTATCCGTGAAATTTGTGACGAGCATAAGATCCTGCTGATCATCGATGAAGTGCAGGTGGGCATGGGACGGAGTGGGAAGCTCTGGGGCTATGAGAATCTGGGTATTCAGCCTGATATTTTCACTTCGGCAAAGGGCTTGGGCGGCGGCATTCCCATTGGTGCGATGATGTGCAAGGCGCATTGTGATGTTTTTGAGCCAGGGGATCATGCCAGCACCTTCGGCGGCAATCCCTTTGCCTGTGCGGTGGCGATCGCCGTTTGCAACACGATGGTACAGGATAACCTGATTGCCAATGCGAGAGAGCGCGGTCAACAATTGCGGACAGGGCTGCAAGCAATGTGCGATCGCTACCCTCAACATCTCGCCTCGGTGCGCGGCTGGGGCTTGATCGATGGTCTGGTATTGCAAGAATCTAGCACGATCCAAGCCCGTGATGTGGTGGGGGCGGCGATCACATCGGGGCTGCTGCTCGTCCCTGCGGGGGTAAAGGTGGTGCGCTTTGTGCCACCCCTCACCGTTTCGGCGGCGGAGGTCGATCGCGCCCTCGAAATTGTCGATCAGGCGATCGCGGGGCTATAAAAACCAATAAAAAAGAAGCGGCGCGAAGCGCCGCTTCTTTGCTAAGTAATATGATCGCTGTCAAAAGGGGTAATATCTGCTATTAGTTTTACATCTGTCACCAAATGCCTGTATGTCTGAACTAATAGCCGCCAATTCATCAGAGTTACCAGCGCCAGAAATTAATGAACTAGTTAATGAGCCAGTTAATGGACTAAGTGCTTCAGAGGTGCGCGATCGCCAACAAAGGGGCGATGTCAATGTGGTTGTGTTGCGTTCTAGCCGCACCTATAAAGAAATTTTTCAAGAAAACGTCTTTACCCTGTTCAATGTCACCTTTGGCATAATTTTGGTACTGCTCATTGCCCTTGGACAGGTTACGGATGCTATATTTTCAGGCTTCTCAGTATTCATGAATATTTTGGTGGGGGTGGCGCAGGAAATGCAGGCAAAGCTGACCCTCGATAAATTGGCGCTGTTATCGGTGCAGCAGGTGCGGGTACGGCGTGATGGTGAGACGTTGGCGATCGCGGTGGGTGAAGTGGTGCGCGATGACCTCATTGAACTTAATCCTGGCGATCGCGCCCCCGTAGATGGGGCAGTGGTAATGTCCCAAAATGTGGAAATGGACGAATCCTTGCTCACGGGTGAATCTGACCCTGTGGCAAAGCAGATTGGCGATATTGTCCTGTCAGGCTCATTCTGTTTATCGGGGAGTTGCGTATTTCGGGCGGACAAAATTGGCAACGAGAGCTACGCGGTCAAACTCTCGCAGTCATCACGGGTCTATAAGCGCGTATTTACCCCTTTGCAGAAAAAAATCGATGTCTTAGTCGAAATTTTTATTTTAGTGTTGATCGTAGCGGCATTCCTGCATATTGCCTCTAGCCTCAATTCAGGACGGACAATGGTGGATACGATCCGCTATGCCTCTGTGATTATTAACAGTTTCGTCCCCGCAGGGCTAGTGCTATCCATTAGTGTTGCCTTTGCGATCGGTGCGGTGGAAATCAGTAAGCGGCGGACATTAATCCAAAAAATTAATGCCGTAGACTCCATGAATAGCGTGCGGATTCTCTGCACTGACAAAACGGGAACCCTCACCCAAAACAAATTAACGGTCAAAGAGATTATTCCCTTTGGCGATACCGATGGGGATTCTCTCCGAGAATTGATTGCTCTCTATGCCAATCTCATGGCAACCCAAAACAGCAGCGCCAAAGCGATGGCTGCCTATACCGACAAGCCCCGATCGCCTGCTTTAGCCATTGGTGAAGTTCCCTTTAGCTCTAGTCGCAAATGGGGCGCGATCGCCATTGATCTAGATGTGACGATTATGGTGGGCGCACCTGAGATTTTGCTAACAGATGATGACTTATTAGAGCAGTCTAAGCAATATGCGCGGCAAGGCTTGCGGGCGATCGCCATTGTCACCAGTGATGGCAGTATCGAACTCGGTAAAAATCCTGCATTACCCACTCAACGCCGCGCTCGCGGCTTAGTCCTGCTCGAAGATAGTTTGCGCCCCGATGCGATCGCCACGATTGCCTCTTTACAAAATCAAAACATTCGCATCAAAGTCATTTCGGGCGATAGTGTGGAAACCGTGACCTCCATTGCCCGCCAAGCAGGTATTGCTGTGCCAGATGATGCCGTATTTACGCAAGCAACATTAGAAGCAATGGATCAAAAAACCTTTAGTCAGGCGGCGGCTTCTGGCTCCGTATTCGGCAGAATCGTGCCTGAAATGAAACGGCGCTTGATTTCGGCAATGGTGAAAAGGGGCGGCTATGTGGGGATGGTGGGCGATGGCGTGAATGATGTGCCAGCCTTTAAAGAGGCGCAACTGGCGATCGCCATGAATGACGGCGCACAAATCAGTAAAGACGTTGCTGATATCGTGTTACTGGACAATAATCTCGCCGCCTTGCCCCAAGCCTTCGCCGCAGGGGATGCCATCAAGCAAAAGATTCTCTCTTCAGCATTGATTTACCTCACCAAAAATATTATGGTCATCCTCACCATATCTTTTGCAGGATTTGTGCAGCTTCCCTTTCCCATTGAGCCGCGTCAAATGACGATTTTAACCATGGCAGTTGTGGCGCTGCCAACAGTGTGGATTGCCTTCGGTTGGCTCAAAACTAAACGCATTGAGAACTTTTTGCGGGATGTCTTGGGCTATAGTTGCCTCGCAGGTCTATTTGGGGCGATCGCCATGACCATTGGTTATATCTTCTCTTATTACCTGAGCGGTTGGGCATTGCTCAAGATTCCCTATAGTTCCACCATGCTCAATTCTGAAACCTTCCAGGATATTGCCAGAGGTCAAGCCCAATGCGTTAGCACCTTGATCGGCACATTATTTTGCCTATTTGTATTTTGGAGTATCACCGATATTTCTATTTGGAAAATGCGGTCTTTTGGCAAAAATACCAATGCTGCAATATTAGGATTTGTAGCGATCGCCTTAGGAATAGCCATGATGTTGTTATTTCCCAATTTCTTTCAAATTGAAGTTCCCGATCAATTTGGCTGGTCAATGATTATCTTTCTCCCCACTTCTAGCTTTTATATTTTGCGGATGCTGCAATCTAGCAAGTTGATGCGCCATTTACCCCGCTATCTCACCCAACCTTAAAAGGCGTTGCACATATTCATAAGGAAACCCTATGCCTAAAACCAAATTCCCCATTCCACCCCTACCGATTGTTTTGCTAGTAGTAGTTATGATTAGTGCCAGTGGCTTCCTAATCTATGATCGGGCAGTAAATTTTTATGACTATCGGCTGGTCGAAAAAAATATGCCCCTAGTTGATCCCGATGCGATCAATTTGCAGTTAGTATCAGCAATTGCCTTCATGGGTATTAGTGTTGTCCCCATCTTGTTAGCGATCGGGCTATGGCATCGCAAGTCATGGGCTAGGTTTTTAAGTATTTGTTTTTTCAGCGCAATTATGTTCCCTGCGATCGCCGCGAGTTTGCATTGGATCTCCCCACCCTCTCCCGACAATCTCCTCCAGATTCCCACAATTTTAGACGATGTTCTGGTCGTAAATACTTCGCATCCCACTTCTAAATTGATGAAAATCAATCCTTACTTGGCGATCGTGAGTGCGATCGCCCTAATCATCTTATTAAATCCTGCGATCGCTAAAGCCTTCCGCCATCCGCCGCGACTGTTGTAACAACTTGCATCGCCAAGGGCTGTATCTAAATAACCGCTATGCGATCATCAAAAACAAAGCATTCTCCATGCCATAGACTTTCTGCGGGGGGGACTTCGGCTAAATATTTGAGAATGCCGCCCTTGAGATGATAAACCTCCTTAAAGCCTTGTGACAGCATATAGGCACTTGCCTTTTCGCAGCGAATGCCGCCCGTGCAGAACATGGCAACCTTAGTATGCTGGCGATCGCCTAATTGATTCTGCACATAATCAGGGAACTCGTGGAAAAAGTCTAAATTAGGATTGACTGCCCCTTTAAAAGTGCCGAACTCCACCTCATAGACATTGCGCGTATCAATGACTAGCACTTCGGGATCACTAATCAAATCATTCCAATCCTTTGGCTCCACATAAATTCCCACCTCCTTACTCGGATCGATGCCCGATACACCCAACTTAATTAGTTCCTGCCGCAGTTTCACCTTCAAGGTGGCATAGGGCATCACCTCACAATAGCTCTCCTTATGTTCTAAATTCTGTAATCTGGGATCATTCCGTAAATAGTGCAATAACGCATCAATGCCATTACGAGTACCCGCAATGGTGGAATTAATTCCTTCCTGTGCTAATAAAATTACTCCCTTTAACTGGTGGCGATCGCAAAATTCAATGATCGCAGGACGCATTTCTTGATAATTTTCTAAGCTAGCAAAGTGATAAAAAGTGGCAACTACTACTGATTGAGATGTTGATTGAGATACTAATTTAGAATCTGATTTATATCCTGATTGATAATTCTGCAAGTCAGCGCTTAAATAGCCTTTAAGCGACTTTTCCATCACAAAATTGGTCAACTTTTCGCCTCGACAGGATACTTGCTGTTCCTTTACCAAACTAAAGCCGCGACTTTTAAAAAATGCCCTTGCGGTAATGCTAACCTCCACAAATAGAATCTCTAACCCTAATTCTAAAGCCTTAGCCTCGATCGCTCGATATAGCCTTGTGCCAACCCCACAGCGCTGATAACTTTTATGGCAAAAGAAACAATCAATATGTCCATTTGCCTCTAACTGAGCAAAGCCAACTATTTCACCCTTTTCTTCAGCAACATAGGTAAATGTGTCTAAACATTCAGCTTCCCAATCGCAAAAATTCAGATCATCGGGAGCCCAAGCCCTGACTTGAGCAAGGGAATAATCACGAATATTTACTTCGCGAACGGTATCATGAAATAATTTGGCGATGCGATCGCTATCCTGTTTTTGAAATAGGCGAATAATCATTTTTATACTTTCTTATGTATTGATACAATCTATAGCTGTAGTCACTTGCGTTAAGACAAATCAAAACCAAGAAGCGAGGGTTAGCACAAAGCGCCAACCCTCGTATTCTGGTTTTACATCCTAACAAGATTGGCGACAACTATACAAATGATGACAGGCTTACTGCATAAGAGATCAATGAGATATTTGCTGCGTCGTTTTTTGGCTTGGTTTGCGATCGCCTTACTAGTGATAACCGCACTGTGGGGTTGTGGCAATAGTAGAAGCATCACCAATAATCCTAACAAGTTAGGAATTAGCGATCGCACCAGTGAGCGCATCGTTTTAGGTACAACCAGCAAAATCCGTACCCTCGATCCTGCCGATGCTAACGAATTTTTTGCCAGCAATGTGTTTTACAACAGTCTTGAGCGCCTCTACACTTACAAAGAAGGCACAAACGAACTAATTCCCCAATTAGCCGCCGATATGCCCAAATTGAGCGCCGATGGCTTAACCTATACCATCCCTATCAAGACTGGCATTAAATATCATGATCGTACTAATTTTAATGCCTATACAATGAAATTTTCCTTGGATCGCTTCATCAAAGCCAAGGGATCTCCTGCATTTATATTGGGCGATATCATCGATAAAATTGAGACTCCCAGCGATGCGGAGATCGTTTTTAAACTCAAACAGCCCCTGCAATTTTTCCCGAAATTTCTTGCCTTCACAGGGGCATCAGCAATTTCCCCCAATGTCTACAAACATTTAATTGATAAAAAGACAGGCAAAGTTCAGTTTCTAGCGGACAAATTGGTGGGTACGGGCCCCTATCAAGTCACCCAATATGTTGAGGGCAGTTACTTACGGCTAGATGCTTTTCCCGACTATTGGGGCAGAAATCCTGTCAACAAAGGTATTGATATTCAATTCTTTTCATCTAACTCGAACTTGCTTAATGCTTTTAAAACAGGAGCCGTGGATGTCGCTTTCCAGACCCTCACACCCACACAGGTGAGAAATATAGAAGCCAACGCCCAAGAAAATGGCTGGACGATCGCCTCAGCAAAGGGGGCAACAATTTTATATATGGTGGTAAATACACAACAAGCCCCCCTCAATGATGTGCGTGTCCGTCAGGCACTCGCCGCCGCCATCGATCGCCCCTTACTAGGGGAACGCATATTTTTTAATCAACGCACCCCTCTCTATAGTTTAATTCCTAGCTCCTTTGATGAGTCTAAGCCCGTGTTTGAGCAAAGATATGGTCAAAGTAATCCGCAATTAGCCCGAAAGCTACTAGAAGAGGCGGGCTATTCCGATGACAAGCCTGCTCAAATTACTATTTGGTATCCCCCCAGATATGGCGGTAATGGTGACATAATTGCCAGCACCTTGAGGGCTTCGATTCAGAAAAATATGGGTAAGATTTTGCAGATCAAAACTGAGCGTGTCGAAAATACTGTGGGCTATGCCTTTATTGATCGCGGTGTTTACCCCACCTACTTATTAGATTGGATTCCCGACATTCTCGATCCTGATAACTATATCAAGACGTTTTTAGAATGCGAGAAGGCGGAGGGAGATCGCTGCGTTGAGGGCAGCAGCCAATATCAAGGCTCCTTCTATAACAACCCCAAAATGAATGAACTAATTACCGCCCAGCGTCAAGAAAGGGATGCCACCAAGCGATCGCAAATACTCCAACAGATCCAAGAAATTCTTGCCCAAGATGTGCCGTTTATTCCTCTCTGGCAAAATAAACAATATGCTTTTGCCCAAACTGGTGTAAAAGGCGTTGCCATTGAGCCAAATCAACAACTTACTTACTGGAATATTACTAAGCAATCCTAAGTTCAACAAAAAAATCGTGCGAAGCACGATTTTTTTGAACCATTATTGGCTAGTCTCACTAATCGAGAGCCGATAATTGACAGACTCTCCATCATCAGTACCCACCCAAATCTCATACTTGCCAGATACCCATGCCCCAGACAGTTCTGGACTTTTGCCATTGCGACAATAAGTACCATCGGGACCTTTAACTAACAATGACAAATTGCGATCGCTAGATACTTGTAGGCTCAAAAAGCCAAAATTGCGCTGCACGGTCAAAGCGTGACTAGGGGAAAATCTAGTAAAGCCTTGGCACTTGCCATTAGCCTGACCACCCGCGAGATCCTGTACAGGCGTATCCCCACCCGCCACACCAGAATATAACTGCGGATCGGGCGCAAATCTGGGGGCGATCGGCTTTAGCTTTTCCTGAGCGCTAGTTGCACCAATGATCGCTGATGTCGCTAATAAACTAAGGCTGCCCAAAATGACAGCCGCCATAGATTGTTTCAAGAATTTCATTTTTGCCGCGCTTCACTTAATGACAAGGTGTAATTAAAGGATTGATTAGGAGTCTTGGAGCCAACCCAAATTTGGTAACTGCCCTTGACCAAACGGCTGTTAATCTGTGGTCTGCGACCGCCGCCTTCTTCATCGGCACACAAAATATCTCCATTTGAACCCTTAATCAATAAGGTTGGGTCATCATTGATATTGTCGGGACGAACCAAAATATCGAGCGCAGGAAAATTATCCGTTAAAGTCACCGTATGGTTTGGTGCAGTATTGGCAAAACCACGACAATTATCCGTAATTCCAGCAATACTGGCAAGACTTACCCTGCCGCCAGCCGTTCCTTTCATGGTTGCAGGATCATCACGGAATCCACGACCAAGGCTCATATTTTGCACATTTTGAGCAATGCTAGGGGCAGTAATCGCCAAAGCCATAGTTAGTCCTGCGATCGCCCCCCATCCCCAGCGCTTTTTTCCAGTTCCGTCTAACTTGTGCATATCCATGTCCATACCCTCAATTTACTAAATTCTTATGTTTTACAAGACCGCAGATTGGGACGAAAAGTTGCCAGATTAGCCACAATTACTTACTAGCTGATATTTGACGGTAAGCCACAGAGCATATGGATTAATGGATTTCACTGATTTTGATCTATTCTCATCCAAAAAACCCGCGCAGTCAGCGTAATCCCCTTAATCCGCGTTCAAGTTTGATTGGTATAGAATATTAATTATTAATCAGTCATTAGCCTAAACCAATGACGCAAGCAATAGTAAAACCCTCAGCAGCCAAATTCACTTTATTCCAAACTCAAAAAATCCGTGTAATCTGAGTAATCCGCATATCCGTGTTCAAGCATTTACCAACAGCCAAGCCACCAATTCAAAGCGGAATGTAGGATTTACCCATATGAGCAAATGATTAAAATGACATATTTTTGGCGGCTTTATCGCAGATCGAAAGCATTTACGATCGCTGTTTGCCTGATACCGATCGCGATCGCTTGTTCTAGCGCCCCTAGATCCACTCCGCAAATTCGGATCGGCACTTTTAATCTGCAAAATTTTGATGGTTTAAATACACAGAAATTAACTAATATTGCCAAGATTATTGAAAATAATTTTGATGTGATTGGCTTACAGGAAATTAGTCCCATTGGCGCAGAGAAACTTAAGGGCAGTTTGCCAAAATGGGAATTTATTTTGGGTGAAACTGGGCAGAAGCAGAGGGTAGCACTTTTTTATCGGCGGGATCTATTGATTGCTCAAAGGGTTACAGAATGGCGCAAGGTGAATATCACTGGCACTTTACGCTCGCCCCTCGTCACCTATCTCAAAACTAATTCCCAAAATAATGAGAGTCGCGTCTTTGACTTTACGCTTGTGATACTGCACCAAAAGGGAGGCGGTGGCAAGGATAGCGATCGCCTCCGTCAAAACCAGAGCGATCGCCTAGGGCAAGAGGTTATTCAATATCAAGCAAATCCTCAATCCGATCCCGATTTGATTTTATTAGGAGACTTTAATAGTCCCTCTTGGGCTGAACAAAATCGCGGACTGCGGGATTTACCGCTTACCTTCTTAACCAAAGCGATCGAAACCGATGCTAAGGAAAATTGTCTAAAAAAGCGTGGACAACCTAAGTTTGCCGATGGTAGATTGCGGTTTTCCAATCGCGGCACTGGTTGTGTGATCGACCATATTGCTGTTTCTCAATCACCGAAGGGAGCTGAAGAAGAATATATTCCTAGTTCTGTGCAGATTTTAGCGCCTCAAAAAGATTTAGGCTTTAGCAGCGATCGCCAATATTTTTCGGAAGTCTCCGATCATTTGCCTGTTCGAGCCATTTTTAAACCTAAAGATTAGATATGAATTATTCAGGCAGGGGCAATCCCCCCTTGGTTGCCCTGCTTGGCTGTCACAATTAATTGCTGTCATTGCCAAACTACGGATTTACCGCTTGCTCAGTCCAACCCTCTGGGGTTTTGTGGTATAGCCATCGGTTTTGGGGTGTGCCACGCAATTCTAGGCGATCAACTTCCATGGGCGCTAATAGTATTAGGCAGAACCAGTCAAGGGGCTGCAAGACATCTACGATCGCCACCTCAGCAATTTTGTGAGGATCTAATCGCAGCGATCGCGGTGTATCCCAAGCAAATTGAGATCGCGCCGCATCGGATAGAGATTGCCATGCACCTTGACGAAAACTTTGCAGTTCAGGATCATCACGCTCTTGATCGATTAAGATTAACTGTCCCAAAATCCGAAATTGTGATCGTGTCTTCGGAAAATACCAACTGACCTCAGCATAGGGGTTGGCAGTGATCTGGTCATATTTTTGACTGCGACGATCGGTCACAATTTTAAGACAATCTAGATAGCGATCGCTATGTTCTAGAAATCCGCGAAAAACCACAGTCCGATTGCGAGGGCGCTGGGCTGCATCCACCGTTGCCAAATGAAAAAAGCGTGCCTCAGGTTGATTGCGGTGTTGGTGCAGACTACGGGCAAGATGCGATCGCCAAGGGGTCATAGAAAATATTTAAGATTAAAATGGTATGTATAAGAATAAACCAGCAAGAGTAAATCGTTGTGAATCTATGGATTGAAGGTGGGAGTGGCAATGGCAAAAGAGAACGCATGATCCAACAGTTCGGCATATGGGCAGAACAGGACTTTTGTCATCGCGCTAATCCCCAAGCTGCTTCTCAAAAAGTATTATTATTGGCGATCGACTCCGAGCAACGGCGCAATTTTAGCGATCACCTACTGCTCTTTACCCATGGACGTTATCCTATTACTGCCTCGACCCCTCTCAGCTTTTTGCAGAATGAAGTGCGTCTCTATTGGACATTTTTAGTCAGGGAATTGGGCATTAAGGCGCAGTTTCCTCTAGTGTTGCGGGTAGAAAATGAACAGGAACTAGCCGCCCAATGTTGGCAACAGCGCCTTGATGGGCATCTGGAAATGGAAGGGGTTGGTCGCGATCGCTTAGTACGACGGATGTTAGATCTATTGCTATTGGCAGCCTATGGCGGTTATGCCATTGAGTCAATTCCTGAAATGCTTGCTAAGGGCATCGACAGCACCCAAGCACCGCTCTGGCTAGAGATGGGGGCGGCATTGCAAGAATGGCGTAAATATTGTTGGGAGGCAGGTCTGCTGACCTATGGCATTGTCGCTGATTTGTTTGTGCAGTATCTCCTACCTAATCCTCGCTATCAAGAACAACTAAGGCGGCGCTTTGCCTATGTGATGATCGATCGCGCCGATGAAATGCCTGCGATCATCGCCGATTTATGTAGATTTCTGCTCGATCAGGGGGCTGAAGGAGTTTTCTCATTTAATCGCAATGGTTCAGCCAGATTAGGATTAGGAGCCGATCCTGACTATTGGCAACAGGACATAAAACCCAAGTGTGAGGTTCTCCATCAACCGTCAGCAACGGTAGTCCTTGGCTCTCAGATTACAGATCCATGCCTTGACCTGCTCAACAATCCTACAAGCTATAACTTTGCCGAACCCTACGACCAACTCCATAGCATCGATTCCATTTCTCGCGCTAAGTTATTTCGCAATGTAGCTGAAGTGATCGCCGCCGCCATTGAGTCAGGAACAGTCAAGGCAAATGAAATCGCCATCATTGCTCCTGGATTGGACAATATTGCCAAATATGCGATCGTCGAAATCCTCCACAAGAAAAATATTAATGTCTTCCCTCTCAACGATCAGCGTCCCCTTTCGCAATCGGCACAGGTGCGATCGCTGCTGACCCTGATGCTCTTGGGCTATCCCAAACTAGGACATCTGCTCAGTCGCGACCATGTTGCCGAAATGCTCGTGGTTCTTACGGAGGCGATCGATCCTGTCCGTGCAGGGATGTTAGCCGATTCCTGCTTTGCCCCACACCCTGAAATGCCCCAATTGCTTGCCGCCGATACCTTTGCCCAATGGAATCGCCTTGGTTATAGAGCCACCAAAGCCTATGAACAATTGCGTCAATGGCGATCAGAACAATCACCGCAACAGACTACACCACTTCTATTTTTAGATCGTGCAATCCAAAAATTTTTCAAGCCCCGCAAACTTAATTATGAACAGACTGCCACATTGCAAAAGTTAATTGAAACCGCGCAACACCATTGGCAACTAGGGCAGCGTCTTGGGGATCAAGAGCCAGTAATTCTCGAAAAATTTATTCAACTCATCCGCCAAGGCATTGCCACCGCCGATCCCTATGCGCCTAATCTGCCCGATGATGGCATTATCTTGGCTACGATCTTTCAATATCGCTCAGCAAGGCGATCGCACCGTTGGCAATTTTGGCTAGATGCGAGTTCAGAACTATGGTTACAGGGTGGTGCGGCAGCGCTGTTTGCTGCACCAATCTTTCTTAAAGGTTGGCATGGTGAGCAATGGACAATGACAGATCAACAAAATACAGATATGCAGCGTCTGCAAAGATTGATTGCCGATTTGCTAGACCGTGCAGGCGATCGGCTCTATCTGTGCCACAGCGAGTTTAGCACCAATGGACAAACCCAAAATGGCATATTACTGCCCTTAATCGAGGTCTGTAGATCCATCGGAATTTAGGCAGAACAGAAATATGTTCGCCCATAGAGACACTCTCTTCTCAGGGAAGAATTAGACGCTGCGGCGACTCGCACCGCATTGAGGCTTACCGCAATTACAGAGTTGCTTCTTGCTTGAGCTTTTCACGATCGCCAATCCTTTCATGGTTGGAAACATTGGGCGATTGGAGGGCAAAATGGAGCTTATTGAGAGCATTGAGATAGGCTCTTGCGGAAGCAACAATCACATCAGTATTAGCGGAATGTCCTGAAAAAGTACCGACATCGGGATGCTTGAGGCGGATCGTCACTTCACCGAGGGCATCAATGCCTGCGGTGACAGACTGCACTGAATACTCGATCAGGTTATTGGGGACATTGACGATGCGGTTAATCGCTTTGTAAATGGCATCAACAGGCCCCGTACCAACGGAAGCATCGGTAATTTCTTGACCATTGGGCATAACCACGGTGACAGTGGCAGTAGGAATGGCGCGATCGCCACAGCTAACTTGCACATGATCGAGTTTGAAAGCTTCGGGGGCATGGCGAATTTCGTCATTGACGATCGCCTCTAAATCGCGATCGCTAATTTCCCGTTTTTTATCGGCAACTTCCTTAAAGCGGATAAAGGCAGCATTGAGTTCCTGTTCGGATAGCTCAAAACCGAGTTCCTTTAACCTTGAACTGAGGGCATTGCGTCCAGAGAGCTTGCCAAGCACGATCAAATTATCGGTTAAGCCGATGGATTGTGCGTCCATGATCTCGTAGGTGAGGCGATTTTTGAGAACGCCATCTTGATGAATACCCGACTCATGGGCGAAGGCATTCGCACCAACGATCGCCTTATTGGGTTGTACCAACATTCCTGTGAGATTAGAGACAAGGCGCGAGGTCTTATAAATCTGCTTGGTGTCAATATTGCAGAGGGGCGCAGGAGAATCTTCGGGACGACCGAGGAAGGTGTTGAAATAGGCACGGCGCACATGGAGTGCCATCACCAATTCTTCGAGAGCGGCGTTACCTGCGCGTTCGCCAATGCCATTAATTGTGCATTCCATTTGGCGTGCGCCATTTTTGGCAGCTTCAAGGAAATTTGCCACCGCTAGACCAAGATCATTATGACCATGCACCGAAATAATGGCGCGATCAATATTCGGCACATTATCCTTAATGCCCTTGATCAAAGCGCCAAATTCCGAAGGAGTTAAGTAGCCGACGGTATCAGGAATATTAACTGTGGTTGCTCCTGCGGCGATCGCTGCCTCTAATACTTGATAGAGAAACTCTGGATCGGAGCGTCCTGCATCTTCAGGCGAAAATTCGATGTCGTCAATTTTAGATTTAGCGTAGGCAACCATTTCAGGGACGATCGCCAAGACTTCGGCGCGGCTCTTGCGGAGCTTGTACTTCAAATGAATATCCGAAGTTGCCAAGAAAGTATGGATGCGACCCTTTGCCGCAGGTTTTACAGCTTCCGCCGCCGCATCGATATCGGCTTTGGTTGCCCTCGCTAAGCCGCAAATCGTCGGGCCAGACTCACTGCCAACGAGCTTGGCAATTTCTTGGACAGCATGAAAATCGCCCTTACTCGCAAAGGGAAAACCTGCCTCAATGATGTCTACACCAAGTCGAGCCAGTTGCTGCGCGATTAGCAGTTTTTGTTCCACGTTCAGTGTTGCGCCTGGGGACTGTTCACCATCGCGGAGAGTGGTATCAAAAAAGATAATGCGGTCTTGAGCAACGTGGGACTCTGGTTGTGTTGTAGACATAATGCGTTATTTCATGAATGGTTAATGTAGCAGATAGTTACTTAAATAATTATGAGCGGCGCAATGCACCGCTCATAATTGATATCTTAGCCTTTATTTTGAGAAATTGCTGAGTCCTAGGGCTTAAATTTTGAGGTCATTCTGATTTAATGACAAATGATTACAAATCCCAAATTTATGGCATCAACGGAAATTATCGATCGCTTACGTCAAACCCTGCGCCAAGGACAACAGGCAATGGCGGATTGGGAGGGGGGCGAGTTGGCAGTGGCAGCCGTACCAGGAGCTGGTAAATCTACGGGCATGGCAGTGGCAGCCGCGATCGCGATCGCCAAATTTCAATTGCATCGCCAACAGCAACTGGTAATCGTCACCTTGACCCGTTCGGCGGTGAGTAATATTCGCAAAAAGGTATTAGCGCATTTAAAAGAATTGCGACTGCCCTCTAGTGCCTTCACCGTCAGCACGCTGCATAGTTTAGCCTATACGATCGCCAATAACCATCGGGAATTGTCGGGCATCGGTGAGACTACGATTGTCTCTGAGGCACAAAAGTTACGTCTAATCCGCAGTGCTGCGAGTCTGTGGGTCAAAGAGAACCCCAAAATTTACGCCTTGCTATTGGAGGGGCGGGGCTTTGATGGCGAAGATACGGAACGGTTGCGCCGCCAAACTGTATTGAGGACAGATATTTTGCCATCGGTGGGCAGAGAGGCGATCGCCAATGCCAAGAGTTCGGGGCTAAGTCCTGATGATTTGCGACAGGTCACAGCGTCCGATGATAGCAACATTCTCGAAATTGCCGCAGGCATCTATGAAATCTACGGCAGATTATTAAAACAGGAGAAAGCGATCGATTATGACGACATGATTTTAGGAGCTTTAAAGGTCTTAGACAATCCAGAGGTGCGCCGCCATTGGCAAGAGAAAATTTTTGCAGTTTTTGAAGATGAGGCTCAAGATTCTTCACCATTGCAAACTAAGTTATTAGAGATTCTATCGGTTAGTCATCGACAAGGCACTCAACAGGAAGTAAAAAATTTAATGCGAGTGGGTGATCCCAATCAAGCCATCAATTCCACATTTACCACCGCCGATCCACGCTTCTTTAACGATTTTTGCGATCGCTGTCACAAGCTAGGGCGATTACTGCCCCTCAAGGAGGCGGGACGTAGCACTCAAAATATTATGCAGGCAGCAAACTATGTCCTAAGTTGGGTAAACCATCATTACAGTAAGACTAATGAGAATAACGAGGTTAACAAGCCCTTTTACCCCCAAAAAATTCACCCTGTTCCTGAAGGTGATCCGCAAAAAAATCCCGATCCCATTGATCGAGGTATAGAAATCCATTTGGGAAATGAGATCGCCACGATTGAAGAAGAAGTGGAACTAATTGGCAAACGGATTGTGCAGTTACTACAACAAAATCCACTATTAAGTATCGCCATTTTAGTTAGACAACATAACCAAGGTCAATTTATCAGCAAGTCCCTAGCATGGTTAACGGAAAGGCATAATATTAAAATCTATGATGTGGAACAAAGCGATCGCCAATCGCGAGTGCCAATGGATATGTTGGCAATTCTGCAATTTATGGAACGCCCCCACTCCCCCGACAACCTCAAAGCGGCGCTAGAAGTGCTAAAAGGTCGCCAAAAAATCTCCTCACAACAGGATCTCAATGAGCTTGCCAGCACCCCTGAGAAGTTCCTTTATCCCACCTTGATCGATGCACCCCTTTCAGAAATTGCCCAAGAAGCCCAAGCTAAATGCGTGGGACTGCTCCGCGCCAAAATAGAACTGCCCCTCTATAACCTGATTCCCTTTATTGCCTTCACTCTCTATGACGATGAGGCGGGGCTATTGGCAACTGCCGATAAATTGGGCGATCATCTCAATCAGCAGTTAATTGGCAATTATTCTATGCACACAGTCATAGAATCTCTCAAAGAAATTGTGGAGTCGGAGAAGTTTGAGGCGATCGAAGGTGAGAACCATGAGGATCGCTATATTGTCAGTGGACAGGTGACTTTAATTGGGCTGCATAAAGCTAAAGGGTTAGATTGGGATGTGGTATTTATGCCCTTTCTCCATAAACGAATTTGTCCAGGGGAGCCATATATTCCAGAGTCAAATAAATTTTTGGGAGATTTTGGCATTGCCGAAGTGACGCGGATTCAGATTGGCGCAATTATTCATCACGAACCGATCCTCGATGCTCAAAGGGCATGGCAAAAATGCACCTATGTCAAACAAGCAGAAGAGTTTCGACTGCTTTATGTGGGGATGACCCGCGCTAAACGACTGCTCTGGCTATCGGCGGCAAATTCGGCTCCCTTTGGCTGGAATACCCTTGAAAATCGCAGCGATCGCGTTGAGCCTTGTCCAGTTTTACCCGCGTTACAAAAATTAGTTGCCACCCATCCGCGCTTCTAAAGCTTTATTACAATAGACTGTATGATGGTAAAACACTAAAATTTACAGGACAAAGCACATCTTGATCGTCAGCAGTAATTCTGCCAGGGGGGGGTTTAGCCATTAGCATCATTGGAAGTGCAATATAGGGTTTCTAGTTGCACCATAGGGTTTAATCTAGTTACGCCCACCACCCCCAAATCGAATCACAGGGATTTTCTGATTTGGGTTTCAGCACGTAGCTTTATGCTTTGTATTAAAATCAACAGAGTATTATTGATTTAGGTAGGTGCAAATTGTCAGGAACAGCTATGCGAAAAAGATCTGAGCCTTGGTTGCATCGGTGGTCGCGCCCTGCGATCACTGTTTTAACCCTATTTGGCTTTTCCCTTACCACCTATTTGACGGTCACGCATTTTTTAGGACAGAAAACGGCTCTTTGTAGCGTTGAGGGTAGCGGTTGTGACCTGGTACTGACCAGTGAATATGCCAAGATATTTGGTATTCCCCTAACGATTTTTGGGGCTTTGGGATATCTCACCTTGGGGCTGCTGGCTGGTGTGCCTCTCTTACTAAAACGTGATGAGCCAAAGGCGCAGGCGCAACTCAAGGAACTAACCGCCTATCTGATGTTTATGTTATCTTCAGCAACCTTTGTATTTAGTGGCTATTTGATGTACTTGCTGGCATCGGGTAGCATTGGTGGACAGCCACAGGTATGCCTCTATTGCATCTCATCTGCGGTGACAATGACCACCATCTGGTTACTGACAGTATTTGGCAATCCTTGGAAGGATATTGGCAATCTGTTTTTTACAGGGGCGATCGTGGCGGTAGTGACTTTGACTGGCACTGTGGGGGTCTATGCTAGTCAAGGCAAGATCGCAGCTCAGTCTAACTCCTTTGCAGGGCGCTTAGCACAGCATTTAACAGCGACCAATGCCAAGATGTATGGTGCATATTGGTGTTCACACTGTGCGGAACAGAAGGCAATTTTTGGGGAAGCCAAAAAGTCAATTCCTTATGTAGAGTGTGATCCGAAAGGAGAAAATCCTCAAACTGCTTTATGCCAACAAAAGGGGATTACAGGATACCCCACTTGGGAAATCAAAGGGCAAATGTTATCGGGACGGCGCAGCTTAGAAGAGTTAGCCAATGCTTCGGGCTATACAGGCGATCGCAGTTAGCCACAAACCAAAAAATGGCTATGCCATTTTTTGGTTTTACCAAACCCTAGGGCAGAAATTATGAGGAGTAGCCATTTCAAAGGTATCATAGGAATTCAAGATGTTTTTATTCAATTTTACGGGATTTAATTTTATTGGATTTTATAGCCCCCAATACTTGATCCTATTTTGAAGCCAGCCATTTTTGCGCCACTTTTCGACAATGGCAAATACTGCCTCCCGCAATTCTAAATGCTGCAAACCTCTCGGCAAAGCGATCGCTAGGCTATGCAACGCTAGGGGTTGACCAGTAATCTGGTAATCAGGATTATCCAGCAACCATTGCGTCAAGCTACTGCGATCGCCCACAAAAGCTTGAACTGTTCCCTTCTTTAGAGCCGCTAAACCCGCTTGGTATGAATCAGCACCGACAATGATCGCCCGTGGCAGTTTCCATTGGATCGCGGCGATCGCAGTAGAGTTTTTGAGAACAGCAATATTAGCCTGTTGAAGTTCACTGATGGAAATATGGCGCGGCGCAATCAGAACGGTGCTATCGGTGTAGTAGGGTAGTGAAAAATCCACTAGGCGAGATCGGTTAGTGGTTACTGTAATTTGGGCGATCGCTAGGTCAATTTGATTGCTTTGTAATACGGATAGGCGATCGCGATTGGTGACAGGCAGAAGCTCTAAGCCTAAATTTAATTCCTTGGCTAACTCGCGGGCGATGTCTATTTCTAAGCCCATTAATTTACTAGCCATATTTTGTTGGCGATCGCGAAATCCTAGGGGAGGCAGGTTATCCTTGACCCCGATGATCAATTTGCCATGTTTACGAATCCTTTGCATAGAGCTAGTTTGCCCTTTCGCCGATTGGATTTGCGAGTTGAGATCCACCAAGTCGGCGGCGATCGCAAGATTAACAGCCCCGTCTAAGCTGGGAATACATATTCCCATAGCACTAGCCATGATGAGCATATTTACACTGAGTCTTTGCATAACCGAATTGATCATGGAACCAAGCTTATCTCTAATTCTTGCTTTGCAGCCTGAGCATCCCCAATATATCGCGTCATTGTCTTGCAATACTTCGGACATAAAAAAAGGGGAACAAAAAAGCTATTCATCGGATAACTATAGTAAGGATCATTCCAAGCAAATTCACCTGTTGTTGGATCAACGCCTGTTTTAGAAAAAACAGTGCTGCGATGCGATCCAGGATTCCAGTAACCAGCGTTTGTCGTTACTACGCTTTTAGCTTTGACATTAGAATAAACACCTAAAGCTGCTGCCGCCGAGTCATTGTTATCAGCAAAGCGAATAGCAAACAAATTCGATGAGTTGCTAGCGCTTATAAAGTTGCTATTGCCAAAGTCAAAGAAATAATCACCGTAGCCAATATTTTGACTGGGGACACGAAATCCCCCGTAAGTGAGTCCTGTATTCAATCCTGAAATTGGTAGATTACCCGTAATGCCTACCCATACATAATCGTTGTCTACTTTAACGGCAGTTCCACCAATGTCATAGATACCAGTGTTGTTAACATCAAGACTGTCTCCAATGCGGTCAGCAGCATAATTCCAGTTGTTGTAGAGGTTGCCAGCTATTGCAGTTTCAGTTTTTAGAAGGGGAGATATAATTGAGAACAGTGATGCAGGAAGCAATAGAACAAATAAATTAACTACTTTAAACTGCGAAATTTTGTCTTGTTGCATGGGATACCTCATTGATTTAGTTGTGGTAAGTCTCGGAAATTAGTAAGACCTTAATAAAAACATCTAGCCAGATTAATTTAAACCCATAGATTCCCTTGATTTGCCCTGTGTTTGCCCTGAGCTAAACCGTAGAATAGCGATCGCAGCCCGAAAAAATACCCTATAATGCCAATAAGCAAATTAACAAACACTTTAAAGCTGTGAGACTTTCGGGCGAAGCCAACACTATTACGGCATCGGTTTTACGCTGTGATGAGGTCATTCATACCTTGCGCCAACAGCGTGAGGCGATTTGTGTTTTTCATGTTGCATCGCTGTTTTTGTTTGGATCGGTGGCACGAGATCAGGCTAAGGCTAGTAGTGATGTTGATTTATTAGTTGAGTTTTCGCAGCCTGTGGGTTTGTTTACGTTGGCTCGATTGCAAATTTATCTTGAAAAATTATTGGGTTGTGCGATCGATTTGGGTACGCCTGACTCACTCAAGCCCTATATACAGGATTTAGTAATAGAGAGGGCAAAGCGCGTTTTATAGATCTTTACGGCAACGATTACAGGAAATAATTATCACTGAAGATTTGCCACCATTGATCGTGTGGGTTCAAGAATTGATTGAAAATGTTTAAACAGGGATTGCTATTATGAATTTAAATGAATTTATTCTAAAAATCGCGAAATCAAAATTACTGAACCCAAAATATATTCCAACACTTATTGCTGTGTTTGGAGAAGAAGGTCGTGGTAAATCGATTGAAAAATGCTGTGAAGAATTTCTCAAAGATAGCAATGGTAACGTTCAGCCAAGACAGACAACCGATAGCTACCTAAAACAAATATATGAATTCTTTTGGCAAAAGCATCCAGAGTTAAGCCCTGTAGATGGTAATAGAAAGAGAAAGGTATTAACCGACTATTTGGTGGAGTTATATGAAAAGCAGGAAAATAAGGACGGAAACAGTGATCGCCCCTCAACCCCAACTAATCCCCAAAATATCCCTAATCCCGAATCAATCCCAGAATTAACAACCCTTGAGTTTATTGGACGCGATCGCGATCTGACTAATCTCGCAAATCTCAGCAGACAAGCCAAAATCGTCTTAATCAAGGCTGGGGCGGGTGTAGGCAAATCAACCCTAGCGCGTGAGTTTTTGCAGACGTATTTTAAGAAAGTGATTCGGCTCGAGATGGGTTTGGAGTCGGGGAACGTTACGCCTGCGGAAGAGAAGGTGTCGCAAATCTTACGGAAAGATTTTGATGAGGAGCCTAGTCGGGATTTTGGGATTAATTTGGATATTTTGAGAGAGAAGTTAGCGGATCGGGCAAATCCTATTGGAGTGCTAATCGATAATCTCGAACCTGCGTTAGATGAAAATTATCGCTTTCGGGAGAAGTTGCGCGGCTATGATGCTTTGTTGGCGGTGTTGGGCGATCGCGATGTCTCTTCGTTTACGCTGATCACCAGTCGGCGATCGCTGATTACTCCACGAGCGAGGGTACATGAGTATTCACTGGAGGGTCTAGACATTACAGCATGGCAGCAATATTTCCATGATTGCGAGAATGGGGCAGATTCTGAGGCGTTATTGCAGATGTGTGTTGCCTATAACGGGAATGCAAAGGTAATGGATATTCTACATGGTGCGATTAAAAACCGTTTTGATGGCAATATTGGAGCCTATTGGAGTCGATACAAGGATGCTTTGTTGGCAGATTCGGAACTAGAGACTTTGATTTCGGTGGAAATGGATTGGTTGCGAGATAATCAACCTAATGCTTATAAGCTGCTTTGTCGGATGGGTTGCTATCGCTATCAGGATGTAAAAACTGTTCCTTTTGATGGGTTGATTTGTTTGTTATGGGATGTAGCTGAATCTCAAAGAATTGGGGTTGTAAATTATCTGAGTAAAACTTCTTTGATTGAAGCTAAAGGCGAATACTATTTACACCCTGCTGTTCGTGAATTCACCAAATTGCGCTTATTAGAAGATAAAATCAATTGGGAAATAGTAAATCTCAAAGCAGCAGAATATTGGGAATCTACAATTGTAGATAAAACTTTTTTACAAAACCATTTAAATGTTTTTGAAGCCTTTTATCACTATTACACAATTGAAAATTATAAAAATGCTTTTTTGATTTTTATTGAGAAGACAAATATAACTGGTTATGAAAGAAACCGATACGCTTACTTAAGGTTTTGGGGGTATTCATCACAAATAGCTAATTGCCTAAAGAAACTGATAGACAAATTGGAGGGCATAGATAAAACTCAATTATTGGGGACAATTGGAGCGTGTTATTATTACAATACTGACTATAAACTAGCTATTGAGTTCTTTGAAAAAGCTAAATGTTATGTTGAATCGGAATCAGATTATTGTCATCAAAGACTACACTCAGACTGCCATAACTATTTGGCTCGTTGTTATCGTCATCTTGGAGAGTTTAATAAAGCTATCCAGCATTGCAATATTGCTTTGAATAATATTGATAAAATAAATCTACTAGAAGAAGAAAAAATCAAAAAAGAAAAACACTATCTAGAAAGAATGAAAAGTAGTATTTTTCGATCTTTTTCTTCTATCTATCATGATTTATGTGAATATGATAAAGGTATTTCGTACGCTGAGCAGTCGTTAAAATGTTCAAATCATTCAAGTAAATTAGAAGTTCTGTATAGAGAATCTGGAGATTCTCTAGCTTACAAGTCTTTGTCGCTTTATGCTCAAAACAATTCTAGTGAAGCTATTGATACTATGCTTCATGCTATAGAGAACTTTGAAGTAGTTAAAGACTATCTCTCAGAAGGTTACGCAAGATGTTATTTAATTAGATTTTACTTGAAAACTGATTTGAGAGAAGCGCAAACTCAGATACTGAGGGTTCAAGAAATCTGCAATAGAGGCTGCAAACCGATAATGTTCCAAGCTAGGTTTTGTGGAAGTAAAGCTCTTTTTTACAGACAAAATTTTTATCTTACCCAGGAAAGAAAATATTTAAATGATACAATTAGCCAACATTTAGAATGTATTAAGCTGTTGGATAGAATTCAAGTTAAATCTCAACTTGCAGAAGAGTATTTCCAGCTTGCTCTAACATATCAGGCAATAGGCGAACATAACCAAGCAGAAGAATATAAAGCAAAAGCACTAGAACTTTTCGCACAAATGGAAGCGCCGAAACAAATCGAGAGAGTTAACAAAGCCTTTAGAGGAAACATACAATGAATACTCAATTAGTGGATTCGATCGCCCAGTTAATCAAATCCCTCCCCGAAGAAGATCGCTCATTACTGAGGGACAAGTTACTAACTGACCTCTTCATCCCAATTTCCAACACCCAAACATCCCCATCTCAAAACATACAACTCGAACCACCCAAACAAGAACCTAACTTAAACCTAGCCAATGTATCAACCCTAAGCGATCAGCAAGTAATTGCCCTCACCGAACTTCAGATGGAACCATCTCAAGATCAAAAATTAAGTCAACTTTTGCAGACCCAACAAGAAAGAACCCTGACCACCGCCGAGCAGTCCGAGCTAGAAATGTTAATGGAAATTTATCAAGCAGGACTGCTCCGCAAAGCCCAAGCCCTAAATGAAAGCGTCAAACGTGGACTAAGGCAACCCTTAAGCGTATGAGTAGCAAAATTTCCGAAGAAACTAGAGCAAGGGTTCGGAAGGCAGCAAAAGATTGTTGTGGCTATTGCCGTAGTCAACAAAAATATGTTTTGGGAATGCTAGAAATCGATCACATTATTCCCAAATCCCAAAGTGGCACTGATGACGAAAAGAACCTATGGCTTGCTTGCCGATTATGCAACAACTTTAAAGGAACTCAAACCCATAAACAAGATCCAGAAACAGGTCGTCTAGTGCAATTATTCAACCCACGCACTCAAAAATGGCATCGACATTTTGCTTGGTCAGAAGATGGCACACATATTGTCGGGCGTACAGCTTGCGGTCGCGCCACAGTTCTCGCTTTGCAGCTTAACAATACCTGTGCATTGATGGTCAGACGCGAATGGATTAGCGCAGGTTGGCATCCTCCAAAAGAAACTTAGACTAAAATCAATTAACAAAGCCTTTGAGCAAGGAGCGATAAAATGAATCCAAGTTTAGTCACAAACATTAATCTTCCTTTGTCACAGATTCGAGAATTTTGTCAACGTTGGCAGATAGTCGAATTTGCCCTCTTTGGTTCCGTCCTACGCGATGACTTTCGCCCTGATAGTGATATTGATTGTCTGGTAGTATTTGCACCTAACTCACAAAATAGCCTTCTAGACTTAGTGACAATGGAATGGCAACTAGAAGATATATTTCATCGTAAAGTTGACCTAGTTACCAAACAAGCAGTTATAGACAGCCCAAACTGGATTCGACGCAAAGCAATTTTAAATACTGCACAGGTGATTTATGAAACGCGATCCAGCCTATCTGCTTGATATTGCCACAGTCTGTTCTAATATTGCTGAACTGATGGAAGGAGCTACCAAGCAACAATTTTTAGCATAAAAGCGCATTCACTTTTCGGTTGTATACGAAATTGCGATTTAAGAGAATAGTTAAGCGCATGAGTAACACAAAGATGTTTGATACAATCAAAGCAGCTTTCATGAAAAATATTCACTAAGGTAAATGTAATGCCCCTATTAAACCTTGAGTATATAACCAACCAAGAAGGACAACCCACCGCCGTTGTCATCCCCATCGAGATTTGGCGGCAACTTTTACCCATCGACAACTTCTCTCTAGAAAATCTTAGCGAAGCCATAGAAGATTATTGTCTCCATAAAGCAATGGATGAAGGTAAAAACACTCCTCTTTACTCCCGTGCTGAAGCTCTAGCTTTTTTAGAGGATTAGATTGGAAGACTAAAATGGAAGTAAAGTACCGCCAGTCATTTTTAAAAGACCTCAAAAACCTGAAAGGCTCATCAGTATATCAACGCATCTATGAAATTGCCTTTACAACTTTGCCTGAAACTCAGAGCTTGCAAGAACTATCGAACATAAAAGCCATGCAAGGATATTCAACCCGTTACCGTATTCGAGTCGGTGACTATCGCATTGGCATAGAAATTTCTGGCAATACAGTAGAAGTCATCCGCACATTACACCGCAAAGAATTTTATCGTTACTTCCCTTAGAAAATGACCGTTTTTATCACAGCTAACAAAGCCTTTGAGCAAGGATGTAAGAAATGAATACAACTTTAAATCATATCCAGCCAACATTGCACGAATTAAAGCTAGGCTTAAAGGAACTATATGGCGATCTTTTCGCGCCAATAGAAGCGCCGAAACAAATCGATCGCGTTAACAAAGCCTTGGAGCAAAGAGCGATAAAATGAATGCCCATATAGGGATTTGGGTGAAAGCCCTACTTCATCAAAAAGTCGCATCTTGTCGCTGCATAAGTCAGATCGTTTAATTGGCTTCACCTACTTACCCATAGGAGCGTCACCTATTTATCCACAATTTCTTTACAGATCTTCAAGAAATAACAACCTTACAAAATGCTAGAGACTGCCTGCCTATTTCTATCAGCAATTGCCAACCATCCAATTTCTGCACCACTAAACTTGAAATTAAATAGCGGCGATCGCGCTCTATTGATACTCTATGATCAGCTTAATTTAGAGGCTTTTCCAAAGGAATTGCTCGCGCAAAAGCCACTGATTATATTTGTAGAATCCCGAAAATATGCAATGGTCATACCGCACCACAAGCAAAAATTAGTCTATATTCTTAGCACTCAAAGGCATTTTGCGATCGCCTGTCACCAGCAGGGCTTTCCTGTATTAAACCTATTTACAGAAGGCTTTCATGCCGATGCTATCGATAGCCTGTTAGCTGAGTATCCTCACTTGGCGCTTACCTATATGCAGCCGTCGGAATGGGATACGCGATCGCAATTTGAGTCCTTAGCACATAAGTTTAATGGTCGTGTCCAGAAAATTGCCAATAGCTTTTTTATTGCTAATGCTGAGAAATATAAACCTAAGATTAAAAAGGGCTATCGCTTAGAGACTTTTTATCGGGAGCTTCGTAAGCAAACTGGCTACTTGATGGAAGGGGACAAACCGATGGGTGGCAGTTGGAACTATGACAAAGAAAATCGTAAGAGTCTGCCCAAGAAAATTGTAATCCCTGAAATTCCTGAAATTGCCCCAGATGCTATTACCCAAGAAGTAATTGACTTGGTGAAAAGCTATTTGCCAGATGCCTTTGGCAACTTAGACAGGTTTAGTTATGCTGTCACCCGTGAGCAAGCTCTGGACTTAGCGAAATTATTTATGCAGTCCCGTTTGGCTAACTTTGGCGCTTATGAAGATGCGATCAAAACAGGAGAGCCATTCCTTTTCCATTCGGTGCTGTCGGTCTATCTAAATAACGGCTTGCTGATGCCTCAAGAAATATGCGAAATGGCGATCGCCGCCTATGAAGATCAAAATAATTTAGATCAAAATAATTTAGTACCTCTAAATTCTGTAGAAGGATTTATCAGGCAAATCCTTGGTTGGCGTGAGTATATTCGTGTTTATTATGAAGCGCAGATGCCCACTGCCCGCACGCAAAACTATTTTGGATTTACTAATAATTTGCCACAGCTTTATTGGAATGCCGATACAGACTTAGCCTGTATGCGTGATGCGGTGACTAATGTTTTAAATTATGGCTATTCCCATCATATTCAGCGCTTGATGGTACTGAGTAATTTTAGTAATTTAACGAATACCGATCCACGACAACTAAATCGATGGTTTTGGCTCGCCTATATCGATGCCTATGAATGGGTCGAGTTGCCCAATGTTTTGGGAATGTCTACTTTTGCCGATGGCGGAATTCTAGCTTCTAAGCCCTATGTTTCGGGCGGCAATTACATCAATAAAATGAGTGATTGTTGCGCCAAATGCAAATATGACGTTAAAGAAAAAGTTGGCGATCAAGCCTGTCCGTTTAATTATTTGTATTGGCATTTTGTGGATCAACATCGCGACAGCTTTGCCGAAAATGGGCGTGTGTCGCTGATGGTCAATACCTATGACAAAAAAACTGATCCAGACAAGCAAGCCATTCGCGATTCAGCAGTTAAGTTTATCGCTTCGCTAGATTCTGATAAAATGGTGCAGCCACTTTATCGGGATTTGGCTAGATAAGCCTGCTCAAGCGCTGACATCAGTTCTTGGATTTGAATAGGCTTACTGATATAGTCCTGCATTCCAGCTTCTAGACAGGCATCTCGATCGCCTTGCAGGGCGTTAGCAGTGAGGGCAATAATCCAAGGCGGGCGATCAAATTCTTGATGTATTTTTTTTGTGGCAGTGAGTCCATCCATTTCAGGCATAAATACATCCATCAAAATTACATCATAGCTCTGAGAATGCAGGGCGGCGATCGCCTCTTTGCCATTAGCCACCACATCAGCCTCATAGCCTAAACGCTTGAGAAATAGAATTGCTACCCTTTGATTAACTTCATTATCTTCAGCCAATAGAATATTTAATGGAATTCTCGTTGCTAATTGTTGATCGAAAATTGTGGGGGAGGTAGATTTGAGTGATAACCTTGGGGAGTTATAGTTATAAACCCTGAGTAGGGCGCTACAGAGATGCGATCGCTTAATCGGTTTGGCGACAAAAGCCATCATTGGATCATCTTTGATCGGCGCACATTTACAATTTGGGGTTAACAGGATCAAGGGAATTTGTGTCAGGTGCGATCGCAATAACACTGGCATTTGGCATTGATTGAAATTGGGAAGAGCGACTTCTGATATGGCTCCTGAACCCTGATAATAAACGGGGATACAAGCATCAACGATCGCAAAATCAAAGTTCTGCCCTTGCTTCAACCAAGCGATTGCCTCTTGGCTAGAGTTAGTAACGCTCGGTTGCATTTTTAAACTCTTGGCAAAAAATACTAACTCTTGACAGGTCGTTATATTGTCTTCAACAATTAGCAACCGCTTACCCGCTAAGTTGAGGAGCGAGTCTCCATTGATATTATTGATGTTAATGGCATTGTCACTCCAAGACTGGGGAGCGCCATGGGCGACTTCGGCAATGATTGTAAAGGTAAAGGTTGAACCAACATTGATTGTACTTTCGAGGCTGATCGTGCCACCCATGAGTTGAGTGAGGCGATTGGCGATCGCTAATCCTAGCCCTGTGCCACCATATTGGCGTGTTGTCGAAGAGTCAACCTGACTAAAGGGTTTAAATAAGCGATCGTATCGCTCTTGGGGAATGCCGATACCTGTATCTTGGACAGTAAATACTAGTTGGCAAGAAGGTGGGCAAGAGGTTGGCATCAGCTCGGCGCGATTGCTCGGCGCGATCTCTGTCTGTAGCAATCGCCGCGACACTTTAACACTAACTTCCCCCCTATGGGTAAATTTGATCGCATTACTCAATAAATTAATCAAAACTTGCCGCAGCCTAGTAATATCGCCAATAATTTGCTCAGGTACATCCTCCTCAATACAGTAAGCCAGTTCTATCTCCTTCGCATTTGCCGAAACAGCCAAAATCTCCAAGGTGTTTTCAATACATTCACGAATGTTTAATGGGCGTGCCTCAAGACTAAGATGACCAGACTCAATTTTAGAGAAGTCTAAAATGTCATTGATAATCGCTAAAAGGTTCTCACTGCTGAGCTTGACAGTCGCGGCAAATTCTTCCTGTTCAGCATCTAGATTAGTCTCTAGCAACAGGCTGGTCATGCCGATTACGGCATTCATCGGGGTGCGAATTTCATGGCTCATCGTGGCTAAGAACTCGCTCTTGGCACGGTTGGCAGTTTGGGCAGCTTCCATTGCTTGCAACATTTCCATCTGTGCCTCTTGGCGCTCGATGTGCATAGCGATCGCTGAAGCGGAAATTGTCAGCAAACTAACCTCAGTATGTTCGCGGAGACGGTCATTGTGATAATCGAGGCAGCTTAGAAATCCCCAGAAGCGCCCGTTTGCCATAATTGGCATGATCAAAATCGAGGCGAGGGATTTGTCTGTGAGAATATCTAAATCTTCGTTAGCGATATTACAAAGGGCATAGTTAATGGTTTCGCCATTGATTAATCTTGATAGCCACTGCGATCGCGCAAGTTTTTGAATGAACCGCCAAGTCTGGGGCGGGGTGGGCTTGGCTATGCCTGTTGATCGCCAATCGGCATAGAGATCGATTTGATAGCGACCATGACCAAATACATCAATCCAATTGCCTTGATGAGTTTCTGGGCGATCGAGATCGATGTCATGATCATTGACCACTTGGCAGGCAAACATTTTCATGGAGTCAAAATCTGATACTTTACCAATTAGCGACAAGATATGCCCATAGTCTTTAAAACTAGAATGGTCAGCTAGTAGATAACGCTGCACATTCACCAACATTTCTAGATAGCTCTCCCGTTTTTCTAGAGCCGCGATCGCTAACTTCCGTTCCGTAATGTCCGTATTTACACCCACTAAGCGCAAAATATTCCCTTGGGCATCCCACCGTCCTATCGCATGGCTGAGAATCCACTTATAACCACCATCAGCACAAAGCATCCGATATTCAATTGAACAGCGTGGTATTTTACGCGAAAAATAATCTGTCTGCAATTGCAGCATCTGATCGTGATCATCGGGGTGAATGAAGCCCAAGTAGTCAAGAGGCTGCTCAAGATCAACATCTTGGGATAAACCCAGCATTGTGTACCAACGTTCAGAACGGAAAGTGACATTTGTCTGCATATCCCAGTCCCAGATCCCATCATTGGTAGCTTCGATCGCCAATTGCCAACGCTCTTCACTCTTTTGCAGAGCTTGCTCTGTATTTTTAATATTTGTAATGTCGGTAATAATTCCATTCCAAATAATGCAGCCATCCCCTTGCAATATGGGCTGCGATCGCCCAGATAGCCATTTCACCTTGCCGCTAGGGGGCTGAATGCGATATTCATAAATCCATGGCGACAGGTCACTAGCTGAATTTTCTATAGATTGCAACAAGTCGGTGCTATCTTCTGGCAAAGTGAGGTTAATAATTTGATAGACATCGGCACAAATCTCTTCCACTGTAATTTCATAGATATCGTAAGCACCCTGACTCATAAATAGGACCGAATAATTGCCATCGCGATCGCGGCAAAACTGATAGACAGCCCCTGGAATTGCGTCAGTCATTTTTTGCAGTTGCTGTTTGCTTTGCAATAATTCCCTGGTGCGTTCTGCGACCCTTTCCTCTAGCCATAAATTGGTTTGCTTGATTTCCTGAAATTTCCCCCGCAGAGCTTCCGCCATCAATTGAAAATTTAGCCCCAAACTATCAATTTCCCTTAGTTTGGTTTCTTGCCATGCTAAGTTGGTTTGCTGGACGAGATTATTGGACAGATCGGAGGTGAGATAGATCAGCTTATTGATGGGCTTAATCAGACGGCGACTAATGGCAGTGGCGATCGCGGTAGCGATAAAAATAATTACCACCACAATTGCCAGAATGTACACATATAGATTTTCTAAAAGATCAATAAACTCCACAGGCGATAGCTGCACGGCGATCGTCCAAGGGGCTTGATTGCTCAGGTTAGCCCTTTGAATGTAATAGGATTTGCGCCATCGGATCATAATCGCTGCCCCTTTAATGCGAGGCAGCCAATGCACTTGATTTGCTCGAAATGGTCTAATTTCACCCAATAATTCGGGATGCCAAATACTACCGCGTTGGTAATTCTTAAAGCCTTGGGAATCGGTATTCGCGATAATTTCCTGCGATCGCCCCAATAGTGCTGCTTCAGCTTGCCAAGGCGAGGTACTTTTAATTAGGTGATTTTGGGGCTTATCCAAACTGATTTGCCCAATCACAGCACCTTTAAACTGATTATCTGAAACAATCGGCACAATAATATCGATATGTGACTGATTAAAGATAGTTTCAGTATGAATATCACTGACGATCACTCCCATGGTCGACTTTGCCTGTTGCCAAAACTTGTAAAAGGAAACTAACTGGTTGGCACTTTTTAACGATGATTCAGGAATGACAGGATAAGCCGTAATTACATTGCCTTCTGCATCGGTGATGTAGATCCGATGAAATGCGACATTGGTTCTGGCGATCGTTTCTACGGCAAATTGGGTTTCGAGGAGATCTCGATCTGTGGCGATCGTTGCCAATTTATTCAGGGTCAGCATATTGCGATTGTGCCAATCCTGTATCTGGTTCACGACATCGGTGGTGCTGGAATTTAATTGGGTGTGAATTTGATTGTGGATGTAGTCTAGAGCCTGATAGCCCGTTAAAACAGCAATGCTTAAAACTGGAAAAAATACAAAGGCAATCAGTAAATTGAATAGCATTTGCTGAATTGGACGGCGATCGCTATTGCCGTCCTTAGAAATCCCATCTTTATACCTGACATATAACCATTGGCGCAAAGGCAGGTAATCTAGCAACAGGTGCGCGATTAGGGTATTAAATGCTCCGTTTACTGCCTGCTTTAGCACCACTAAGATCGCCGAAAGGGTACTAAATTTGAGAATAAAGAAGTACGAGGCAAAACATAGGGGTACACCCAAGCAAATCCAATAAAACAGCACCAGCAGTACCATATTCGACGATTGCCCCCTTTGGCGATCGCGCCTGATTCCTAGCCCCACCCACAAGGTTTCTAAGACTAGTAAAATTCCTGCATAGGGCTGTCCCCAAATCACATAGGTATGAACACTAGCGATCGCTGATACCGCTAAGCCCATGGGTAAGCCATATAAATAAGTGGCAATAAAGCTAAAAATACTGCCAAATAAGAAATCCACGCCAAAAAATAGCGGTAATCGCCCGTAATTTCCTCCATAGGCCATCATTGACAATAAAATCAAGATCCCCCAATAATAAAAACTTGACTTTTTGCTTGGTGAATAATGGTTAAATTGCGACAATTTTGGTGATTTATCTAATATCCAACTAAATAAATTAGGCATCGGCACTTTTAGAACTAAATAACGATATAGCGAAATAGAGATTCCCTAGACAAATCCATAACCCCAAATATTTCCTAAGCAATATTTCCTAAGCAATAGGGCTTGCAGAAGGGGTTTTCAGCGCTGTGGTTTTCGTGTCCCCGAATACTGGTGTCGGATCTAGCCCCGTAACTAGATGAAAATGCAACGGTGAAACCTTAGTATTAATAATACTATTTTCCCATGTTTTTAAAAGTTGATGCGATCGCTCTAAAAAATTAACACCGCGCACAATGGGAACAGTTTGCCAACTCTCAGACAAAACTTGTACTAATGCTAACTCGATCTGTGGTGGTGCATAGGCTTGCAACAGATCTTCTAAGTAGTCATCAAAATCTGCATTGTCTTCACCCTCTAGCTGGTAGCTATCGACAATGTATCTGACCCTTTGGCGGCTGATTTTTTCCCATATTTCCATAGCAGTTTACGGGTTGAGATTTTGATATTAACTTGATATTGACTAATAATTATAAGTAGGAAGGCTTAATTATTTGTAGGATGCGTTAGTGCAACGTAACGTATCAATTGCTTAAAGGAGATGCGTTACGCTATCGCTAACACATCCTACTTAAGTGGAATAGGATTGTCGTATACATTATCATGATAATTGCGTAAGAATAACTACAAGTGATTATTAAGGACTGCCATAAATGATCCCTCAGAAATTACGCTTAAAGAATTTCTTGAGCTATCAACAACTTGCCTTAGATTTTAGTGGGCTGCACGTAGCCTGCATTTGTGGCGCGAATGGGGCGGGTAAGTCTTCACTTTTAGAGGCGATCGCTTGGGCAGTTTGGGGAATGAGTCGGGTGGCGAGTCAGGATGATGTGATTCATGGGGGCGCGAAGGAATGTCAAGTTGATTTTACATTTATTGCAGGTGGTGAAATTTATCGGATTATTCGCACGCGATCGCGCAACAGCTCCACATCTTTAGAATTTCAGGTGCAGAGTGCAGGCAAGTTTAAATCTCTGACCGAGCGCAAGGTGCAGTCAACGCAACAGGCGATTATTTCCCATCTAAAAATGGACTATGAAACCTTCATCAATTCTGCCTATTTGCGCCAAGGTCGTGCCGATGAATTTATGCTCAAACGCCCAAGCGATCGCAAACAGATCTTGGCGGATATGCTCTCCCTATCGCAATATGATGAATTGTCAGAAAGGGCGAAGGAAATTGCCCGCAATAGCAAAGCAGAAATTACGGTTCTAGAGAATTTATTGGCGCATTTGCAGGGGCAGATTGTGGCGGGGGAGGCGATCGCACCACAGTTGGAGATCTTGCGATCGCAATTAACGGATTTGCAATCATGGGAAAGTCGCGATCGGCAAAGGTTGCAAATTGTGGAAGAGCAACAAAAACGCTATCAAAGCCTATTACAGCAGTTAACTTGGCTACAGCAACAGCATAGTTCTCTCAGTCAAAATCTCGCACAGATGGAGCGTCAGTTAGCCAGTTACACCAAGCGATCGCAGCATTTAGAAGCTTATATTGCCCAGCGATCGGCAATTTTGCAGGACTATGAACGCTATCAAGGCATTTCTAGTCAAGAGGCGGAGTTAGAGGGCAAATTTCAAAAATATCAACAACTCAGCGATCGGCGTGGTGAATTTAGCCATAAACTCGCCAGTCTTCAAAGCGAACTCAAAGGACAGTTGCGCCACTATCAAGCCCAGTTAGAGAGTTTGACACAGCAAGAAAAGGAACTGCAAACCATTCTCGCGCGATCGCCAGAAATCGATGCCGCAGTTTTAGAACTGCACAAAGCGCGGGCAATCCTGCAAGAATTTGATCGCCTCCATGCTCAATCAACGCCCCTAGTGCATCGCCATCAAGTCCTGCGCCATCAGTTAGACCGTGAGCAAACCCGCCTCTCTGCCAAGTTGGAAGAACTATTGGCAAAACAAGAACTATTGCGATCGCAGGTCAAAAACCATGAGCAGTTACTGAGCCATGCCCAAGAGCTAGATCGCCAAATTACGCTATTGCAAAAAAAGCAGGTCTATCAACAGCGTGTCCATGAGAAGGGTTTGGAACGGCGCGATTTTTTGGAAAGATTAAAAACCCGTCTTGCTGATAGCGAAGCCGCTTTTAATAAATTAGAAGCAAAAATGCGTCAGTTGACCGTCCCCAATGCGCCATGTCCATTATGCGATCGCCCCCTCGATGCTAACCATTGGCAACTAGTCCAACAAAAACACCAACAGGAATCACGCAATCTGCAAGCGGAAATTTGGCTGGTTAAAGAACAACAAGCCGCTTCTAATTGCGAAATTGAAGTATTGCGCGAAGAATATCGCCATCTCAAAAAAGAAATTGC
Organism: Pseudanabaena cinerea FACHB-1277; assembly: GCF_014696345.1. Classification (GTDB taxonomy): domain Bacteria; phylum Cyanobacteriota; class Cyanobacteriia; order Pseudanabaenales; family Pseudanabaenaceae; genus Pseudanabaena; species Pseudanabaena cinerea. The sequence goes on from NZ_JACJPY010000007.1 coordinate 109,434, forward strand.
GCCCTTAAATGACCTGATTCAGCGTAAGGGAACTTTGCAAGAAAGACTCAAGGCGATCGCGGAGGCAAAACAAAGACTGGCAAATATTGATCGTGAAATTGAGGAGTTAAATCATTCCCTGCAACATCAAACCTATATGCCCGAAGCTTGGGAAGAGATGACACTAATTGAGCAAAATATCCATAAATTTGCCTATGATGAAAAAAACCATGCCCTAGCGCGGGGTGATGTGGAACGGTGGCGCTGGGCAGAGGTCAAGCTTGCAGAACTAAAAAATGCTCAACGGCAAGCCGAGAATCTTACTCAAAAAATCCCCGATCTGCAAACCAAAAGCCAACAGTTGCAAGAGCGGTTAGTTAAAAATTTGATTGATTTGGAAGTGCAGCATGAACTGGAACAATGCGATCGCGCCCTGACCCAATTGGCATATGCCCCTGATCGCCATCAACAACTTCGCAATCAAAAACAAGAACTAACCGCCGCCTTATTGAAATATCAAGAACTTAACCGTGCCGAACAGGAATATCCCGAACTTCAGCAACAGTTACATCAATTACAACAAAATATCAATACTGCCCAACAGGAACTACAAAAAATCACCCATCAAATTACCGAACTGCAAACCCAAGTTCAAGCGTTGCATGGCAACCATGCCAGCGAAATTAATACCATCCATCAAAATCTCCAAAACTGGCGATCGCAAATGGATAGTTTGCTTGCCCAAATCGGCAGTCTCCAACGGTCGCAACAACAACTAGAACAAAGCCGCCAACAACATCAAGCCACCCTCGCCCAAATTGAAACCACGCGCCATCGGCAACGCATTCACACAGAGCTCCATCAAGCCTTTGGCAAAAATGGCATCCAAGCCCTAATGCTGGAAAATGTCTTACCGCAAATTGAAGTGGAAGCAAATCAAATTCTCGCGCAACTCAGCGATCGTCAATTAAATGTGCGCTTCATCACCCAAAAATCTGGTAAAAAAAGCGATCGCCTCATCGAAACCCTCGACATCGAAATTGCCGACACCAAAGGCACAAGACCCTACGAAACCTATTCAGGCGGCGAAGCCTTTAGAATTAATTTCGCGGTGCGCCTTGCCCTCTCCCGCGTGCTTGCCCAACGCAAAGGCAGCAGCCTCCAAACCCTAATCATCGATGAAGGCTTTGGCAGTCAGGATCAATTAGGATGCGATCGCCTCGTCAGTGCCATCAATGCGATCGCGCCCAATTTCGAGTGCATTCTCGTAATTACGCATATGCCCCAAATGAAAGAGGCATTCAACACTCTGATCGAAGTATCCAAAACCGATGCAGGTTCAATGGTGCAGTTAATCGGCTAGTCCATTTGTGCTGATTTGCAGTCCATCTACGCCTGTGAATAAATCCACCTTGTATGCGGCGCTGAGTCAGAAAGGTTAGGGGAGCAACCAATTCCTTGGGCTTCGGTGATGGGAGAGTTAGTTTACGGAAAATAGCGATAAATTTCCTTGCGATGCAAGACCCTACAAAATGTAACAGTTTCTCCATTCAGGATTACGCCAATTCGATAATCTCCTACTTTGATTCGATAGGCATTTTCATATCCCTGTAATTTTTTGACATTTTTGATGTCTGCTAACCCAGCAAGTTTGGGAATCTCCTCAAATACAAGGGTGTTTATGGGTTTGAAGTAAGGGGTACTTCTCAGAGCTTTAAGTTCTTTGAGAAAGCTGGGAAGGTAATTTACGTTCATTCTCTTTCCATTTCGGCAAGGGCTTCTTGGAGACTAAGCGGCTTTTCATCTTTAACTTCTAGCATGGCATGGACTAGCCCTAAGTCTTCAATGGCTTCGACAATTGTAGGATCTTGGGAATGATTTTCTGATTCTGACGTGACGCTTTCACGAAATAAACGAATAATCTGCAAAAGGTTTGACCAATATTGCTCAGGAATTTTGTCTAGCTCATTGGCTAGTTCTTCGGCAAATACAGTTGGGCTATTGGTTAACATCTTTTCATCACTCTTAAATGCAAAGTATTTTTTAGACATAAATAGCTAAGGTCAGTAAAGCGTTTAGCATCCCCTTACTTTTCTAACAATACTCAGGATTTCACCTCTGCCTATAAATGCGCCATAGTACGCTAGAAGAACTGAATCATAACTAGCCTCAAAGTTTTGAGATTTAGGAATAGTAGTCACATATAGATGCTGACCACCTAAAGGATGGCTGTAGTGATAGACATAATGACCATCGTTTAGTTTGCCAACAAGAGTAGAACCTTTAAAGTCGCCTCTAGATAAGCCAACTACTCCACAATGACTAGACCTCAAAAGCTCGTCTTTTAGGTCACGGATATTTTGAATCATAGGATTGCTTGTAAATGGATCGTGATCAGTAAACATATGGGAAACACTTTGCTTGGAATAACCTGTGTACCCAGTAACATAATAAGCAAAATGTTCACAATTGCGATGCCCTAAATGATAGTCAATCCCTGTGGTCATCTCTCTAATTCTCTGATTAATCAAAGACTCACTAGCTCCTGTGCGTTGCTCTAGAGTAATTTCTTTTAATTCTCCATCACTACCTAGCGATTTATATTCTGAGCCAGATTTAAATAATTCTTTTGTAAAAACATGACCTTTGCCGCCCATCCAAGACATTCCATCCCAAGGTCCCCACTCTACTATTTTTCCATCGCCAATATAAACAAAGAAATGTCGAGTATGAGCAAATAACTCAACCGACAAAATATCTCCTACCTGAAATATCATTTTAAGGATTACTTGTAATATAAAACGTAATTTAGTATATATTAAATCTAATAAACAATAACAATTGATCAAGAGGAAAGCAATAAAATGTGGGACTTACAGCCTGTTGAGGCATTAAGGGGTACAATGGAAAGAAACAGAAAAGCAGGAAAAAAAGAGCTATGCCAGCATATTCCCTAGATTTCAGAAAGAAGATCGTAACAGCCTACGAAGCAGGAAATACATCAATCCGC
>NZ_JACJPY010000070.1 GCF_014696345.1 Pseudanabaena cinerea FACHB-1277
CCGCCACTAGTCTTTGGGTTTTGTGTTCCAACAAGACTGGCGACAGCTATAATTTGTAGACCTAAATGACTATGAGAGATGAACTATGGGTGAATCAAAACGGCGTAAACAGGTAATGGGTGAAAACTATGGCAAGTCTGAACCGATCGCTTCTTGGTTGCCATTTATCACCAAGGACAAGGCGGATCAATTTGTGAAAGTCTCCACTCAAGGCGCTTGGTATGGCATCGGCGCAATGGTAGTGATTTGGATCACGATTCGCTTTATTGGTCCTGCCTTTGGTTGGTGGCAACTTGCGGACTAACCTATGACCTGTCATTTATTAATTCCTGCGGCGGGTAGTGGTAAACGCATGGGCGCAGCTTGTAATAAATTATTGCTGCCTCTGTTGGGTGAGCCGATTTTGCAATGGACTCTCAAGGCGGCGATCGCCTCTGACGCGATCGCTTGGATTGGGGTGATGGCGCAACCCCATGACTATCCAGATTTTCAGAAAATTTTTAATAGCTTAATCACTGACAAGCCCATCCGCCTCATTCAAGGGGGCGCAACTCGTCAAATTTCTGTATTTAATGGTCTGAATGCATTACCAACAGATAGCGATCGCGTGTTGATCCATGACGGCGCAAGATGCCTAGTTACTCCAGATCTGTTCGATCGCTGCGATCGGGCTTTGCAAAAAATGCAAGGGTTCATTGCCGCAGTGCCTGTTAAGGACACGATCAAGGTAGTTAATGGCGATATGGTTACGGATACCCTCAATCGGGATCAGCTTTGGGCAGCCCAAACACCTCAAGGGTTTCAGGTGGATATACTCAAAAATGCTCATCAGACTGCGGTGGAGCAGGGCTGGGAAGTAACTGATGATGCGGCTTTGTTGGAAAATGTGGGTTTAGCGGTGCAGATTGTGATGGGCGAAGAAACCAACATCAAAGTAACCACACCGCAGGACTTGGCGATCGCCGAGTTTATTCTTCAGCAACGCAAATAAGAAAGCGGCGCTATGCGCCGCTTTTTAGGATTTTTTATACCTTTAAACTGCGAAGCACCACCAAAAGTTCGCTATCTTCGCGTTTGAATACAGGCAAAAACTCGATATGCTTATATCGCACAACACCCTGAATATCGATGATGCAATAGGCGCGTTTACTGCCAAATAGTCCCGCCACCCCATACTTTTTGCATACATCCTGATTGCGATCGCTGAGCAAAGGAAACTGAAGTCCTAATTTTTTAGAAAATTCAATATGCTTTTCGATCGGATCAGTACTAATACCTAAAATTTCGGCTCCAGCCTCCCGAAATTTAGTCCAGTCATCGGCGAAACATTGCATTTCATTAGTGCATAGGGGCGAAAAATCCCCAGGATAAAATGCTAAGACAACATTTGCTTTGCCTTGATAGCGGCTGAGGGTAATATCACCGCGATCGCTGGGCAGGGTGAAATCTGGGGCTTTTTGACCGACTTCGACAGACATAAGAATTTAGATTGCTTTCTGATAGAGCCACTTAATAGTTTACAGTGCTTGCAGCAATTACCGATCATAAGAAACTATCTAAAGGGCATGGAATATAACAAGCCTCCCTGCTTCCAAGATCGATTTAGACCACGGGGAATGTCAAGGGGCGTAATGTTACGGCTATAGATATCGTCATAATTGCCAACGGATTTTAAAATCTGGGTCGTCCAGTCTGGCGCTAAGCCTAGCTCAATGCCCAAGGAGTCGGAAGTACCTAAAAATTTAGCAACTTCTAGATTTTTCGTATCCTTAAAAATGTTGTAATTGGTTTGAGAGATCCCCAATTCTTCAGCATAGAAGGTGGCATAGATCACCCAAGTGACGACATCACGCCAGCGATCGTCATTGCCCACTAGGGCAGGGCTGAAGGGTTCTTTAGAAAAATTAAGATCGAGAATCCTATGATCCGCAGGTCGTGGTAACTTGCTGCGCCATGCCGCTAGTTGTGATTTTTCTGAAGACACCGCATCGCATTCCCCTTTGGCATAGGCATTCAAAACATTCTCCAAGTCCGTTAAAACCACTGTCTCAACTTCCAGTTTAGACTCGGCAATATTTGACTCTAAATTATTGGCATTGTTGCCTGTTTCCACACAGATTTTTTTGCCTGAGAGATCTTTGAGGGCGATCGCTATGGACTCAGCACCAAGTTCTGAACTGCTCGGTTGACTGTTACCTGAGTTATCTTTACCAGATTTAGCGCTTCTACTCGTCTCCTCACCAATGTCCTTATTAGTTTCTTTGCCAACTTCCTTTGAGGATTCAGTTTTTGATTCTTCCTTAACATCGGGTTTACTGTCGGTGCTGTTAGGGCTTGGCGCGGGGGTAGCATTCGGGCTGGGCGTAGCATTAGCAGGACTATTCGCGGCATTAGGCTTTGTCCCAATTCTGAGCATAATGCCCTGCCCATCAAAGAAAGTCGTGGGCGCGAAGGCAATATTACTAATCACATCACGGGTGAGGGTGCGGGGGGTATTTCGCATTAAGACATCCACTTCCCCAGTTTGAATGGCAGTAAACCGATCCTTTGCTAATAAAGGTTTGAAGTCGACCGCTGTCGCATCTCCTAACACCGCCGCCGCGATCGCCCGACAATAGTCAACATCCAGACCGCTCCAACTGCCCTGCTCATCCACATAGCTAAATCCTGGCAATTTGCCATTGACCCCACAAATTAGCTTGCCCCGTTGCTTTACCCTTTCTAAAGTGCCATCGGTTTCTTTGGTTATCATTGGGGCGGCGGTCGGTGTGGCTGTGGCTGCAATGCTAGGATTAGGGGTGGGTTTGTCTTGGCAGCTTGTGAGTACAGCAATCGCTAAGCTACCCCAAAAAAACTGCTTGATCACAGATTTAGATAAATGTCTAGAAAATAGGCTCATGGATTGTCTTTGATATGGTCTAAATATCCCTATGTAGCATCTTCGCACGTTAACGCAATCATATTCAGCATCCTCTAGAGCGCTTTGCATGGAACCCAACTATCATCCCTCAACCATAAAATCCCTGAATTTTGCTATTGATCTATTACCTGGGCTGAGTGCCACCGATGCTCAAAACCTTAAGGCAAAAGGCATCGCTACAACCCGCGCCCTCTTGCAAAAAGCAGGGCAGACTAAGGCTCAAAGGCAGTCTCTGGCGATCGCCCTTGGGGTACGGCTGCCACTATTGACCAAATGGATCGCCTTTGCTGATATAGCAAGGGTTCCTGCGGTGGGCTGTCAACATTGCGGGGCGATCGTGCATAGCGGTGTTGTCTCTCTAGCACAACTTGCCCAAACCCCCGTTGGCAAATTACATCAACAAATTCTGCGTCTCCAAGTCCAAAATCTAAACCGTGCCGATTTATGCCCTGATCTCGGTCAAATGTCCATTTGGATCAAGCAAGCCCAACAACTTCAAAAATTAAGAACACCTTCAACCTAAATTCCTGACCCCACAAAAATCTAGTCTGAAGACCCAGAAAGATTTTTAAGCGCTGCTCGAAAATCTTAGGGCATATTCTCCTCGATCACCAAATGGTTGGCATCAAAGCTAATCGCAATCAGATCCTCAATGTTTCGCTGCATAGTGTTACAAATAGCATCTAGTGGTAAGTCATTAGGATCGTGACCAAAGGGATCTTCAATTTGAATGCCAATTTCTTCGATTCCCAAGAGGGTAAAACTAATCAAGGCAACAATAGGTCCTGTCATCCATTCTAGTTGGTCAACCATTTGGAAAGGCAGTGACAAAGAATAAATCATTAATAACTGCTTTAAATGGATGGAATAGGCAAGGGGAATAGGAGTTCTTAGAATGCGCTCACAAATGCCAATAACATCCACCATTTGATGTAAAAGCTGGATCATGCCACTGAGTTGATAGAGATCAAGTTTATTTTGATGTGCTTGCTCTTGAAGGTAGCTATTGATCCAAAAGGCAATTTCAAGGGGCGGATGATTCATCGTTTTGAGTCGATTAAACTGCTCAGAAGATAGATTAGCTGCAAGCTCATCGTTAATTGACTGCGATCGCAAATGTAGTTTTAGAGCGATCGCAAAGGCGGGTAGCAGCTTTACGGCGGCAATTTTTGCATAGTGTTCCTGTGGGTGCTGCTCTGAGATCGATACTAAAATTTGTCGAGATAAGTTTCGTACCGTATTGACCAAAGTTCCCCATGCTTTGCGCCCTTCCCAAAAACGTTCATAGGCAGTGTTAGTACGAAAGACAAGTAACAGCCCCAACACAATATTGGGAATGAGACTACTCAATATTGGCAAAGAAACCCTAATATGCAGAAGATGAAGCACATAAATGACAATGCCAAACAATCCACATAGCAGCGATCGGGGTAGAACCTCAGGAACTACCGATCCTTTCCAACGTAGGGCGATATTAAACCAACTATCTTTTTTTTTCACTCTAGACTTAAGTACAGGCTAAGAAATCACAAAAGTAAGCAGCAAAGTAATCGGCACAGACTTTTATCCTAAGTAATGAAAACTCAATGATACTTTTATGGATTAAAAGTTAAATCTAGTTTGAGTTTCATGGCGCATTGTGCCCAAACCCACACCCAAATAAGTTGGGCAAGCTCTGCTTCGCAATTATAACTATAGCCGTTTTCAGTGGACATAATTAAAATGCAAAAAAATGCAAAATCCTTACTCAAATTGTTTTTGTTTACTAATGAGCATACCTTCGTTTGAAAACCGCTATAGTGTAATCTCTAGACCACGAAAAGCATGGGTTAATCATCCATTCTCTTAAGACTTTAATCTTGATTAGAAATCTAAAATCTATGCTGAAGCAACTGTCAATGGGAGCGATCGCGATCATCCCAATATTCCTAAGTCCAAGCCCTATGGCTTTGGCTGCGCCGCGCACGCTTACCCTTGGTGTTTATCCTCTAAACTCAGGCGATATCAACATCACTTATTTCCCTCTATGTCCTAATGAAATCACAATTACCGAAACCCCTCGCCCTTACCAAGAAGGTAGCTATACAACTGATGGGATGGCTTCTCTTGGTTGGTTAACTAAGGCATTTCAAATTGAAAAGATTGATCAATTTAGTGTCACTTGGGTTGCTAGGTTGCAGCCGAAGTATGCAAACTGTCGAGCATCTGCAAAAATCAGAAAAATTGATGGCGAAAATTTTCCAGATCATTCCTATTTGAGGATGCGCTTAATCGATAAGAAAGCTTACCTAATTTTAGATATGACAGGAATGCATGATGCCAATGATTTAACGAACGTAATTCTCCAAAAAGCTGTAAAATCTGGTAATCCAACTTGGTCATGGGGAGGCACTGATTAAATGATTCGACATCAAGAAGAGCAGGATCTAGAGGGTTCATTTTATCGGCTGAGCGATCGCCTGATTAATGCCCTTCATAACCATGAATATCTCACCATTAGCCTTGATAGTGAGCGCAGTCAATTTACGCGCTTTAACCATGCCAAGGTGCGTCAGTCGGGCGTAGTCGCAGATGGCAATGTGACCATCTCTTTGCTATGCGATCAACGGGAAGCCTACGCCACTTTCCCATTTACAGGTAATGATGGGGCAGATATTGCCAATGCCATGGACAGCTTAAACTATCTCAGGCATGAAGTTTCCCAAATTCCCGAAAATCCCTATGCAGTCATCCCCGAAAATAGAGGCTCTAGCCGTGAATTATATCAAGGAGAACTGCTATCTGCGGATGCAGCGATCGCCACAATTTTAGAGCCAGTGGGTTCTGCGGACTTTACGGGCTTTTATGCAGCAGGTTCTATTATTCGCGCTAATGTCACCTCCGTTGGGCAGCGTCATTGGTTTGCAACGGATTCCTTTTTTGTAGACTATTCGATGTTTGTGCAGACAGATTCGGGCGAGAAGGCAGTTAAAGGGATTTACGCAGGCAAAGAATGGCGATCGCAGGACTATCAAGCGCAAATCCAACATTCGCAACAACAGCTAGTTGCACTCCAGAAACCAAGCAGAACAATCACCAAAGGTCAATATCGCACCTATTTTGCCCCTGTTGCCGCTTCTGAGCTTTTGGGATTCTTAACTTGGAGTGTGGGTGAGGCTAGTTTGCAGCAAGGTAGTAGCGCTCTTTTGAAGTTAAGAAACCAAGAACGCACCCTTTCACCACTTCTATCTCTTAGTGAAAACTTTAGTGCGGGCAATGTGCCGAAATTCAATAGTCTTGGTGAAGTTGCCCCTGAATATTTACCAATCATTAGCAATGGTCAATTGGTGAATACTTTAGTCAGTTCCCGCAGTGCGAAAGAATATCAAAAAGAAGCCAATGGTGCGAGTACTGGGGAGTCAATGCGATCGCCTGAATTTGGTGCAGGCAGTCTCAAGAATGATGACATCCTTCAGCAATTGGATACGGGACTATATTTATCAAATCTGCATTATCTCAACTGGAGCGATCGCTCAGGGGGCAGGATTACAGGCATGACCCGCTATGCTTGTTTTTGGGTGGAAAATGGCGAACTGGTTGCCCCCATTGACAACCTGCGTTTCGATGACAGCATCTATGATTTTCTGGGCGCAAATCTGATTGACCTTACCGAATTTCGAGAATTCGTCCCCGACACTGGCACATATAGTAAGCGATCGCTTGGCGGCATCCTCAACCCTGGGATGCTAATAGATCGATTTACCTTTACGTTATAGTTATCCTTTATTCTGCAAAAATACTGCAATATTTTATTGATTGGCATAGTCCACAAAAAGATTGCATTAGCTATAGACAAGATGACCATCATAGAGTTATGATTGCTAATCGTGACTAAAAACAGAAACTGAGAAAGCAATACAAACAGCTTAGAAGAATTTTTAAACTATCTATTGCACAATAAATAGTCCATGGTTTTATCTAAGGCGTTGCAACTTCCTTAAGTCTGAGTCACAAACATTGATATAGATTACCTAGAAAAGTTAGCTAAGAAAGCTTCACCTGCATTTGACTCTCACATCTTGTCAGATTTGAATCAGTGAAGAGCTTCAAAGCATTACCTAGTCTATAACAATCAACCCAAGAGATTGTGTTTCCCACGTCTAGCAATTTGGCTAGACATCTTTAGTAAGTCGTCTCGAAGTCCTTTAACCAGTCTTCAAAAAACATACCACTTACCAAGATCGAAACCGATCTCTTTTGAGCCTGTCAAAAATTCAGTGATTTAGAGATGCGCGATGAAGTAGCGCTTAGAGCTACCTCATCGCTAATTGCGAATCACTGGGTGCATAAAATGCAGCCACAAGCAAGCGGAGCAAAATCTTCATGACTGTCGGAATTCTCGGTACAAAGCTTGGGATGACCCAAGTGTTCGATGCGGATGGTAACGCCGTCCCTGTAACCGTTGTCCACGCAGGCCCTGTAACTGTCACTCAAGTCAAAACGGACACCAAAGAAGGCTACAAAGCCATTCAAGTTGGCTACGGCAAGACCCGTGAAAAGTTGCTAACCAAACCTGAGTTAGGACATTTAAAAGCCTCTGGTGCAGAACCTGTGAAGCACCTGCGTGAATATCGTTTAGATGATGTAAGCAGCTATGCCATTGGTCAAACCTTAGACGTTAGCCAATTCAAAGATGGAGACATCGTTGATGTAATCGGTACTAGCATCGGAAAAGGTTTTGCTGGCTATCAAAAGCGCCATAACTTTGGTCGTGGTCCTATGGCTCACGGTTCTAAAAATCACCGTCAGCCTGGTTCGACTGGTGCAGGTACAACTCCTGGGCGTGTTTATCCTGGTAAGCGCATGGCTGGTCGTCTTGGTGGCAAACAAATCACCGTTAAAAAGCTAACTGTAGTTAAGGTTGATGCCGCGAACAACGTGCTGCTAATCAAAGGTGCAGTTCCTGGTAAGCCTGGTGCATTGCTGAATGTCATTCCCACCATCATGGTTGGCAAGGCAAAGTAAAAAGCAAAGCAAAGACAGGAAAGAACCTAGCAGAAACAAATAGTTTGTTCGTGAGATCGAGAGAGTTTTTAAGTTATGACTATAGTAAAAGATTGGACAGGGAATGATGTCGGTGAGATTAGCCTAGAACTGCGCGTTGCCAAAGAATCAACCGCCAAAGGTTTAGTCCATCGCGCCCTCGTTAGACAGTTAGCCAATGCCCGCCAAGGCACTGCCTCCAGCAAAACCCGTTCAGAAGTGCGGGGTGGTGGTCGTAAGCCATTCAGACAAAAGGGAACAGGTCGCGCCCGTCAAGGTTCTACCCGATCGCCCCTTACCCGTGGTGGTGGTGCGATCTTTGGTCCTAAGCCTAGGGACTATGACACCAAAATGAATCGCAAGGAGCGTCGTTTGGCTCTGCGTACAGCCATTACTGGTCGTGTTAACGATTTGATCGTGGTGGAAGACTTTGCCGTAAATCTGGTGCAGCCCAAGACCAAAGAGCTATCCCAAGCCTTAACTCGCTGGGGTGTTGAATCTGGTAGCAAGGTGCTATTAATTACAGAGCGTAGAGATGAAAATATTATCCTCTCAGCTCGTAATATTCAGAGATTGCAGTTGATTGCCGCCGATCAGCTTAATATTTTCGACATTGTTAATGCTGACAAGATCGTGGCAACTCGTTCGGCGATCGCCAAAATCCATGAGGTTTATGGCGGCGATGCCAAGTTGGCAACCGAGTTCACAACGACTGAAGAAACGGTAGAAGTAGCAGAATAACGGAATCTAGGTAAATAACAGAAAATCATGGCTAAGATCCCTACCTCATTCGATCCTCGTCGCTTGCCCGACCTCATTCGCCGCCCTCTGCTCAATGAAAAGGCAACCCAACAACTAGAGGACAACAAATATACCTTTGATGTCGTGCATAACGCCACTAAGCCTGAAATTAAGGCAGCGATCGAGAGTCTCTTCGCAGTCAAGGTCAAAAAGGTGAATACCCATAACCCTCCTGCTCAAGCAAGAAGGATTGGTAAGTTTGCGGGTAAACGCGCTCAAATCAAACGGGCGATCGTCACCCTTGCAGAAGGCAACAAAATTGATTTGTTCCCCGATGTATAAGCGCTATTCTTTTCACCTAATTTGACAAACAATCTCCCAAATCATCCCCAGTAAAATCAGACAATTATGGGCGTTCGTGCATATAAACCCTATACCGCTAGTACCAGACAAACTGTTGTCTCGGATTTTGCGGAAATCACTAAATCAGAACCCGAAAAGTCTTTAACCACTCACGTCCACCGCAAACGTGGGCGCAATAATCGTGGGGTCATCACCAGTCGCAGACGCGGTGGCGGTCATAAGCGTCTTTATCGGATTATCGACTTTAAGCGCAATAAGCGCGATATGGTCGCCGAAGTGATTGCGATCGAATATGATCCCAACCGCACCGCGAGAATTGCCCTGCTGCAATATGAAGATGGCGAAAAGCGCTATATCCTTGCCCCTAAAGGTATTGCCGTTGGCAATAAGATTCAGGCTGGCGAAAGTTCTGTACCCTTTGAAATTGGTAATGCCATGCCCTTGGCAAACATTCCTTTAGGTACGATCGTTCACAACGTTGAGTTGATTCCTGGTAAAGGTGGTCAAATTGTGCGATCGGCTGGTGCTGGCGCTCAAATCGCCGCGAAGGAAGGCAATTTCGTAACCCTAAAGTTACCTTCTAGTGAAGTTCGCCTAATTCGGAAAGAATGCTTTGCCACCATTGGTCAAGTTGGCAACCTCGATCATAGCAATACCAGTCTTGGTAAAGCGGGTCGTAGCCGTTGGTTAAACCGCCGTCCGAAAGTGCGTGGTATGGTCATGAACCCCGTGGATCACCCCCATGGTGGTGGTGAGGGCTGCGCTCCCATCGGTCGCAGTGGTCCTGTTACGCCTTGGGGTAAACCCACCTTGGGCTACAAGACCCGTAAGAAGGGCAAGCTCAGCGATGCTCTGATTGTTCGTCGCCGTCGCAAGTCCTCGAAGCGCGGTAAGGGCGGACGTAACGCCTAATTTTTTGCTAAGCGGCTGCTTGGCAGTCGCCTAGCGCCAAGACTTATTTAGAGAATAAAAAATATGACGCGATCGCTAAAAAAAGGTCCCTTTGTTGCCGATCACTTACTGACCAAAATTGAAAAGCTCAACGCCAAAGGCGAAAAGCAAGTTATCAAAACATGGTCTCGCGCTTCCACTATTCTTCCGCAAATGATTGGGCATACCATTGCCTGCCACAACGGCAAGCAGCACGTTCCTGTGTATGTCACGGAGCAGATGGTCGGACATAAACTCGGTGAGTTTGCTCCCACCCGCACTTTCCGAGGTCATGCCAAGAGCGACAAAAAGGCTAAGAGATAGGTAGACAGGTAAATAGAAAATGATTCTTGCCGAAAATGAAATTCCCGCCATAGCTAAATACATTCGGATGTCACCTCACAAGGTGCGCCGCGTACTTGACCAAATCCGTGGTCGCAGCTATCGCGAAGCTCTGATGATTCTTGAGTTCATGCCTTACCGTTCCTGCGAACCCATCACCAAGGTGTTGCGATCGGCAGTGGCTAATGCCGAACATAATGCAGGAATTAATCCTGCCTCCCTGTTCGTAAACCAAGCCTATGCTGACATGGGACCAAGCCTCAAACGCTTCCGTCCCCGCGCCCAAGGTCGTGCCTACCAAATTCGCAAGCCGACTTGCCACATTACGATTACTGTTAAACCATCGGAGGAAGAATAGGAATGGGTCAGAAGATTCACCCCACAGGGTTACGCCTAGGCATCATCAAGTCCCATGCTTCTCGTTGGTATGCTGATGTTAATCGCTATGGCATCTTAGCTGAAGAAGACAGCAAAATTCGCAAATACATCGAAAAAACCCTTAGCAATGCAGGTATTGCTGAAATCCTCATTGACCGTAAAGCCGATCAAGTGGATCTAGAAATTCGCACAGCGCGTCCTGGGGTTGTTGTTGGTCGTGGTGGTGCTGGTATTGAGCAGTTGCGCCTTGGTCTGGTTAAGTACTTAGAACAAGAAGGTTCTGTCAAAAAAACTGGCACCAGCCAAGTTCGGATCAACGTTACGGAAGTAACTAGAGTCGATGCGGAAGCACCTCTCATTGCTGAATATATTGGTCAACAGATCGAACGTCGGGTTTCCTTCCGCCGTGTCGTGCGCCAAGCAATTCAAAGAGCGCAGCGTGCTGGCATTGAAGGAATTAAGGTGCAGATTAGTGGTCGTCTCAACGGCGCTGAAATTGCTAGAACTGAGTGGGTGCGTGAAGGGCGTGTACCTTTGCATACCCTACGCGCTGATATTGACTACAGCTACAAAACCGCCAGAACTATCTATGGTGTCATTGGCATCAAGGTTTGGATCTTTAAAGGCGAAATCATTGAAGGCGAAGAAGCCCCTGTGCCCGCCGCCCAACCCCGTCGTCGCCAGCAACGTCGCCCTCAGTTTGAGGATCGTTCTAGCGCTGAAGGCTAAACTTCTGTTATCTAGAGTGTTGAATCATGTTAAGTCCTAAACGTACAAAATTTCGTAAGCAGCAGCGTGGGCGGATGTCAGGTCCTGCTACCAGAGGTGCAGAAATCAACTTTGGTGATTATGCGATGCAGGCTCTTGAGCCTTCTTGGATTACTGCTCGCCAAATTGAATCAGCTCGCCGTGCGATGAACCGTTACATCCGCCGTGGTGGCAAGATCTGGATTCGGATTTTCCCAGACAAACCCGTAACTATGCGTCCTGCTGAAACACGTATGGGTTCTGGAAAGGGAGCGCCAGAGTTTTGGGTGGCGGTAGTTAAGCCTGGTCGCATCATGTTTGAGGTGTCAGGTGTTGCTGAAGAGACTGCAAGGGAAGCGATCCGCTTAGCCGCAGCAAAAATGCCAATCAAAACTAAATTTGTTATCCGCGAAAAGGAGTAAAAATATGGCACTCCCAAAAGTCCAAGAAACTAGAGAACTATCAGATGATGAGTTGCAATCTCAAATTCTGACTATTAAGAAAGAGCTATTTGACCTGCGATTTAAGTTGGCGACTAGACAACCTGTCAAGCCCCACCAGTTTAAGCACGCGAAGCATCGGTTGTCACAACTGCTGACTGTTGAGCGCGAACGTCAGTCCAGAGCTTAAGAAAGCTATTTACAAAATATAGGAATTTTAGCAATGGCAGTTAAAGAAAAAGTTGGCATTGTCGTCAGCGACAAAATGCAGAAAACGGTGGTAGTGGCGGTGGAAAATCGCACCTCTCACCCTAAATATGGAAAAATCGTGGTCAAAACGACTAAGTTTAAAGCCCACGATGAAGAAGACAAGACTCGTGAAGGCGATCGCGTCAAAATCCGCGAAACCCGCCCCCTTAGTCGCACAAAGCGGTGGGAAGTTGTCGAGGTTCTCACATCTAGCTCGGAGGCATAAGCCATGATTCAACAAGAGTCCTATTTAAATGTGGCGGATAATAGTGGCGCTAAAAAGCTGCTCTGTATCCGCGTACTGGCTGGTGGTAATCGCGCCTTTGGTGGTGTTGGTGATGTGATCATTGCCACAGTCAAGGATGCTGCCCCCAATATGCCAGTTAAGAAATCCGATGTTGTCCGCGCCGTGATTGTCCGTACCAAAGCATCGATTAACCGTGAAAGCGGTATGAGAATTCGCTTTGATGACAATGCTGCTGTGATTATTAACCAAGATGGCAATCCTAAGGGAACGCGGGTATTTGGTCCAGTGGCGCGTGAATTACGGGATAAGAACTTTACTAAAATTATCTCCCTAGCGCCAGAGGTACTGTAATGTCATTCAAGTCAAAGCCTGCCTATCGAGGCAATCGCCATTCTTTCAAGATGCACGTCAAGAAAGATGATCTAGTCCAAGTCATGTCAGGAAGCTCTAAAGGAACTGTAGCGAAAGTTCTACAGGTTTTCCCGAAGGATAGCACCATCATTGTTGAGGGTGTAAATGTCAAGACAAAGCACGTCAAGCCCCAAGCTGACGGTGAGTCTGGACAAACTATCACTCGTGAGTTTCCGATTCATAGTTCTAAAGTGCTGCTTTATTCTGAGAAGGAAAAAGTTGCCAGCCGTGTCTGCTTCACTTTTACAGAGGATGGCAAGAAGGTAAGAATGTTGAAGAAAACTGGCGAGATCATTGATTCTATCAAAACTGACAGCAAGTAGAAACCGTTAGAAGAATTCTAGATCCAGCTTTACCCAACCTAAGCCTGACCAAGCCCAGGAATAATTATCAAGGAAGATAAAATGCTTACACCATTTACCGAAGTTTATGCAAAGCAAGCTGTTCCCAAGTTGATGGAGCAGTTTAAGTACACCAATATCCATCAAGTCCCTAAGTTTGAGAAAGTGGTAATCAACCGTGGTCTGGGGGAAGCGGCACAAAACGCTAAGTCCCTAGAAGCCTCCATCAACGAAATTGCGAAGATTGCAGGTCAAAAGCCTGTGGTGACGAGAGCTAAGAAGGCGATCGCTGGCTTCAAGATTCGTCAAGGAATGCCTGTGGGTATGATGGTGACTCTGCGCCGTGACAAGATGAATAATTTCTTGGATCGCTTGATTAATTTTTCATTACCCCGTATTCGTGACTTTCGTGGCGTGAGTCCCAAGAGTTTCGATGGACGTGGCAACTACACTCTCGGTGTGCGTGAACAGCTTATCTTCCCTGAAATTAGCTATGACAGCATTGAGCAAATTCGTGGGCTGGATATTTCCATCATCACCACTGCTAACACGGACGAAGAGGGACGTGCGCTCCTGAAAGCAGTTGGTATGCCCTTTAGAGAATCATAAATAGATCGAATTAGGAGATAAGGATGGCTACCAACGACACCATCTCGGATATGCTTACCCGCATTCGCAATGCCACACTGGCAAAGCATCAGACCACTGCAATTCCTGCAACTAAGATGACTTTGAGCATTGCCCGAGTGATGAAACAAGAGGGTTTCATCGTAGATTTTGAAGAAACTGGCGAAAATATTGACCGCCAATTGGTGGTTGCCCTCAAATATGAAGGCAAAAACCGTCAGTCAATTATTAAACGCCTCAAGCGCGTTAGTAAGCCTGGTTTACGAGTTTACTCAAATTCCAAGGAACTGCCCCGTGTACTAGGTGGGATCGGTATTGCGATCATCTCCACCTCCAGAGGAATCATGACCGATCGCGAAGCCCGTAAACAGGGAGTCGGCGGTGAAGTCCTTTGCTATATCTGGTAATACAGCGAAAAACATTATAAGCAACGGAAAACTGATATGTCTCGTATTGGAAAACGTCCGATCCCCCTGCCTGCTAAGGTTGCGGTGACGATCGCAGGACAAGAGGTCACGGTTAAAGGACCTAAGGGCGAACTCAAAAGGGTTCTGCCCAACACTGTCGAAGTGTTACAAGAAGAAAACAACCTGATTGTCAATCGTGTTAATGAATCTCGCCCAGCGCGTCAACAACATGGTTTATTTCGCACTCTGGTTGCCAACATGGTTGAGGGTGTATCCACGGGTTTCAAGCGCCGTCTAGAAATTCAAGGTGTGGGTTATCGGGCTAACAAGAGCGGCAACAACATTGTGCTGACTGTTGGCTACAGTCATACTGTGGATATTGTTCCCCCTGATGGCATTTCCCTTGATGTGGAAGATGCTACGGGCAAGCAAGTTGCCCAAGGTACGTTTATCTCGGTCAATGGCATTGACAAGGAAATTGTTGGTAATTTAGCAGCCAAGATTCGCGCTGTCCGTCCTCCCGAAGTTTATAAGGGCAAGGGTATTCGCTACTTTGGTGAATATGTCCGCCGTAAAGCTGGTAAGACTGGTAAGAAATAGATTACACAATCGGTAGAATTACGAATTTAGGTTAGTAGAAATGAATGTCAGTCGTAGACAAGCAACTATAAGTCGTCACGAGCGCATCCGTAAGGGGCTGTCTGGAACTCCTGAGCGTCCTCGTTTATCGATTTATCGCTCTAACAATCACATTGTGGCGCAGGTGATTGATGATGTCGCTCAGCATACTCTGGTGGCAGCGTCTAGCCTTGAGGCAGAAGTCCGATCTGCCGTTGGTTTTACAGGTAACTCTGAAGCTTCGGCTAAGGTTGGTGCTTTAATTGCTGAAAGGGCGATCGCCAAGGGAATCACCCGTGTGGTTTTTGATCGTGGTGGCAACCTTTATCATGGAAGAGTCCAAGCTCTCGCCGAAGCGGCTCGCGAAGCAGGTCTCGATTTTTAAGCAATGAATTATTCATTTAATAAATAGATCTAAAAACTATGGCTAAGAATAGAGAATCCAAACCAGGTGGCGGTCGCGATAGTGGCGGCGGCGATGGTGGTGATAACCGCGATGAAAAGCGCAAAGGCAAACGTGATAGCAAGAAAGGCGATCGCGGCGCACGCACCGAAAAAGAATCGGAGTGGCAGGAACGGGTTGTGCAGATCCGTCGTGTTACGAAGGTAGTTAAGGGTGGGAAGAAGCTCAGCTTCCGTGCGATCGTGGTCGTTGGCAATGAAAAAGGGCAGGTTGGCGTTGGCGTTGGTAAAGCTGCTGACGTGATCAATGCTGTTAAAAAGGGTGTATCCGATGCCAGAAAGCACGCGATCGATGTTCCTCTCACCAAGAGCAACTCCATCCCCCATCCCACTAACGGTATTGGCGGAGGCGCAAAAGTGATGATTCGCCCTGCATCCCCTGGTACTGGGGTAATCGCTGGTGGCGCAGTCCGTACTGTGCTGGAATTGGCAGGTGTTAAAAATATTTTGGCAAAGCAAATTGGTTCTAGTAGCCCTCTAAACAATGCTCGCGCTGCCATCAATGCCCTTGCCACACTGCGTACCTTTAGCGAAGTTGCCCGATCGCGTGGTTTAACCCTTGAGCAACTATTTAACTAGGCAATTAACTAGGAAACTAACTAGGTATCAATATGAGAATCGACGATCTCCAGCCTCAAGAAGGCTCCCAACACCGTAAGCGCCGAATTGGTCGTGGCATTGCCGCAGGTCAAGGTGCAAGTGGCGGCTTCGGTATGCGTGGTCAAAAGTCCCGCTCAGGTCGCCCCACCCGCCCTGGCTTTGAGGGTGGTCAAATTCCCCTTTATCGGCGAGTTCCCAAACTTAAGCACTTTACGATCGTAAATCCTAAGCATTTCACCATTGTTAATTTGGATCAATTAAGTAGCTTACCTAGCGGCAGCGAAGTAACCCTTGAATCCCTGATGGATGCGGGAATTGTTACCCAAAATGATGGTGTACTGAGAATTTTGGGTAGAGGCGAAGTTACTGTACCTCTAACTGTACGCGCCCACTCAATAACAGCCTCAGCCCAAAGCAAAATCGAGGCTGCTGGCGGCACTGTTGAAGTAGTTGCTTAAATTAAGGAGAAGATGTGGCGAACTGCTCTGCGGTTCGCCACATCTTCTCTTAGGTGTTTTTTGGGGATCGCGTTAAGCTAGAAAATTCTCCATGCAACTACAATGTTTAGATAAGTATTTAGATAAATGTTTAGATATCAGGTAGATAGCTAGTCATGCTGCCTACCCAATAATTCACTAGCCTTGAGGTAAATTTATGGTTGTCAGTAAAGGAAAGACACCAACAGCACAAGAAACCTTTATGCAAATGGCGCAAGCCGCAGGTTTGCGTGGTCGGTTGCTTGTCACTGTTGGAGTGCTAATTTTAGTCAGACTGGGTATCTACCTGCCATTGCCAGGGGTTGATCGCCTCAGATTTACCGAAATTGTCAAAAATAATGCGGTAGTTAATTTCTTAGATATTTTCTCTGGTGGTGGCTTATCCTTGCTCGGTATTTTTGCCCTAGGAATTTTGCCATTCATTAATGCTTCGATCATTATGCAATTAATGACCTCTGCTTTGCCCACCTTAGAAAATCTCCAAAAAAATGAGGGTGAAGCAGGTCGCAGAAAGATTTCCCAATATACCCGCTATGTGGCTTTTATCTGGGCAGTGATCCAGAGTTGGGGGATTGGAGTCTGGGTGCAAAACTCTGGCGTTTTATCAGATGCAAGTGTCAATTGGCTTTCTGTTGGCGACGGGCGGGTGATTTTCTCCAGCTTTATTTTGCAAACCACGATCGCCCTTGCCGCAGGTTCGATGTTTGTGATGTGGGCAGGGGAACTGATTACAGAGAAAGGGGTTGGCAATGGCGCATCCCTACTGATTTTTATTAGTATTGTGGCAAACTTGCCCACTTCCCTCGGCGATACGATTTCCTTAGCCCAGAAGGATAGCTCCCGCGTTGGTGGCGTAATTCTGTTACTGGTGATCTTCTTGGTGATGATCGTGGGGATTGTATTTGTGCAGGAAGGAACTCGTCGCATTCCGATTATTTCGGCACGCCGTCAGGTTGGTCGCAAGCTATATCGCGAGCAAGCCTCTTATCTGCCTCTGCGATTGAACCAAGGCGGAGTGATGCCAATTATTTTCGCCTCGTCGGTGATGATTTTGCCAGCTTATCTCAGCCAAAGCATTAATAACGATGTGTTTGTGTCCATTGCCAGTTGGATTTCCCCCAGTGGCGCAGGGCATATACCTGTATATATGTTGCTTATCCTTGGCTTTAGCTTCTTTTATTCGTCACTAGTGCTAAACCCTGTGGAATTGTCGCAGAATCTTAAGAAAATGGGTAGTAGCATTCCCACAGTGCGCCCAGGTAAAGCCACCTCTGACTACATTGGTGGTGTTTTGAACCGTTTGACTTTGCTAGGATCGATATTCCTATGTGGCATTGCGATTATCCCCAGTGCCTTGGAAAAGGCGACAGGTGTATCAACCTTTAGTGGTATTGGTGCGACTTCTTTATTGATTTTGGTGGGGGTGGCGATCGAAACCTCAAAGCAAATTCAAACCTATGTAATTTCACAAAGATATGAAGGTATGGTGAAACAATAATGCCAAGAGTAATTTTGATGGGGCCACCAGGGGCTGGCAAGGGTACACAAGGAGAGGTGCTAGCATCAGAGTGGCAAGTGCCGAAAATTGCTCCTGGTGACATTTTTCGCGCCGAGATTAGCCAAAGCACTGAGTTAGGACTCAAGGTCAAGTCCTATAGTGATGCGGGGCGATTAGTACCTGATGCTGTCGTCATTGAAGTAATTGAGTCGAGGCTTAAACAGGAGGATGCCCACAAGGGTTGGATCTTGGATGGTTTTCCCCGTACAGTGGCGCAAGCTGAAGCTCTGGATGTGTTGCTATCGGAAATTGCTCAGCCCTATGACTCGGTGATCAATCTTGATGTACCTGAGCATATTTTGATTGATCGCCTCAAATCTAGAGCGATCGACCAAGGTCGAGCGGATGATAACGAAGACATTATTAAAAACCGCTTAGAGGAATACAATGCCAAAACGAGACCTTTGCTAGAATTTTATGGCAGTAAGGTTAAGCAAATTGATGGCACTCCCTCAATGTCAGAGGTAACAGAAACAATTAAAAAGCTGCTTGCTTAAGGATAAGGATCTTGCTTTTTCCCAAGGCATAAGCAAAATTCAATTCGCAAAAGTGTAGGCGCACCTTTGTGAATTGATATTAAGTATATAAGAATTTATATTGAAATTTGGAGAATTTGTTTGTCAAAAGAAGATGCTATTGAAATGGAAGGGACTGTTACCGAGTCACTCCCTAACGCCATGTTTCGGGTTGATCTAGACAATGGGTTCAATGTGCTTGCCCATATCTCAGGTAAAATCCGCCGTAACTACATCAAAATTCTGCCAGGCGATCGCGTCAAGGTGGAGCTAACTCCCTATGATCTCACCAAGGGACGAATCACTTATCGTCTCAAGAACCAAGGTGGCGGCAAAAGATAGTTAAAACGACATGCGAAGATGTACTTTGCATGTCGTTTTAGCTACAAAATACTTTTAAAAATGCTATTCAATTTAGCTAACTTGAGGTAATCTATTCAACCAATCGCCAATTTTGATCGTAACTTGATTGTATTAGGTGCATGAGATTCCCAGAAACCGCAAAATCAAGTGTTAGCCTAGCCTTTAGTTTGGGGCTGATTGCTGCTGTGGTGGCGATCGCTTGGAATTATGTGATCGTTCCTTATCGACGTACTCCTGAAAAACCCGTTTTCAGTAATGATTTTAAAACTGTACCTGCCCCAAAGCCACTGATCGCAGAAATTAAAATTGCACCCATCCCCCAACCAACGGTTAAGGCAACGCCAAAGCCCAATGTGCCAAAGAATGTAGGTAGGGTGAATGCAAGCATTGGTCTAGTATTTCGGGCTGATCCCAGTCAAGGCTCAAGAAGTGTCGGAGGAGCCGACTTTAATGATCGGGTATCTGTAATTAAGGAATCTCCCGACCGCGAATGGGTTTTAGTAAGAAATGAGACTACCAAGGAAGAAGGCTGGGTGAGGTCGGGAAATATTACGAAGCAGTAATCTGAGTTTTGAAAATATAACTAGTTGAGCTAATCATGCATTTTATTGATCGAGTGACAATTCAGGTCAAGTCAGGGGATGGCGGCGATGGGCTGGTGGCTTTTCGGCGCGAAAAATATGTACCTGCGGGTGGTCCTGCGGGTGGTAATGGTGGCAATGGTGGCTCGGTAATTTTAGAAGCAACCACAGATCTGCAAACCCTACTAGATTTTCGCTTTGAAAATATTTTTAAGGCGGAGAATGGCGGTCGGGGCGGTCCTAGCAATATGACGGGACGCAGAGGCAGCGATCGCATCATCAAAGTGCCATTGGGAACAGTGGTGATGCATCAGGAAACCCTTGAAGTGTTGGGTGATCTCACGGAATTGGGACAAACTTTAGTCGTTGCCAAGGGCGGCAAAGGTGGCTTGGGCAATAAGTACTTTTTAAGTAATCAAAATCGCGCCCCTGACTATGCCCTGCCTGGTTTGCCAGGAGAAGAATTGGGGTTGTATCTAGAATTAAAATTAATTGCCGAAGTTGGCATTATTGGCTTGCCCAATGCTGGTAAATCCACCTTGATCTCGGTGGTATCTGCCGCTCGTCCCAAAATTGCTGATTATCCCTTCACGACTCTTGTCCCAAATTTGGGTGTAGTTTCTAAACCATCGGGGGATGGGGTGGTTTTTGCGGATATCCCTGGTCTGATCGAAGGTGCTTCTGAAGGTGTTGGCTTGGGGCATGACTTTTTGCGTCATGTGGAAAGAACGCGCTTATTAGTGCATCTGATTGATATTACGCAGGCAGATCCTTTGGCTGCTTATCACACAATCCAAGAGGAATTGGCAGCCTATGGTCACGGACTTGCCGATAAGCCGCAGATTTTGGCGTTAAATAAAATTGATGCCATGTTACCTGAAGATGTTGAGGCGATCGCTGCCCAATTTGAAGAACCTCCCTTGGTGATTTCGGCAGCTTCCAAAAAGGGCTTGGATAAGTTATTGCAAACTGTATGGAAAAAGTTAGACGAGTAGTCCAAACAATAGCCAATAATCTATACCGATGATTACGGATCTTGAGGCTGACTCACAACCTAGAAATATTTTTGAAAGCGTTGCTTTCAAAAATATTTTTTAGTAAAAAAACTAAAAAGGGCGCATCGCGCCCTTTGTTTATTGCAACTTTTTCGACTCAGTAACCAGTGAATCGATTAATGGTTGGAGAATTAACTCCATCGTAAAGCCCATCTTGCCACCAGGCACAACCAAAGTGGTATGACGTGACATAAAAGAGCCATTGATCATACTTAGCAAATATGGGAAATCAATATGGAACTTCTCGCGGAAGCAACGATTGGTATGAACAATTACAAAGCTTTCATCAAGCGTAGGAATATCACGGGCGATGAAAGGGTTGGAAGTATCAACAGTAGGAACGCGCTGGAAGTTGATGTGAGTGTTTGAGAACTGAGGCGCAATGTAGTTTACATAATCGGGCATCCGTCGCAAAATCGTATCCACGATCGCCTCAGCGCTATAGCCACGCTCCGCATTGTCACGATGGATTTTTTGAATCCATTCCAAATTCACAATTGGGACTACACCAACCAAGAGATCAACATATTTCGCAAGGTTGATATCTTCAGCAACGACAGCACCATGCAGACCTTCATAGAAAAGAACATCAGTATTAGGTTCGATGCTTTCCCAAGGTGTAAATTCACCAGGTTTATTGTCTGTACCCAAACGACCATTGTGATATTCTGCTTCTTCGGGGCTGTGGAGGTAATAGCGTCTTTGACCATTACCCGTTTCACCATATTCACAAAACAGCGCTTCGAGCTTGTCTAGCAAGTTAGCATTCAAGCCGAAGTGACTGACATTGCGCCCTTCAGCCGCCGCTAGTTTCATCGCTTCACGCATTTCCAAGCGGTTGTATTTGTGATAGCTATCACCTTCAATCACGGCTGCTGTGATTTTTTCCATCAAAAAGATATGCTCAAAGGCGCGTTTAACGGTGCTAGTACCTGCACCTGATGAGCCTGTTACGGCAATAACTGGATGTTTTTTAGACAAATCTTTCTCCTTAAAATTAAAAAAAATAGTTTGTAACTGGCGATCGCCAATATGGTAAGCCCATAGGCAATACCCAAAGGACATACCCAACTCGTTTAGAATAACTATACCTTTGTACATAGCGTTAACGAAAGCAAAATTCGTAATATGGATGTTGACTCGCCCAAATTACTGCAAAATTTTATATTACCCTTGCAAATTGGTAATGTCACCCTCAAAAGTCGGGTGTTGCAATCGCCATTGTCGGGGGTAACGGATTTGGTATTTCGGCGATTGGTGAGACGCTATGCCACCGATTCGATGCTTTATACCGAGATGATTAGCGCTACAGATTTACATCACATGAAAGCTCTACCCAAATTGATGGAGATCGATCGCCATGAAACCCCGATCAGCATTCAGCTTTTTGATTGTCGCCCTGATTTTCTGGCGGAGGCTGCTCAAAAAGCAGTACTAGAGGGCTCGGACACCGTAGACATTAATATGGGTTGTCCCGTTAATAAAATCACTAAAAAAGGCGGCGGCTCATCGTTACTACGTCAACCTGAACTTGCCGCACAAATTGTGAGATCGGTGGTTGAGTCAGTGGATATTCCTGTGACTGTTAAAACGCGCATCGGCTGGGATGACAATGAAATTACAATCTTAGATTTTGCTAAACGCATGGAGGATGCTGGTGCAAAGATGATCACTGTCCATGCGCGGACGCGATCGCAGGGTTATACAGGTAATGCCAAGTGGGAATGGATTCGTAAGGTTAAAGAAGTGTTATCGATCCCTGTCATTGCCAATGGTGATATTTTCTCCGTTGAGGCGGCGATCGCCTGTTTAGAGCAAACGGGAGCCGATGGCGTGATGTGTTCACGGGGAACCTTGGGCTATCCCTTTTTAGTTGGTCAAGTCGATCATTTCTTGAAAACAGGTGAACGTTTGCCCGATCCGACCCCAATTGAATGTTTGCAGGTTGCTAAAGAGCATTTGCAAGGGCTATGGGATTACAAAGGCATACGCGGCATTAGGCAATCACGTAAGCATATGACTTGGTATGCGAGGGGCTTTGCGGGGGCGGCAGTTCTGCGTGATCGCCTCTGTCGGATTGAGTCATTGCAAGAGGGCATGGACTGTCTAGATGGGGCGATCGAGGAGATTGCTATACTATGATGATGTCGCCCATTGTTAGGACTCCATCATGACCCAAGCGATTGCTGTTACCCCCGAAATTGCGAATAATACCCAGCAGCTTCTATGGACTAGTGCGGATTTAGAACTGATGCCCGACAACGGCAACCGTTATGAAATTATTAATGGAGAACTTTTTGTGACGAGAGCGCCTCACAATAAACACCAAAAAACTTGCGGTAGGTTTTTTACCGTTTTAGATACTTGGTCACGGGCAACTAAGTTAGGAGAAGCAGAAATTGGGGCAGGGGTAATATTTGGTGATAATGATGATGTCATTCCTGATGTGATCTGGATGAGTAAGGAAAAATATACCGCTTTAATAGATGATACGGGACATTTTCGTGGTGCGCCCGATCTGGCAATCGAGGTGCTTTCGGTGGGAACGGAAAATGAAAGGCGCGATCGCGAAGTAAAACTTAAACTCTATTCATCAAGG
This sequence comes from Pseudanabaena cinerea FACHB-1277, assembly GCF_014696345.1. Taxonomy (GTDB): domain Bacteria; phylum Cyanobacteriota; class Cyanobacteriia; order Pseudanabaenales; family Pseudanabaenaceae; genus Pseudanabaena; species Pseudanabaena cinerea. The sequence continues at coordinate 23,014 of NZ_JACJPY010000070.1, forward strand.
GGCGTATGGGAATATTGGATTGCAGATTGGCGGGCTAAGCAAATCCAAGTTTATCGGCGGGAAAATGGAATTCTCAAATTAGCGATGACTTTATTTGAGAGTGATACGCTCACTTCGCCACTTCTACCAGATTTTTCCTGCTTAATCTCCCAGATTTTTGAGTGATTCTCTCAATTGTTATACTATTAAAATATCGCTCATCATAGGAATCCATCATGACCCAAGCGATCGCTGTTACCCCTAAAACTGCGAATAAGGCCACTGGTACTGAAATTGTTACTGAAGCGGCGATCGCCCCGCCACAAGAGCAGCTTCTAGAGCAGCTTCTTTGGACTAGCGCCGATTTAGAACTATTACCCGACAACGGTAATCGTTATGAAATTATCAATGGAGAACTTTTTGTGACGAGAGCGCCCCACTGGAAACATCAAACTACCTGTGGTAATTTTTACGCCAAATTAAAAATATGGTCAGATCAAACTAGTTTGGGATATACCGCAGTTGGCGCAGGTGTGATCTTTGGCGATAAGGATGATGTAATTCCTGATGTGGTGTGGGTTAGCAAAGAAAAGTATGAAATTTTGATCGATCACGCTGGACATCTCCTTGGTGCGCCCGATCTAGCGATCGAAGTTTTATCGGCAGGAACGGAAAATGAAAGGCGCGATCGCGAAGTAAAACTTAAACTCTATTCATCAAGGGGCGTATGGGAATATTGGATTGCAGATTGGCGGGCTAAGCAAAT
>NZ_JACJPY010000071.1 GCF_014696345.1 Pseudanabaena cinerea FACHB-1277
TCCCATTGGTATTCAAGTCCTCTGGCGTGGCTGGTCTAATTTACGCGAACTTTGTCAGGGCTGGCTTCTTGCTCAAATTCATACTTAACGGGAAAAGTAAGATCGTTCATCCCATTACCAGCACGATTAAACCTGAAATCAAAATGATGATTCCTATTCCCGAAGGTTTCAAAATACAGGGTTCAGTTATTGCTGAACAAATAAGAGCGCTCGATTTAAATCAGCGCTGCTGGAAAACAACTGGAGAAATTTTGCCAAAAGATTTTGTTGATTTGGTTGTCCAAACTTTTAACGTTATTATCAGCTAAATGTTTCTGTCAGCATAAAGATTAATCATAGAATTTTGAGAATCAACTCATGAATATGACACAACAAGAACTATTCAAAACCTTCGAGTCATTGCCCACCGAAGCCCAACACCAAGCCTTAAACTTCATTGCCTTCTTGCAACAAACATACACCCCAGCAATCAAACCACAAAAAACAGAAATTGATTGGGTAAACGATCCATTTATAGGAATGTGGCAAGAGTGCCAAGATATGGACGACAGCACAACATGGGTACGCAATATTCGTAATAGTGAGTGGTCATAAGGCATGGAACTATTTCTTCTTGCTAAACCAAAGCTCCAAATCAGCAACACTCTCAAAATCCAAAATCGCCTCAGCCAAACTCTCCAAGCGCGGAATCTGTAGCCTTGCAATCCTTGTATGCATCTTCGGCGGCAAATTCCCAAACTTGCGCGTAAGCAATCGCAAAATAATAGTTAATAATGCCTGCTTACGCCCTTGAACTTCTCCCTCTTCACGGCCTTTCTTTAACCCTTTAAGCTCACCTTCTCTCAAAATTGCCTGATATGTTACAGACTCTTCCATGATATCTCTCCTTAAAATTTGCTTAATAATATTTTCATCTAAAACTAAACCTGCCAACACATAGGTTGCGGCTGATATTGTTTCGCGTGTGTCCTCTTCAGGAATTTGATCGATTCTTAAAGCAATATCTTGTAGCAAAGTTTCTTTGTTCGATTCACCAACCAGTATAGCAAACGGCAACATTCCCACATATTCTAAAAATTTAGTGACAGGTTGTTCCCACAGTCGAATTACTTCAAACCGATGATAGGTGTTATCGTCTTGAAATTCTTGCTGAAAAACTAAGTTTGAGCTTGTCTCTTTCAGGTAAATGACGAATTGACGGATCTTTTTATCGGGAAAGCGTCTTTTGCCGCGTACCCAATAGTCCAACTCCCGAAACGGAATTTGCGGGTCAGGTTTAGTTTGAAACTCTAAATGTAATAACAAACTTTCGGCTTCTAGCAAAATCAAGCTATCCGCACGGATTGGCTCAACCGCTAACTCTTGAGGTTGGACTTGGGTAAGCGGAATTGGCTCACCAAGTAACCATGAGGCAATATCGGTAGAATAAGTTTCGGCAAGAAATTTGCAAATATTGTCAAACATCGACAGAAAAAGAGGAGATAGAACAATGGATCGAGTAGAACTTTATCGCCAAATCGTGCGTACCTTTCTCGAAGAATATGCCCAAGAAAGCGTCTCACCCAATGAAAACGTCACGGCTGAATTAGTATTTGATGAAAAGCGCGATCGCTACTTATTAGTTCATGTTGGATTGATAAATATCGCAAACAAGGACTAGAGCTATAATTCTTGTGAATTATCAAAAAGAAAAACAATGGCAAAACATAGTCGCACATGGTGGGGTCAAAAATTTATTAGCGCCCTCGAATCTTTCACTGATTCAGGTAGACTCCAAGACGGTCGTGCTTACTCTGGCGATGGGCGCATCCTCCGTTTTGACATCACCAAAGGACTTACCACCGCCACCATTCGCGGTAACGTCAATCTGTATTTTGAAGTTTATAAAGAACCAAAATATGAGACGGAAGTAAAAATGACCGCGATCGCTACCAAAGATTGGACAAAAATCATTGCCAATATGTCCTCCAAGGCGAGTGTAGTCGCTAGATTATTGCTCAATGAAGTTCCTGAGAATATTGAAGATAGCTTGACCTCCGTTGGCAAACATCTATTACCCTATAGCAGCAAAGACTTTCAAACTGAATGTTCTTGCCCCGATTATTCCAATCCTTGCAAACATATTGCAGGGCTGTGTTATCGACTCTCAGGGGAACTCGATCAAGATCCATTTCTGCTGTTCGAGATGCGCGGCATATCTAAAGAAGATTTGCAAGCGGAACTTCTCAAATCGCCCCTTGGCAAAGCTCTAGCTTCAGAATTAGGCGAGATCGCACCCTTGAGCCAGAAATCGCCTATCAATCAGCCAACAATTACCGAGGATGCGGTGATTAAAGCAACAATTAGGTCATTCAGTAGTTGTTAAATGTTCATATTGGAACTTCTGTAAAAAAGCAGCTTCTCGCCCCAGTATGGCAAGCGACATCGCCAATCTGCTCGATCTTGACCAAAATCACATCGCGATCGCAGTCATAATAGAGCTTCTTGAGCTTTTGAATATGTCCCGAAGTCGCGCCCTTATGCCATAGCTCCTGCCGTGATCGGCTCCAATAATGAATTTCACCAGTTGAGACGGTTAGTTCTAGGGCTTGGCGATTCATCCATGCCACCATCAAAACTGTGCCATCTTGGTAATCTTGGGCGATCGCGGGGATTAATCCTTGCTCGTTATATTTGAGCGTTTCCATCCAATTGTTAGACATTTTTTTAGATAACTATACTAGACAATCCTGAAGTTTCTGCTGAAGCCATTGAGGATCAAGTTTACGCCTAATTAGCACTAATTGATTGTCTATCGGATTATCTATCGGTTTCTTGCGATGGTCAATGTTTAGCTCATAGCGCTTTCCCCGCAACTGAAAAATAAATCGCAGATCTCCATTCGCAAAACAGAACAAGAATTTAATGCATAATACAAGAACACCTGACAAGACCTTCATGTATTAGAATTATCGCCATGTGCCATGAAATCCCATTGGTACAACGCTTGGTAAAGCCAGACGACAGACTGGTTCTTGATCTAGTCGATCGCGATCAAATAGCCATACTTCTGAGCAATCGCGATCGCCATCGTAGACAACGGTGATCAGCCAACCTTGCTCAGGCTGGTCGGGATTAGCGATAAATAGCGGTTCCATTGGGTAACGATTTGCACCAAGGTTAGCTTCCATTAAATTTTGGTGGTGATGGTCATAACAGGCGATCGCATCAAATAAGTCCGTAACTTGAGAACCTTGGCGGCGGGTCGCAAGATAAGTATAGCGAGATTCTTGTCCCACTTGAGCAGGGGCAACCGTAGGGAATTCGCACCCACGATCGCTCAGTTGAGAAGATTCTAAAAATTCACCCGTAGTCGGATTGAGGCGCATTTGCCAGAGCATTCCCTCAGACTTAGTTTTAGTCTGCCCCGTTGCCACTTCCTTCAGAAATTGATTAGTCCCAAAGTCGGGATAACGGACAAGATCGAAGACAACATTACCATCGCGATCGCCATAACCATTGCCAAAATGCCATTGATACCAAGGTGCGGCATGGTTGCGACTCACTAATTCAAGGCTATGGCGATCGAACACTAAAATTTCCATGCCTTCCTGGGGCTGCCATGCTAGGGAGTCACTAAAACTCTGCAAGTTTAGCAATACAGGTACGGGATTCATCCGAAGGGGCGGCACACAGAAAATCAAATAATTCCCCGCCATCACAAAGTCATGAACCATTGATGCACCTTGCAAATTCACCTGATGCTTCTTAATCAGTTTGCCACTGCGATCGCTACGGTATAAATGCAAAGTTGTATCCTTGCCATAGGCAATCCCAAAATTGAAGATTTCCCCAGTTTGAGGATCGCGCTTAGGATGAGCGGAATAGGCGCGATGGTGATCCAATCCTTCTAAATTCTCTAAGCCATAGGTTTCAAGGGTTTCCAGATCGAGGGCATGGGGTAATCCACCTTCCCAAAGGGCAAGCAGCTTATCGGGAAGCGCCAATACTGAAGTATTTGCCACATTCTTAGAAGACTTGCCAAAACGTTGCAACCAAGACACAGGAGCCGTCATTCCATAATTGCCAAACATCAATTTGTCGGCTTGAGCCTCTGCCAAATAGCCTGCGGTCTGCACATAGCGATAGGTGGCACGGGCTTGTCCTGCACCAAAATGCACTGCCAAAACTGCTCCATCCCCATCAAACCAATGTCCCACCTGCACCCCACCCCGCTCTAGCCGCGCAGGGCCATTGCGATAAAGAGACCCTTGTAAATTTTCAGGAATCGCGCCACTGATAGGCGAGAGCGCCGTCATTGCAAATTCTTGAGCGGGTTTAGCGATCGCCCTTGCCCAAGATGCTGGCTTTGTTTGATGTCCTATAGTTGCAGTCATAGTTTTCTCTGTTGTCATAGATTTAATCTATATTCAACTAAGTTATTATTAAACTAATTGAATATGCTAAGTAACATATACTCAACTAATTGCATATGTCAACCCTTTTTTAAATTATCCATTCAAATAAATTGCAAAGCTATGTCCCTTGCCTACGCGCTGCTAGTTTCATTGATCCATGAGCCGAAAAGTGGCTATGACCTCGCCAAACAGTTCGATGGCTCGGTCGGATTTTTTTGGCAAGCCACCCACCAACAGATTTATCGCGAACTGACCAAACTCGAACAGCAGGATCTCATCTCGGCGCAAGCGATCGCCCAAGAGAGTCGCCCCGATAAAAAAATCTTTTCCGTTACCGATTTGGGTTTAGCCAATTTAAAAACATGGTTACTGCAATCTAGCGATCTCGCCCCCGTGAAAGATGAGTTTCTCGTCAAAATCTACGCGGGTTATCTCATCTCTCATGAGGCGATCGTCAAGAGTATTCAAACTCATCGCCAACTACATCAGCGCCAGTTAGCAACCTACCGAGAAATCGAGCAGCAATTTTTTAGTGGATTTCCCCAATGCCATGCACAATCCACAGGGGAGTTTAAGCTTCTATTTGCCTATTTAACTTTACGCAGAGGCATCACCTTTGAGCAGGGCTGGCTAGATTGGTGCGATGAGGCGATCGGGCTATTGCAAAATGCCGCGCATTCCGATCTGGGAGATACCTGAGAAGTTCCTTCAGCCGCGATTATCCATTCCCATAAAACAGCGATCGCTTCGATCAACTCCCAACCAAATTTACCAATCTGCCCTGTGCAAATTACATCCTCATCGGTAAGGAATTTTGTAAAAATAACTTAAATATTTCAAGATAGAACCACCCATTTTAATGGAAATTCTGAAATTAGACTAGATAAGGCAGACAAGCAATATCTAAAATAAATCTAATACGCGAGTTGCTTAAGTTATTTTTACAAGCTGCCTAATGGCAATTATTAGTCAATTCTAAGGGGCAAGGGCAACCACGGGGGGATTGCCCCTACCTGAATAATTTAATTTTTTGTAGGGGCTGTGGGTGCGTGCCAGCCCCAATCCTTCAACATCGCAGGAATTCATTCCACGTAACATCAATTATCACAACCTAATCCTTAGTTATCTTCCGCTTCTGCAACTGCTTCCGCAATAACCACGCACCACCCAAAATTGCTAACCCACCCGATGCCTCAAACTCAAAGGGAACCTCAGTAGCCTGAATCTCGAATGAGCTGAAAGTGGTGCTAGAAAAATAATTTGACCCATCATCGCCACTACGTTGATAGCCGTTATGAGTGATACCGCTAATGCCTGTGGGTGTTATATAAGGGAAGTTAGATAACCAACCATAAAAACCTGCTGTGGCATCTACCAATAGCCAGTAACGAGTATCTGGCAAAAAGGTAAAGGTCGAGGTGGGGGTGAAAATAAAGTCACCAACCGCATTACTACTGGAGGTAGGGTTAGTAAATGTCACTGACTCAAGAGTTGCCTCGTTGGGACTAGTGCTGGTCTTAGCTGAGTCACGATAGATTTGCAGCAGTGCTACATCACCATTACTAGTGTTGTAGCTAAATAACCGCAACTTGATACTGTCTAGGCTGTAGGGATTGCCAGTGGGTAGGGTAAATCCAACGGCTTTTTGATCGGGTGAGGGGGGAACAGATGCATTTGTACCATCTCCATCATTTGTACTAGAATAGTTGCCAATTAGACTAATTGCATCAGCAGGGTTAGCCGTGGTTAAGACACTGACAAGGAGAGCTGCTACCCCCCCCCATTTTTTGGTATATTTCATATTTGTCATTATTTTTGTTTGCGCGGCTAGTGCTAGTTTATTCCAACCACAGGAAGTCTGGCACTAGTACATTATGCTGGTAAATAGGTTTTGTCTAAGACTTGATCTGGGGTAAATGGTGATTCTGGGGGGAATAATTGAATATCCAAACCAGTTTCTGTGGCGGCTAATTCCCTCGCTGCTATGTAGCAATTATCAAACTCCTCTACAAAATGCCGCTTCAGACTGGGGCTATTCCTAAAAGCTTTGTGGATTCTTTGACGATGTTCGATGATGGTGTAGCGCCAACTATTAGTTCTCTTTTCGGATTGATATTGATATTTGAGCAAGTGCATGAGAACTATTTCCAAATTGCTTTCCAAACTCAGTTTTTCACTTCTACCCATATCACCGATTTCTTCAATAAGATTTTCTCTGTCCAACTCAGACAACCTGTTCTCTGATAGCAATTGCACAGCCTGTTCAACCCATAGGCAAAAGTCTTGCTCATAGAGTTCGCGATGAGATATTGAGGTTGGGGTTTGATTAGCGAGCATTGTTGTATCCCACTTTTTTTGTCACCGACAGACTAAATTATATTAATTCCTCTACTTTACGCCCTATTCAGGGAGATAATCTTCATCTAAAACTTGAGAGGTGGTAAATGGGGATGCGATGGGGAAAGTGTCTATAGAAATACCTGTTTCAACGGCAGCAAGCTTCCTTGCCTCTAGATAAACATCGGTAAATTCCTGTAAAAAATGTCGCTTCAGGCTGGGGCTATTTTTAAAAGCCCTATGGATTCTTTGACGATGTTCGATGATGGTGTAACGCCAACTATTGGTTCTTTTTTCGGGTTGATACTGATATTTGAGTAAATGCATCAGCAAGATCTTGAGATTGCTTTCTAGGGCTTGTTTTTGGCTATTACTCATGTCTGCAATTTCTTCGAGCAAGTTTTCCAAATCTAAATCCGTGAGATTCCCTTCCCGTAATAGCACTAAAGCCTGTTCAACCCACAGGCAAAAGTCTTGCTCATAGAGTTCGCGATGGGATATTGCGGTTGGGGTTTGATTAGCGATCATTTTCTGATAAAACACTAGGAGGGAGTACTTGTGTTATGCGTTTGCTCATATTTTGACCTTTTCTTAGATTATTCTTCGTCTCTGACCCGAAAGCGTAACCTTGACTGTTGAATACAGGGGCGCATTTGTTCGTAAAGCTCTCTTACATCTAAGGGCAAACGCTCTAAAAACAACTTAGGTGCTGAGAGATCCCTAGTCAGCAGTAACATATTCCCCGTTCCCATAAGGCGCTGACTTAGCGGTTTTTCTAACTGAATATCATCTATTTGATATATCTCAATAGTCTCGATTTGCTTCGAGAGAACGCCAATTTCAATGACAATTCTTTGTGAAGTAATTAAATAATTTGTATTAATTGACTGCAACCAATACCATAATGCTCCTATTCCCACGGTGAAGATTGCCACCAAAAAGCGTGGCACACTGCCAATGATTGCAGGATGCCCCTGAAACAAGATCCGCTCTTCAGTGGGATTTAATGATGAGTTGGTTGAGAAGTTAGTATTGGTCATAGCAACTACAGCACTTTGCGCTGACTTAAAATCTATAAATAATTTTAAAAGCGGCGCTAAGCACCGCTTTTAAAACCGTTAGCGATTTTTCTGCGCCCATACTCGAATTGGCATACCCCAGACATAGATAAAGCCTTCGGCGGCTTTATGGTCAAACTGGTCAGCGCTAGTATAGGTGGCGAGATCTTCGTCGTAGAGGGAGTTAACGGACTGGCGACCCACGATAATCGCGCTGCCTTTGTGGAATTTGACCCTCACGATACCTGTGACGCGCTCTTGGCTGCTGTCGATGAAGGCATCAAGGGCATTTTTGAGAGGGCTGTACCAAAGACCGTTATAGATCATCTTGCCATAGGTATCTTCAATACCACGTTTGTATTGGGCGAGGTCAGAGGGCAAAGCTAGGGTTTCGAGGTCACGGTGGGCATGGATCAATACCAACATCGCAGGCGCTTCGTAGATCTCGCGGGACTTGATCCCTACGAGGCGATTCTCAACCATGTCAATGCGTCCTACGCCATTGTCACCCGCGATCGCATTGAGTTGGGTGATCAGCTCCACAGGCTCAAGGGCTTTGCCATCAAGGGATACAGGTAGCCCCTTTTCAAAGCCAATTTCGGTGTAAGTGGGTTGATCGGGGGTATCAGCGATCGCCTTGGTCATGGCATAGATTTCTTCAGGTGGCTCATTCCAAGCATTTTCGAGAGGACCCGCTTCGATACTTCGCCCAAGTAGGTTACGGTCAATGCTGAAGGGGGAGGATTTTTTAACGGGGGAAGGAATGCCGAATTTTTCGCCATAGGCGATCGTTTCTTCGCGACTCATGCCCCATTCGCGGGCGGGGGCTAACACTTTGAGGTCGGGGTTGAGGGCGGCGATCGATACATCAAACCTGACTTGATCGTTGCCCTTGCCCGTACAACCATGCGCCACTGCGTCAGCACCATATTCGGCGGCAGCTTCTACGAGAATCTTGGCAATTAGTGGACGTGCTAGGGCTGTCGTTAGAGGATAGCGATTTTCATAGAGGGCGTTTGCCTTAATTGCAGGAAAAGCATAGTCGGTTACAAATTCTTTAGTGACATCTCTAACCAGGGATACGGAAGCACCTGAGTCTAATGCCTTTTGTTTGATGGGATCTAATTCGTCACCTTGCCCTAAGTCGGCGGCAAGGGTGATGACTTCTTCAACGCCCCATTCTGTCTTGAGGTAAGGAATACAAACAGATGTATCAACGCCGCCTGAATATGCAAGTACAACTTTTTTCGCCCGACCCATAGATATCTCCTAAACCAATCTAACCAACAAAATCTAGCTAACTAAACCTAAAAAAGTAGCCCGGGTACTACGCCTATCTCAAGCATCCCTTAGTGCTGCTGTCTTCCGACCCTGACACGATTCGGGCGTTGCGATCGCATAGATCCGAGCCATCTATAAGATTAACACTCTTTAGTCCAGATAATGCCAAGGATTTGCTGATTTCCTTAAATTGTTTTCAAATCCACACAATTTGGGTCACATAATTTGATTTATAGCTGTCGCCACCTGTATTAGGACAAATTAAAACCCAAAAAGCGAGTGACGGCGATTCGCTCCGCCACTCGTCTACTAGTTTTGTGTCCCAACAAGACTGGCAACAGCTATATAACGGTGGCTACTCCATCGAACTCACTTTAAAAAGATATAATTCTTGAGGTGATCGCGCAAAAAAAGGAAAAACGGAGAAACTACGATGTCGGAAATGTTGTGGTCAGTGGTTGTACCAACCTATAACAGGTTGCCAATCCTGCAAAAATGTTTGGCAGCTCTTGAGAAGCAAACCATAACTGCTCCCTATGAGGTTTTAGTGATTGATGATGGTTCATCGGATGGCACGGTGGAGTTTTTGACAACACATCATGATCGCTACCCCCATTTGCGACTGCTCACCCAAGACCATGCTGCCGCCGCCGCCGCCCGCAACTATGGCATCGACTCCGCCCTCGGTAAATATATTGCCTTTGTTGATAGTGATATCACTGTTAATCCTGAATATTTGCAGGCACATACGGAAACCCTATCCCAAGGTGACAAAGTATATAGCTATGGCAGGATCATTAATACCACTAATCTGGAATCGCCCGATTCAGAGCCAGTGCCACCCATACCCATATTCACCGCCGCAATTTTCGATACTTGTAATTTGGCGATCGCCCGACAATGGTTATTAGCCGCAGGTAAATTTGATACGGGATTTTTTCAATATGGTTGGGAAGATTTTGAATTGGGAATGCGAATTAAACAGTTAGGGCTAAAGCGTTTGACCTGTGCAGGGGCGATCGCATTTCATTACCATGCAGCTTTTTCCATCGACAAAATGCCGCGTTTACTAGATCTTGAAGAGCAACGGGGCAGAATGAGTATTATCTTTTATCAAAAGCATCCCACTTGGGAGGTAAAGCTAATGATCCAAAAGACTTGGCTGCATTTAGCGCTATGGGGAATCTTGACCCTCGGCGGACTGCTCAATGATCGCACCCTCAAGCCTTTGCTCTCATGGCTATGCGATCGAGGTAAATCAGAGGTTGCTATGGAAATCTTCCGCATTTACATGAATTGGTACACAGTCCTTTGGATGTATCGCAATTGGGAGCGCGAACGCAAACTACTTTTTGATTAAACTTTTTGATTAAACTTTTTGATTAAAAAGGGCAACGCGATGCGCTGCCCTTTTTTTTAATTAATCAAAGCCTTCATTTCGCGAACTGCTCGATCTAAGCCAACAAGCACAGCACGACTAATAATACTATGTCCAATATTTAGCTCTTCCATGCCTTTGATTAAAGCCACTGGTCTTGTATTACGATAGTCTAACCCATGCCCTGCATTGAGTTTTAGCCCTAGTTTAATCGCCAAGGCTCCGCCATCAGTTAGTGCTTGCAATTGGCGATCGCGGGATTCACCAGCCTTGGCATTGGCATAAGTGCCTGTGTGTAATTCAATAAATTTAGCTCCAGTTTTGGCTGAAGCCTGAATTTGTGCAGTTTCAGGATCAACAAATAAACTCACAGGAATGCCAGCCCCCTGTAATTGATGCACAAATTTACCTAAGCGATCGCCCTGAGCTTTGACATTCAGTCCCCCCTCAGTCGTAATTTCTTCACGTCTCTCAGGGACAAGGGTTATATAGTCTGGCTTGACATCAAGGGCGATCGCCACCATTTCGGGGGTTGCCGCCATTTCGAGATTTAGATGAGTACGCACGGTTTGGCGTAGCAATCGCACATCACGCTCTTGAATATGACGGCGATCTTCCCGTAGATGTACTGTGATTCCATCGGCTCCTGCTAGTTCAGCGATCGCGGCAGCAGTAACAGGATCGGGTTCTACACCACGCCGCGCTTGCCGAATCGTGGCAATATGATCAATATTTACTCCAAGTGTAGGCAACGCTCTTTCCTCAGGTATCTTAAAAGTTGGGTGTTTTCTCTATATCTATACTGTATAGCTTTTCGCAAGCATGAAAAACTTTAAAAACTTTAAAAGCGCAGCTAAGCCGCGCTTTCAAGGTTTCTCTAGATTTTTTCTGTACTAGCTAAGCTTCAGGGTTGGCTTCCTCAACAACTTCAGCAACAATCTCTTCAGGAATTTCAGGCTCTTCCATAGCATCAGGAACCTCATACTCTTCGTCTACCGCAGGCAAAGCAATTTCCATCACCGCAGGAGGCGCATTCAGTTGTTCGCGATATTTAGCTGCCATTTCCTCAGCCTTGTCATAGACTAGCTGCGGATCTTTGACCATATCCCCTGGCTCCGCCTCAAGCTGCTTGGTCGATAGCGAAATTCTACCGCGCTCAGCATCAAGGTCGATGATCATCACCTTCACCTCGTCATTCACATTAAAGACATTGTGAGGTGTTTCAATATGCTCGTGGGAAATTTCGGAAATGTGCAGCAAGCCACTTACGCCGCCGATGTCAATAAATGCACCATAGGGCTTGATACCGCGTACCACGCCGATTACCACTTCGCCAACTTCTAGCTTGTTCATCTTGCGTTCGACAAGGGCGCGACGATGGCTGAGAACTAGACGGTTGCGATCTTCATCGACTTCTAAAAACTTGAGTGGCAACTCTTCGCCCACCAATTCTTCCTTGGGCTTGCGAGTGCTAATGTGAGAGCCAGGAATAAATCCGCGTAAGCCTTCGATTCTGACCAGTGCGCCCCCTCGGTTTGTTGCAAAAATCAGCGATCGCACCGTGGCATCCTCCGCCTGTAACTGACGCACCCGCTCCCAAGCCCGCATATATTCGATGCGGCGAATGGAGAGGGTTAGCTGTCCTTCTTCGTTTTCATCGGCAAGAATGAAAAATTCACGAGTTTCATTGTTCTGCAAAACTTCTTCAGCTTGGTCAACTCGGTTGATCGACATCTCTTGAATGGGGATGTACGCTGCTGTCTTTGCGCCAATGTCAATAAGTGCGCCCCTAGGCTCAATGCTGAATACAGTACCTGCAACAATGTCGCCAGGGCTAAAATGATAATCGTACTTATCTAAAAGTTTGGCAAAGTCTTCATGAGTAAAGCCGACATTGGTGGTAGCAGTTTTTGTCCGATTGACCATAACTAAATTTTTCCTTATTCCTGTTCGCCTTGAGATTTTTTGGTTTCCTCCCGGAAATGTAAGAGCAGCAAGCATTACAGCTTTTTGCGGTTTACATCCCACGCCTGTGGGGGGGTAGCTGAGAAGGCTAAACCCATAGGCATAGGTTTTTGATTATAGCGTATTTAAGCTTTTGCTCAAAGTTTTCGCAAAATATTTTTTGGACTTATTTTTGGACTTATTTTTTGGCATTCTCCCCAATGAGATATTTATTGCGACACAAATATTTTAAGAAATATTTTGTTTGAGTACCCCCATGTCCATTTCACAAATCAATTATCAGCGATCAATCTAGGTGAGGTGATCGGCAATCTCGCGGCAAATGTTTAGATACAAGTTTGGCACAATAATTCAGCTTGAATCAACAACATGACACCCTTAAATTCACATACCATAAGTTAAAACAGCTATACAACTTGAGATAGCGATCGCCCAGAGCCGCCACGCCGCACCATGATTAATTCGGCAACGATACTTACCGCAATTTCCGCAGGAGTTAATGCGCCGATATCTAGTCCAATGGGAGCGTAAATAGAAGGGAAAGTTTTAATAGGAACTTCGCGTTTGATCTCTGCTAAAACTTGTTTAACACGGCGATCGCTGCCGATCATGCCGATATAGGTGCAAGCAACTTGGCGATCTAACAAAGCCTTGAGCGCTTCCAAATCATAGTGATAGCCTCTTGTGACTAGGGCAACGTATAGCTCTTGGTGATTGGCTAATTCGCCTAAAGCCTCTTCAATAGAATTATAGATAAATGTCGCCTGTGGATAGCGATCGCGATTTGCCCATTCACAGCGATCGTCCTGAATCGCTATCTGAAAGCCACTTAAACACGCCACTTTTGCCAATTGCTCCCCCACATGACCCGCACCGACAATCAAGAGCATCGGCTCAGGTTTGAGAACTTCTATGAAAGCATCTGTTTGTTGTGAAGATAGATGGCGCGGAGCGCCATCTATCTTCACATTTTGAATTAAAGGTGTAACTAAAGTAACTTCTTTTCCCGATCGCAAATTGGTGATAATCTCGGTTACTAATGCGATCGCCTGTTCTCCTTGCCAGCGCTCTAGCAAAACTTCCATCCAACCGCCACAGATGCCTTCCGTTGGGCGATTATGATGAGGCTTCCCCGTCAAATCAATTTCTACTAGGGTTTTAACTCCTGTTTGTAGAACTTCTCTAGCCTTAGCGATCGCCTTCGCCTCTCCTGCACCACCACCAATGGTATCTACACAGGCTGACTCCGTAATTAGCATCTTTGCGCCCACTTCTCGCGGTACGGAGCCTTTGACGTTAATTACGGTGGCGATGACGACGGCTTCTTGATGGAGTAACCCTAAAAGATGTTCATAGATCATCTAGGCTGTCACCGCAGAGATAGCAGTTGCTCTCACAGATTCGATCGCCCAGAGGATCGCTTCGGGAGTGGCGGGAACTGCCAAGTTTACGGGGTGCTTTCCTGAGCCAAAAGCAGCGACAGCTTCACGCAGGGCTTCACGAACGGATATTGCTAGCATAAAAGGAGGTTCGCCCACAGCCTTACTGCCGAGAATTACGCCATCTTGGGCGGCGCGTTCTAAGAGAGCGATCGTGAACTGTTCGGGAATTTCGCTCACGGTGGGGATTTTATAAGTGCTAGGGGCAAAGGTGAGCAAGCGTCCCTGCTCATTCCAGACCAATTCTTCCATCGTTAGCCAACCCATGCCCTGCACAAAGGCTCCTTCGATTTGACCTTTATCTAATAAGGGATTAATCGAAGACCCGACATCATGGACAATATCCACCTGACGCAGTTTGAATGTGCCTGTAAATCCATCGACTTCCACTTCACTCACTGCTGCACCATAGGCAAAATAATAGAAGGGTCTGCCCCTATTTATTTTGGCATCCCAATAGAGATTGGGAGTGCGATAGAAGCCGTTAGCCGAAAGGCTAATCCGTTGCGTGTAGGTCTGTTTGACCACTTCATCAAAGCCAATTCTGGCACTAGGATAGCTGGGGCAATAGATCCAATCATTCTCAAAGACGAGATCTTCAGGGGCATTGAGATTGAGCATCTTCACCGCAACTGTGGCAAGGCGTTGGCGTAGGGTTTCGCAAGCATCTCTAATCGCTTGTCCATTGAGATCGGAACCACTGGAAGCGGCGGTTGCGGAAGTATTCGGCACTTTGTCGGTGCTGGTGTGCATGATCCGAAAGCGATCAATATTTACACCGAGGGATTGCGCCGCCACTTGCAACATTTTGGTATGGAGTCCCTGCCCCATTTCCGTACCGCCATGATTAACTTGAATGCTGCCATCGGTATAGATTAGGACTAGCGCTCCTGCTTGGTTGTATTCGATTTTATTAAAGGAAATCCCGAACTTCACGGGAGTAATTGCAATTCCACGTTTTTTGTAAGGACTGGTTTGATTGAACTGGGCGATTTCGATTTGGCGATCGCTAAAATTAGCATTGGCTTTTACTTCATTCCAAACGCGAGCAATCCGATTTTGGAAAATTTCCTGTCCATAATGGGTGGTGCTAGTCTCTCCTGAACCGTGATAGAAGTTCTGTTCGCGCACAACTTCGGGCGCTAAACCAAGAGTACGGGCAATGCGATCGATAATCTCTTCACAGATCACCATGCCCTGTGGTCCGCCAAATCCACGATATGCGGTATTCGAGATGCGATTGGTCTTTGCCATCCAGCCCTGTACTTCTAAATGCGGAACGTAATAGGCATTGTCGATATGCATCATCGCTCGCATGAGTACGGGCGGCGTAAGGTCAAGACTCCATCCCCCTTCAGCATAGAGTTCCACCTTGAGGGCAGTCAGCATCCCTTCATTGGTGAAGCCGACTTGATAGCGTCCGAGGAAGTTGTGGCGCTTGCCTGTGATGATCATGTCGTGATGCCGCCGCAGACTCACTCTCGCAGGACGACCAGTTTTATAAGCCGCCACAGCCGCCGCCGCCGCAAAGGGATTTGCCTGCGATTCTTTGCCCCCGAAAGCACCGCCCATCCGTAGGCAAGTCACGACCACACAATTATTGGGCAAGCCTAAAACCCTTGCCACTATGATCTGTGTTTCGCTAGGGTGTTGGGTGGAGCTATAGACCTTGTAGCCGCCTTCGCCATCGGGAATGACCCAACTCGTATGGGTTTCCAGATAGAAATGATCCTGTCCGCCTACGGTTAATTCACCTGTGATGGTGCGATCGCTCTTTTCTAAAGCTATTTCAGGTTCACCTCGTTTAATCACTTTTTTATCAAGATGGAAACTTTGGGCAGCGATCGCCGCTTCAATGGATAGAATTGCAGGTAAAGGTTCGTATTCCACAACCACCTTAGCGGCAGCTTCACGGGCAGCATCCTCCGATTCACCCACAGCCCACACCACCACCTGACCCCAATAGCTCACCTCATCGGTGGGAAGCATCACTTCATCATGAATGATCGCGCCTGTATCATTTTCCCCAGGCACATCAGCCGCAGTGAGGATCGTCACTAAGCCTTCCACTGCATAGGCGGCGCTACAGTCAATCTTGGTAATCTTGGCTCTCGCATGGGGTGATAGAACGGGATAGAGGGAAAGCATCCCCGCAGGTAAGCGCTGATCGTCGGTATAGACTGCCTTGCCGCTAACGTGAGCGATCGCGCTTTCATGGGTTTTCTGGGATTGGGATTGAGTGATCATTGGAGATGTATGGTTATTAAAAAAAATATGTTATGTAAAACCCAGCAAGTTAATGCGAAGCATTAACTAGTTTGCTCAATAAAGAACTTCTCAAATAGATTGCCGACTAGCAACTTGCGATAATTGGCACTACCGCGCAGATCGCTAAGGGGAGTAAAAGCTTCATGGAGCATCGGCTTCACCGATCGCACAGTTTCTAGATTCCAAGGCTGACCGATTAACGCCTGTTCCACAGCGATCGCCCTGATTGGAGTTGCCGCTACGCCACCATAGGCAAGCCTTGCATGGAGAATTTTCTGTTCGGCATCAAGATCGATCGCAAAGGCAGCCGCCACAATACTGATGTCATCCGTGCCACGTTTGCCGATTTTGTAGGAAAAGCTGAGACGCTTAGTAGCTCCCTTACTAATCGCTTTGGGAATCGTCACCGTTTTAATAATTTCACCCTGCTGTAGTTCTGTTTGGCGATAACCCTTAAAGAAATCGGCTAGAGGTAAGGTGCGATCGCCTTGAATACTCGCAAGGGTCACGGTCGCATCAAGAGCTAATAACACGGGTGGCAAATCCCCAATGGGTGAAGCCGTGCCAATGTTGCCGCCAAGGGTAGCTCGATTGCGAACCTGTCGCGCCGCAAACCAATGCAGCATTTCATCAAGGCTCGGAAATATGCCATGTAATACATTCTCAATATGACTGAGGGGAACTGCCGCCCCAATTTTCACATAGTCCTCAGTCTGATGAATTTGTTTTAATTCCGTAATTCCTTCTAGGGAAATCAACACAGGATAATTACGCCGATGCCAACTCATTTCTAAGCCTAAATCTGTCGCTCCTGCCACAAGAGTCGCATCGGGATGTGCTTGTAATAGTTGGAGAGCTTCCGTTAATTCTGTAGGGCGATAGAACCGATGTTCATTACTGCTATAGGCGATCGCCGCAAGATCAGAATTTTTTGCCGTCAGCATGGTACTAAAGCGATCGCTGGGTGATTCCTCTCCTAAATCTGCCAATAATTTTTGGGCGGCTCGGCGAATCGGCAAATAGCCCGTACAGCGACAGAGATTCCCCTCAATGCAGACATCATCCTTCAAGCCGCCATCATAGTAAGCCGCAAACATACTCATGATAAATCCGGGGGTGCAGTAGCCACATTGGGAGCCTGCGGTTTCCACCATCGCCGCCTGCACGGGGTGCAATTGTTCCAAAGATTGCGCCTGAATTAATCCGTGCGGTTGCCCGTGCGCTAACCCCTCGGCAGTAATCACATCCCGTCCCGCCACCGCACCAATGGGAATCAGACAACTATTTGCCGCCTGATATTGGGGCTTTCCTTGGGCATCTTTACCCGCGATCGCTACGGTACAAGCGCCACAGTCGCCATCGCCACAGCCTTCTTTTGTGCCGACATAGCCTTGCTGTCGCAGATATTGCAGTAGGGTTGTTGTGGGCGCAATATCTTTGACTAAGGTAGTGATACCGTTAATCGTGAGGGTGAAATGTGTTGCGGCATTTGCGGAGATGGGGATAGCCTGTTGAGTCACGGAAGTTCCTCTGGTATAGATCTAGCCTGTAAAATGAGCTGATGAGATCAACCTTAAGAGCTTTCTGGATCTTAGAGCTGTAAAAATTGATCGATTTTTGCGGATTCATGCATACTGCGTTTAATGCAGTCACCAAGGGCAACACCACCGATGAAGTTAGCACTGACATAAAGACCAGGGGACTTTTGCAATGCGGATTCGACAGTGGCGAGCCGCTCTAGATGCCCGATTTCGTATTGCGGAATTGCTTGATCCCAGACATGGACAGCGATCGCCTTGGGTTGAGCTTGGGAATTGGGGCGCAGCAGGGTTTTTTGGAGATCCTGATGCACAGCTTGGACAATTTCAGTTTCGGATAATTTGGCGAGGGCAGGATCGAGCGTACCACCGATGAAATTTAAAAGTAACTGCCAACCTGCGGGGGCGCGACCCGCAAAGAGACTAGATGTCCAGATCGTGCCAAGGGTGCGAATGCCTTCAGTGCGGGGGATCAGGTTGCCGAAGCCTTGCATATCGCTAACGAGTTCATTTTTGGGATAGGCAAGCACCACACAGGCAACGGTGGGATAGAAGATTTGGGCAAGGGCTTGGCTGGCGGCAGGTAAATAATTTTCGAGGATTTTGGCGCTGACATAGGCAGGGGTACTCAACACCACCGATCGCGCCGTAATCATCTCTATGCCTGTGGGCGTATCGAAACAGGCTTGATAAAACTTGCCCTGTTGATCCTCTTGCTGACTCAGCGATCGCAATGTCCATTGTTGCTTGATCGCTGCCCCCCGCTCCCGCAGTTTGGCGGCGATCGCCTCAGGCAGCATCTTGATCCCTTCCCGAAAAGAGCCCAGCTCCCCCGCCTTAACTTTGGGTAAATCATCGGACTGAGCTTTTAGCTTTTGCGCTTTGCGCTCTTGGCTAGACAGCAAAGCTCCAGCGATCAAACCGCCATAACGTTCTTCAAGACGGTAGATTTTAGAAAAGGCTGCCTTAGCACTAAGACGCTGCGGATCGCCCGCGTAAACCCCAGAGATGAATGGCGCAACCAAACGATCAACTGCTTTGCGCCCCAAAACGCGGGTAAAAAATTGTGCCACTGATTCTTCACCAGCCATCGCAGGACGCGCAAAGCCCATTGCCCCCAAAGCAAGGCGAATTTTGCTGCCCCAGTCCAAAATTTGTGAGGCGATCGCCGCAGGAGGACTCATCGGTAAAGCATTCAGCTTGCCCTTGATAAACACAAAGCGTGGCAGTTTGCCATTTGCCAATACTAACTGCTCCTTCAGCCCCACATCAACGGCAAGGCGTAAAAGCTCTGGGGCAGGCTGAAAACTATTAGGACCTTCCTCCCAAAGATAGCCCTGATCGTTTTTTTGACTGATGATTGCCCCACCTACGCGGTCTTGAGCCTCAGCAACCATGACGCGATAGGATTTCTTGACCGCTAATTCATAGGCGATCGTCAATCCTGAAATCCCTGCACCCACCACCAACACATCGACATCACGCGCAATGGTTACAGCATTGTTAGACAAATTTGGGGATGGGGTCGTATTCATAGTTTTTCCTGATTTGGGTTGGCGTGCAGAGCGTTGCAACTATTTTGTAACTATATTGAATGCTGAAATACGGCATTCAGATATACTTTAGCGGCACTGCGATAGCTATGGGCGGCGGCTGTACCTGGGCGATCGCTGCCATTTTGCAAGAGAAACAAAGACAATGCGGCAGCCAATACGCGATCTTGATTCCAATCTGGATGCGAACCTAGGTAGCTCTTGAGGCTTTCATGCAATTCTTCAGGAATCTCTGCCAATATACTGACGGTGGTATTCATGCGGAAACCTCAATTTCTAAGCGAGTTAAATCGGAATTTCGCAACCATTGTGAAGGTCGGGATTTAATTGTGCGTTTAAGCAGTAGCTCTTGTCAACGTAACGAGATGTTAAGCAAATGCTTGTTATTCCATGAAATTGAGATCAATCACCGTGATTTTAAATGTATTTCTGTTACATAACTTCATAATTTAAACCCTTCAAAAGTTTTCCCACATAGAACTGCCCACTCATTAACAAATCCTTAACCCATATAGCGATCGCCTTTTTTAATTTCCCAAGGGCTGTGGAAAACCCTCGATTATCTGTGGATAAAGTGCAAATATCTGTGGAAAACCCTGTGGAAAACTTTGCAGGAGATCGATACACAATTATGTTGGGTTGATAACAAATTTATTTTTTATGATATCTAGGTAAAATAAAGGCAATAAAACCCATGCTACCAATTTTGATCAAATTTTCGCCATACCTCTGATAAACGCGGCTCCACCTCTGCATCTACTAATACCGCCGCAACCACTGCACGAATTTTCCATAGACTGCTAAAATTTGCCCGAATCATCACCTTGCCAGAGGCAACGGACTTTTCTAGTGAAGATCGTCCAAACATAATATCCCGCAAGGCATCACCTGTGGCTTCAAAGGAGTCCTCAGCATCGGGCGCTGCCGTTTGGATTTGCACTTCTAGATCAGGAGCGCTGGCAACCTTTATATGCAGGCGGGTGTCATCAATAGCGATCGTGGCTGAGCGATGTGCTGCAACTTTGGCGATCGCCGTCCATGTATCGCCTTGGCGATCGCGCAAAATGGCTATTAATTCCAATAGTAAGCTTGATAAAAGTTGAAAACGCACAGACATCTCAGGCATAAGTTAACGCTATAGCTTGTTGAAGCGAGAAAAAAATTTTTTTTATAGTTGCAAATCAGCACAAAGCCTTGCAATCGCTGATTATATATCCTGTTGTCAATATACTTTCGAGATAATGGTTTGTGTATGGGCAAAGCACTGTAGTATATTGAATAGTCCTTAGAGATGCGGTTTCGGGGTATCCCAAATCAATGGCTGTTAAACTTGCACTGGATGATAAACAAACCATACTTCGCCTCTATCGCGATTCAGGTGCGACCACAACGCAACTGGCTAAGCAATTTGGCATTAGTACAAGTACAGTCGTCCGACTGTTGCAAGAGCTAATGCCTGCGGAAGAATATCGACAATTGGTGACTAAGAAGAAGGCTGATGGCAAAAAAGGAGCGCGATCTAATTTTGACATCGGCGATTTTCAGATCAACCAACTCGCCCTCATTACTGAAGATTTATCTAACAATATATCTGTGAACAGCGACGATGATGAGATTGAGCTAGAGGAAGTAGATAATCTAGCAAGCTTGGATCTAGATAGCAATCTGGATCTAAATTTAATGGATGTGTCCATAAATGGAGACTCTGATGATCAGGGGGATGAGAATATAGACTCTTTGCTTGATGAGGATCTTGATGAAGATGATCTCGATGAAGATGATCTTGTCGATGAGGATAATCTTGATCTCGATCTTGATGAATTAGACTTTGCTGATGAGGATGGGGATACTAGCCTCGCGATGTTTACGGAGTTGCAGGGGCATCATAATGCAGGCGATCGCTTAGAGATACTGCCACTTGATGAGGCGGAACTGCCAATTATTTGCTATATCGTTGTTGATCGCATTGCCGAGATTATTACCCGACCCCTTAAGGATTTTAAGGATCTAGGTGCGATTCCCCTTGAAGAGAATCAATCAAAAACTATTCCCATTTTTGACAATCATCGGGTTGCCAAAAGATTTTCCCATAGCAATCAACGGGTGATTAAATTTCCCAGTGATTTGATTCATATTACGCGCAATCAATTGATTCGTAAGGGCATTACCCGTATTTTATTTAGCGGTCAAGTTTACGCCCTAAACTGAAAACCGCTAGAAATTTCGCAAAGATTCGCAAAGAGTTGTGACTGTGCTGACTTTATCTCCTGCAAGGCAAAAATTTTGGCAAATTGCCCATACTGCTGACGCTGAATTATCCATCGATCATCTGCTCGAAGGGGCTTTGGCGATCGCATGGGAAGAGAATCCGCGCATGGATCTTGGACATTACCGCAGCCTATTAGATCGGATGGTGTCGGATCTAGAGCCAAGGTTAGCGGCGATCGCCTATCCTCTCAAAAAGGTGCAAGCGATTAATCAATACCTATTTACAGAGCTAGGTTTTCAGGGTAATGACCATAATTATTACGATCCCCTCAATAGCTTTATCAACCATGTGTTAGATCGGCGCTTGGGCATTCCCTTAACCCTATCGTTGATTTATATGATTATTGGCGATCGCTTAGGGTTTCCCATTGAGGGTATTAGTTTTCCTGGGCATTTCATCATTCGTCCCCAACATCCTGATTTAGAAATTTTTATTGATCCTTACAACAAAGGCGAAATCCTATTTCCCGAAGACTGTGCTGCTAAGCTCTCTCAGCTTTATGGCGAGGTCGTGGTACTTCAGCCCGAATACCTTGCCCCCGTTGGCATTCGCCGCATTCTCGATCGCCTGTTAAACAATCTAAAAATGATTTATCTGCGCCGCCGTGAACCAGATAAGGCCCTTGCTGCTATTGAGCGATCGCTGATGTTACATCCTGATATCCCCACTCAATGGCGCGATCGGGGCTTAATCTGCTATCAACTAGATCGCTATACCGAAGCAAGGATTGATCTGGAAAATTATATGAAGGCTGCCCCTTATGCTGATGATCGTCCCATCATTGGGCGGCTAATCGCAGAAATGGATCAAGAAAATTAACTGCCACTTTTAAGCGAAGATTACGAATCAACGGATAAGCCCCTGCCATCGCCACAAGTTTTACAATGGCTTTAGTTGTGCGAGAAACTCCTCTCGATTACCCAGATTTGCCATCCGATTGTCCCTACGCGATCGCCCAAATCCTCGATCCTCAGTTTCCAGAAGATTTGAAATAATGGATGATTCTATTGACACGTTAGTAATTGGCTATACTGATGGCGATCTCAATCAAGTTGGGTTGAGTGTGAAGCCGAGCGTGTTGCAAAAGGCTTTGGTTAATTTGAGAATGCCAGTTGTGAGTCAAGTGTAAGGATTTTGGGACTGGTTCCGTTGTATTCCCCACTTTGCGGAAACAGTGCTCAGTAACCACAGATCGCACAAGGCGCTGTAAAATTAATTTCGCCATGGTTTTAAGAGGTGATTGGTGAGAGATAACAAAATTGATATACTTCGATTTTTAGGTTTAGCAATGATAATACTTGCTCATGTCAATCCTCCTGCATTAATATTTCAGCTTCGCAATTTTGATGTGCCATTGATGGTAATGATATCGGGCTTATCATTTAGCTTATCTTATAAGCAAGAGAGCTATAAATCTTATATATGGAAAAGAATTAAAAGATTACTATTCCCTTTGTGGATATTTCTTACTTGCTACTTTTTATTGATTTTCTTTATTGCTTATCCTATTAAATTACCAAGTATAAGAACAATTTTGGAGAGCTATTTATTGTTACCAGGTATTGGTTATGTGTGGATTATTCGAGTTTTTCTATGCATGGCTACTATAGCTCCATTGATAATGAAATTACATTTAAAAATCAAAAAAAACCTGAGTTATTTTCTGATTATTGGAGCTGTTTATTTGAGTTATGAGCTAATTTTACTGGTTTCTCAGCCTTTTTTATCGTCTTCAAAATGGATGATTGTATTTGAATCTATATTTTTATATCTTGTTCCTTATTCGGTCATATTTGCCATTGGGTTGCGTCTAAATAGTATAGACAGAAAATCATTGATTTATATGTCCATATCTAGCATATCTGCTTTTATTGCTATGGGATTGTCATTTTATTTAAACTCAGGTTTATGGATCAAAACACAGCTTTTTAAATATCCTCCGTCTTTATATTACCTATCCTATGCCTTAGGGATTTCAACTTTTCTATGGTTAGCTTCGGGATTTATCGTAGAGATATTAAATAAGCTAAAGATTCTGAGGGGGTGACAAAGACATCTAAAACGTAGCCGTGACAAGCTGCATAGCCCTCTTACCTCGTTGATAGTAGGTTAACTTATTGGGAGCTAGTTTCAATA
>NZ_JACJPY010000072.1 GCF_014696345.1 Pseudanabaena cinerea FACHB-1277
GTGCCGAATGTACCGCCGATGCTGGATGGTGAATATCGCCGTTCCTATGTGCTGTGGAAAGAATATGTCGCACCATTAATTGCCATTGAATTTGTGTCTGGCAATGGAGCCGAAGAAAGGGATGCAACGCCGCCCAGTGAAACGGAAAAAGCAGGGAAATTCTGGGTTTACGAGCAGGCTATCCGTATTCCTTACTATGCCATTTTTGATGGATTTAGAGGCAATATTGAGGTCTATCACCTACTTGATAATCGCTATACCAAGACTCAGCCCAACGATCGCGGTCATTACGCCATTCCGCCAATGGGTGTGGAGCTTGGGTTGATAGTAGAGAATGGTGTATCTTGGTTGCGCTGGTGGGATGAATCAGGGAATTTATTGTTGACGGGCGATGAACGGTCTGTGCAAGCTGAGGCGATCGCTGAGCAACAAAAGGCGATCGCTGAGCAACAAAAAGCAATCGCCGATCAAGCAGCCTTAGCTCAACAACAAGCTGAGGCGATCGCTGATCAAGAGCGCCAACAAAAAGAAAAATTAGCCAATTATTTAAGATCAATTGGCATTGATCCCGAAGCCCTCAAATAATTCGTTGATGTGAGCATGATTTTGATCTTGAATTAGCTGTCAGTAAAATATAATTACAGTATTTGCATAAGCGAACCTATGAACCTAGAACAAATCCCTGCAACCGTATTGACTGGCTTTTTGGGGGCAGGCAAAACCACTTTACTCAACCATATCCTCACGGCGCAGCATGGCAAAAAGATCGCGGTCATCGTCAATGAGTTTGGTGAGGTGGGCATCGATCAGCAATTGGTGATTGGTGCTGACGAAGAAATTTTTGAGATGAATAATGGCTGTATCTGTTGCACCGTGCGCGGTGACTTGATTAGAATTATCGGTAACTTAATGCGCCGCCGTAATAAGTTTGATCATCTTTTGATAGAGACAACGGGCTTGGCTGATCCAGGTCCTGTGGTGCAAACCTTTTTTATGGATGAGGATATTCGGCGGCAGGTACAGCTAGATGCGGTGGTGACGGTGGTTGATGCCAAGCATATTCAACAACATTGGGGCGATCGCGAAGTGGTGGAGCAGATTGGCTTTGCTGATGTGGTTTTGCTGAATAAAGCGGATTTGGTGACAGCAGCAGAGCTTGAAGACTTGGCAACAGCAATTAAGGATCTCAATGTTTTAGCGAAGGTGGAGAAAGTTAGCCTCAGTCATTCGGAAAATCAATTAATCGCTGAGACTGCCAGTGAGCAGCCTATTGACGATATAAAGGAAGTTTTGGAACGAATTCTCGATGTCGGTGGTTTTGATTTGGAAAGGATTCTCGAAAAAAATCCTCAGTTTTTAGCAGCCCAAACCTCTGAACCTGAGCATCATGACCATGATCACCATGATCACCATGATCACGATCATCACCACGACCACGATCATCATCACCACGATCATGAAGAGCATCATCATTTGCATGATCAAGAAGTTGGCTCCGTTAGCATTTTAGAATCTGGTGAGGTGAATCCTTATAAGTTCCAAGCTTGGATGAGTGAACTATTGCGAACCAATGGTCAGGATATTTTCCGATCTAAAGGGATTCTCAATCTCGCGGGTTCTAGCGATCGCCTTGTCTTTCAGGGGGTACATATGCAGTTTGACGCAACCCGCGATCGCCCTTGGCAAGATCATGAACTTCGCAAAAATCAATTAGTATTTATCGGCAGGCATCTCAATGAAAAGGAACTAAGGGAAGGTTTTCTTGATTGCTTGAACGCAAAATAAGCAGACAGGGGACTGAAGCCCTTTTTTTAATTTCCTGACAGCAATTATCGATCAAACGAGCCAAAAAAAGTTTTGAAAGTAAGTCAAAGCAGCGCTTTCAAAACTTTTTTGATTTGGGTTTGGGCGCAAAGCATTGTAATTAAAAAAACAAGACAGACTACAGCTATAATATGAAAAATACTGGAAAACCTAGCCTGTGAATAATATTATCCGTTATCAAAATGCTGCACTTCAGTATTACTTAGAACTCACGGGATCTTCCTATCTCCACTACGGCTATTGGGAACCAATCCCCCCTGCAAATGCGGAACTTACCATTACGCAATTCCGCATTGCCCAAGCCGCCTATGCAAATCATCTGTTATCCTTTATTCCTGCTGATATCCATACGGTGTTAGATGTGGGCTGTGGCAATGGAGACAACGCGATCGCTATCTTGGAGAGAGGATTGCAGGTGACAGGCTTAGCGCCCGATCCATCGCAACAGGCGAACTTTTTGGAACGCACAAAGGGGAATGCGAAGTTCCATATGCAGACCTTTGATGAGTTTGTCCATAATTCGCGCCAACAGGAGCGATCGCCTAAGTATGACCTGCTCCTATTTAGCGAAAGCAGTCAGTATATGTCCCCTGAATCGATCGCGACGGGAGCGGCTGATTTGGTGCAGTCGGGCGGCTATGTGTTGCTGGCGGATATGTTACGCAAAGATCCTGAATATAAGGAAGGGATGTTTTCTAATTGCCTAGTAAATGCGGATCTGCATCAAGAAATGCAGAGGGCAGGATTTAAATTAGTCACTAAGGATGACATTTCTGCCCACATTGCGCCGACCCTAGATATTTGTGTGCAGAGCTTTAAGACCTTTGGTGTTTCGACGATGAACTATATCGGTAATCTCGTGGCGATCGCCGTGCCGCCGATTTATGCCATCTTCAAATATTTTCTCGGTAAGTTAATTACCAAGTTAATTACAGAAGGATTGCAAGCATCAAATATTTTTCATAGGCATCTCTGCTATGAAATCCAGCTTTGGCAAAAAGTTTAAAGCTTCTATTTGAGCAGTTCTTGCACCCAAAAAACTGCCGTAGCACTGAGAATCGCGATCGCCCATTCAACTCCATTGAGGGGAACGGTGAGCAGAATGTCACTGAACCAAGGAACCTGGACAAAGAGAACTTGGCATAGGGCGATCGCTGATACTCCCAAAAGCAGGGGCAAATTCTGGAAAATACTTTGACGGGCGATCGCGCAGGCATGGAAAATTTGGCTAAAGCCAAGGGTGACAAATGCCATCGTCCGCGCCTGAGAGAGCAGCGCCGCCTGTCCTTGGTATTTCAAACTAAAAACTAGGCATACGGCGGTAACTGTGGCGAAGACCGCTAAAGAAATTCTGATGTAATTACTAGAGCGGAGCATAGTCTGGAATCGGTGGGCGGGTTGGTGCAGAAGTTGCTGGTGGCTTGGTTCTCTCACTAAGGGAATGGCAACGATCGGGGTAGCGATCGCGCCAATCCAAATCAATTGCAATGGCGGCACTGAAAACCCTGCGGCGGCATCCATTAGCACCACGATCGCCAATGTCAAGGCACTAACGGTGCTGAGTGTCACCATTCTTTGCAAGCGATCAAAAACAGCCCGACCTTCGAGAATGGCGATCGGTAAATAATGGAAATCTTCTTTAGGGAGAATTAGGGCGGCACTGTCCTGTAACTCTTTGCAACAATTGCGATCGCAGATGCCAATGTCGGCGGCTCTCAATAAACTAATATCTTCCAAATCATAGCCAATCACTGCCACCGATGCCCTGCGGCGATCGCCCTGCCATTGGCGGATGCGTTCCTGCGCTCCTGCAAAGTAGCTATGGGTTTCGATACCAATCACCTGCCCAAAAGCTTGAGCATCATCTTCGGAAGCACGAATCAGAGCACGCCAACTAATGCCACCGCGACTTAATTCATCGAAACTCAATACCACATCCGATTCTACAATTGGGACAATTGTCGTCACGCGCCCGATCGCATCTAACACCGCAGGGAAACGCGCCCATAATCGCTGTTTTGCCAGATCCCGCATTCCCAATAACTGCACATAGGTGGCAAGACGCAATAGATTTTTAGGATAGGTGCTAATCACCAGCGCCGATGCAATCATCAAATTCAGGGTAATGCCCCGTTGCCATGACAGACCATTGACCGTAGTAATTACCAAAATCAAGATGCCTAGCCCCAATTGGCGCAATTGGCGCAATTCCGAATGGATGGCTGAGAAAGGCTGCTCCTTGTTCAAAGCTGCTTGCTCTTTGGTGAGTAATCCTCTGGCGATCACCACGCCTTTGGCATTGCCTGCGGTGATCTCTGTCCCTGCCCAGATCATATTGCCACAGTCAAGGGGTGCGGTTTTGAGATCGCATATTAGATCTGCCTGTTTTTGGCAAATTGCCTCACCGCCAAGGTTAGTTTGGTTAACAATCAAGTCCGCCGATGACTCCACTAGACGCAGATCCACATTGGGGCGATCGCCAGCCTGCAATAGCAAAATATCGCCGATCACTAAATCCCGCGATGGTAATTCGAGGGTTTCGCGATCACGTAGTACCATGACCGAATTTGACGGCTCATGCTGTCGTCTTTGGGGGCGATCGCGTAGCACCTGTTCCTTAATGGCATTGGTCGCCGCCGTCAGATAAATGCCAAAGCCGCCATGCATTGCCCCCACCAATAATAATATCCAACCTTCCGCCCCTTGCCATTGCAAATAAATGGCTACCCCAAAAAGCAAATAGGTTAGAGGATTGAGAAAAGGCTGTAACCATATTTTAAACATGGGGCGCGATCGCGGCAATTTATTTGCCCCTAAATACCGCAAACGCTGTCTAGCATTCACATAGGTTAAACCTTCCATCGAAGATGCCAAGGCTGTTAGCACCTGCTCTATTGGCAAATGATGCCAAGGCTGATTTAAATCCGATAGAAAGTCAAATTTTGCCATAGGGCGATCTCAAATTATTTACCTGACTGCAATAACTTTAACTGCTGTTCCACTTGCATCTTAGTTTCCTGCGCTTTCAAATAAACCGTAGTACCATTTTTAACCTTATCGAGATCATTTTTGATGGTCAAAAAACCAGCGATCGCCTGATTTCTATTGAGATCCTTGCCATCTTTTGGCAAACTCGCCCAGAGATTAGCTAAATTGCGATTAGCAGACTCTAGAGCCTGTACTGCTTCCTGCTCATACTTCAACCTGACCTTGACCTCTGACAAATTATTGCGATATTCAGCTAACTTCTTTTGGGCTTCAGCATAGCCCTGCAAATCATTGGCAGGAATATCTTCTAAGCGATCGATCGCCTGTTGCCACATTTGCGCCGTTTCCTGCCAGCGATCGCTGCTATGGGGAGGGTTGCGCCCCGCCTCAGCCGCCTTCTTCGCAAACTCTTCTGCCCCACTGACCAATGCCAATACTTTGACATTCCCCGCCGCCAAACCGCCCAGATCTTGCAAATCCCTAGAGGCTGTCGTCACTAACTGTTGCGCCTTGCGCCCTGCCATCGTTTGTGCGGGAATCTGTCCTAGGCGATCAATTGCCCCCTGCCAGTTCTGCACTGCTATTTTTTTATCAACGGGCTGTTTTGCCTCCTGAAACTTTGCCTTAGCGATCGCCAATTCCCTCTCCGCATCAATCAAAGCCGTCTGAGCATTTTTTTCCTGAAATACCTTCGCTTCCAACTGCCCCGCCTTAACCCTTGCCGCTTGCAGTCCCGCAGGCGAGAAGCGCCAATCATAGCCCCATCCACCATAATAACCCCGTGAATAGTCAGCCCAGTCCGCCACATACCAAGCAGGAATCGCATCGAGCGCCGCTTTACCCTCCTTGAGTTTCAGTGATCCTCGATCCAAGTCTTCAATACTTGTTGGGGACTCAATTAACTGTCTGCTTTCCTCAATTGTCGCTTGCCCTCTTTTAAAATTTTCTTCCATTGACATATTACTGGGCAGTAATAACAAGGGCGCAAACTTGGCGATCGGTTGACGAATGACTGGATAGGGCAGGTTCACCACATATAAAATACCCGCAGGAATGCCAATCAAAATTCCCGTCCACATTAATCTTTTGCCAAATTTACGCACTTCCGCCAATGGCTGGGCGATCGGTTTAGCCTGTAACACTTGCGAGCCGTTTAGTTGCGATTCAAGGGCTTGATAGCGCTGCATTGCCCCCGCAGGATTGGCTGGCGGCAGATTAGTGTGAGAAGCTTTGGCTAAGGGCGCTGATGGTGTAGTTTGTGGATCAGGGGGCTGGGGATTTGGTTGATTATTTGCCTCATGATTATTTTGCAGCTTAGTAAATATGGAATTAATAATACCCACGACTATTTCCTAAATCATATGTAAATATCATAGCTAACACCAAAATAAAGAAACAGCTACGCTGTTTCTTTATTTGAAAACCCATGCTGGGTTTGGCTTTAAAGTCACAAATTTAAATCACGAATTTAAATCACAAAATTGTTGTCACACCTTTGTGATTTGGCATTACTTGTTACTTGGTCGTTTTTGAGATAGCTTTTGCAGTTGCTGCACCTGCTTTAGAGTTAGCCCAGTAAACTGCGTAACCAATTCCGTAGAGACATTTGCCCCCAACATATTCAGGGCAATTTGCCGCTTAGTCTCAACTTTGCCTTCCGCTTTGCCTTCCGCTTTGCCTAGCAATCTACCTCTAGCTTCACCTTCTAGCAAAATATCTTGATAAATTACTGACTCTCTCATGATTTCACTCCTGATTAGTCTTTGAATAATTTTTCTGTTCAAGACTATACCCGATATTATAGGTGTTGATGCATAGTAGCCAACGGGCAAAATCTTCAGGAAAGTTTTCGGCTAAGAATTTGCAAGTATTGTCATACATTAGTCAATATTTCGGCTAATGCCTCTACTACTTGCTGTTGTTGCGCTTCGCTGAGTTCGGGAAACATTGGTAAAGAGAGTACCCGATCGCAAATATCTTCAGTAACAGGAAATGCGCCTTTAGCATAGCCAAGATCTTTATATACTTCCTGCAAATGCAAGGGCAGAGGATAGTAAATCATGGTGATGATCTGGCGATCGCGTAGTTGTGACTGCACATAGTCGCGTTTACCCGCGCCAATGCAAATAGTGTACTGGTTCCAAACGCTATGGGGGCAATGGTGGGGCGTGATCACATTGGGCAGATTGGCGGCTTGAAGGAGTTGAGTATAGCGATCGCTGATCTGGCGACGCTGATGATTCCATTGCTCTAGGTAGGGTAGTTTCACTTGTAGCAATGCCGCTTGCAATGAGTCAAGGCGCGAATTCATGCCGATATAGTCGTGGTAGTAGCGCTTGGGGCTGCCATGCTCCCGTAAGATCCGAAATTTGGTGGCGATCGCCGCATCATTGGTGGTGATCATGCCTCCATCGCCGCAACCCCCAAGATTTTTAGTGGGATAAAAGCTAAAACAGCCAACATGACCGATATTGCCAACCCGCGCCCCTGCATAGGAGGCTCCCGTTGCTTGGGCGCAATCTTCGATCACATAGAGATTATGCTTTTGGGCGATCGCCATTAACTTCGTCATATCCGTAGGACGACCAAATAAATGCACAGGCATAATCGCCTTAGTGCGCTCAGTAATGGCGGATTCGATCAAGTCCACATTCATATTGAAACTATGGGCTTCAATATCGATAAATACGGGCTTTGCCCCAGTCATGCTGATGGTTTCAGCGCTAGAAAAAAACGTAAATGGGACAGTGATTACCTCATCCCCTGCTCCAATATCAAGCGCCCGCATTGCCAGATATAGAGCATCAGTACCAGAGTTACAGGCGACACTATGTTGAGAGCCTATATACTCACCAAAGCTTTGCTCAAATTGTGTGACCACCTGACCACCAACATACTGCCCTGAGGCAAGTACATCTATTGCTGCTTGGTTGAGGCGATCGCCAATTTGTTGATACTGCTGAGATACATCGAAAGGGGGAATCTTATTCACGTTAAAAAAATGGGAGGTAAGTAGTATTTTTAATTCTCTCTCAATATTTTGTCCTATTTTTTAAGCGATCGCTTAGAAAAGCCCGCCTAAAATACTGCCCCAATATTACCAAAGGGAACTTCATAATTTGTCCGATAATAGTCAGATAATATAGGTAGACAAAACGAACTTTGTGTTGAGAAATGTGTTGAGTATGATAATGCAAATATTAAATCGCGTTAGTCTTGGGCTGCGGCAAGAATGGTCGGTTTTGGTACTTAAAGCTTTGGGGCGAGCTAGTGTGGCAGCGATCGCGGGTGGCATGATCACCACAATCGCGATCGATCATGCCGAAGCGCAGGTTGCCAATACCATCGTATATGTCGTG
This sequence comes from Pseudanabaena cinerea FACHB-1277, assembly GCF_014696345.1. Lineage (GTDB taxonomy): Bacteria > Cyanobacteriota > Cyanobacteriia > Pseudanabaenales > Pseudanabaenaceae > Pseudanabaena > Pseudanabaena cinerea. The sequence goes on from NZ_JACJPY010000072.1 coordinate 8,172, forward strand.
GGCGATAATTCCTATACCTTTGACCTAACCCGCCAAGTCGTTGCCAACCCTGCGATCGCCTTAGTAAATGGACGCACCTCAATTGTTGCTGGGACTTTTGAGCCGCAAACTGCCGACTATGTAACTAGGGAGTTGCAAAGGCGCGGCGTGGCGGCACAACAATTGACGCAGATCACTACAACCATTCCTCAGCCAACGCCTAGCGCCCCAGTTACCCTCACTAGCTATCTCCCCAACACTACCAATAACCTTGACAATCCCAGCCGCTATCGCTACGTCACGGCTGTGCCGATGAGTGCTGGAGGCATGGCGGCTCTAGCACAGGTACAGCGTTTTATCCCTCGCGCCTTTATTTCCAAGTCCTTTCGCGGTGACTATATCTACGCAGGTGGCTATACCAATCGCGATGGGGCAGAATCTTTAAAATATTTCTTGCGATCGCAAGGATTGGATGCCCGTGTGCTTTATTTTTAAAATGTAAAGTTCGACTTCGATCCAAAAAATATTAGGAATATTAGGCTGATTCATGAACCCATTACTAAGACAAGGTAGCAAAGGCGATGCTGTAATCGAGTTACAGCGACTTTTGCAAGGGCAAGGATTTTACAACGGTAAACTTGACGGCGATTTTGGACCTGGTACGGCCAATGCTGTGATCAACTTTCAGAAAGCTCATGGCTTAACCGCCGATGGCATTGTCGGTAATGTGAGTTGGACAAAATTGCGTAGTCTCAACAGCAACCCTGCGATGCCCACGCTGTTGCAAGGCGCAAGGGGAACCTATGTAATGCAGGCGCAACAACTACTAAAGGAGAAGGGTTACTACCAAGGACGCATTGATGGCGACTTTGGCAATGGCACAAAGGAAGCGATCGCCGCCTTTCAAAAAGCAAATGGTTTAGTTGTGGATGGCAAGGTTGGTGCAAAGACATGGCAAAAGTTGCTGGCTCCTGCGATCCCCACCACGGCCACCACTGCACCAGTAGGATCGCCAACATTGGTTGAAATCACTCGCCCCAATACATCTGCGGAATCAACTACACCTGTGGGATCAAGCACCCCTGCCAGTTCACCTACTCCTCAGCCACCCCTAGGCTCGATATTTGTCCCTACCCCTGCCGTTTCTGTTGGAGAGCCTGTAACTCCGTCTGTAACTCCGTCTGTAACTCCGTCTGTAACTCCGTCTGTAACTCCACCTGTAACTTTGGTAAATGATATGACTGTTGAGACTCCCGTGATCGCAACTCCCGCCACAATTGCTCCTACCCTTACTGACAATGCCATTAGTTTAGTGGATGCTGCCAATGCCTATAGTCGCGCTCAACTGCCCCATCAAACTGCCGCAATCAATAGTCTGCACAGCAGCATAGAACCAAATGTTTTTCAGCAATTTATGCAGCGTTGGTTTGTGGCGACAGGATCGATCAGCGATACTTCCTCGCTATCAGCAGCCCTCAGTGGTTATAACGCTGTGCAAATGGTTAATCAAAACCTTGCCCTGCAATGGCTTCAGAGTCAGATATCACCAGAGGCGCTCGCCAAATTTCGTCAAGATTGGTCTAATCAAAACGCCAGCATCGGCATCACCACAGGCACTCCCTTCACCGCATTGCAACCCACAACAAGCGATCCCAACCCAGTTACTCTAATCAGCCTTACCGAAGCGATTAAAACTTATCAAAGATCCTCCAATCAAGTTATGGCGCTAGAGCGGTTGCAAGCATCGGTCAGTCCCATCACGATGCAGCAGTTCTTTCAACGCTGGACAGTTGCCTCTGGTCAAACAGCGATCGCTATTTCCTTGCTCGATGTTTTCAAAGACTTTGATGCGACAAATTACCCTAGCCAAATTACAGCTCTGCAATGGCTGGAAAAGGAACTGCTCTCTAATCAGGTCGAGCAGTTTTCCAAAACTTGGCTTGACTAGTGCAGTGATGGTTTGTCCAAATTAATAAAACAGAAAGATCTTTGAAAGCGTCACATGGCAAAGCTTTCAAAGATCTTGAGGATTAGTGGCGATTGCTATACCTATACCATGTCCTGATGAAGGGTGACTGCGCCTTGACGGCGCACTAGCCATCCTTGCTCTGTCCATTCCACCACCGTTGATGGTAAACCGCTTCCCAATTCCTGCGTAAGTTCTAGCCCTTCTGCCAAGGTTAAGACCTCCGCGAAATTTTGATGTATTTCTATCATTTTTCTGAGGGGGGGCAGATTGCTGCGATTGGCGCTAGTCGTCAACAGCGCCCCAGTCTGTTGCAAAATGGAGATCGCCACTGCACAATCAGGTATCCGCACCCCCAAGGTTGCACAGCCTTGATTTAGCGCTTGCCCGCGATCGCTGGCGGGTAGCACGAGGGTCAAAGCCCCTGCAAAATATTTAGCGGCGATCGCTTGCCAAGTTTTGAGATTGGGATGCGCTGCATCGATAAACGGCAAAAACTGCTGCCAACTTGCTGCCATCAAGATTAATGGCTTATCTGGCGATCGCCCCTTCAAATGATAAATGCGATCGCGGCGATCGGGGCGCACTGCCAAGGCAGGCACAGTATCAGTCGGAAAGCTGACCACCTTTGCTGATCGCGCCCCAGCCACCAAAGACACCAAAGAAACTAAGCTCACCAGTTTATATTCTTCCAAAAGGTATGGGATAGGTACGACTTGTACCTATTCATTATTTTATAGAGGTTTGCAAAAGACCAAACCGCGATTAACTTTAGATTTTAGTATTAAGTTAGTTTTAAGCCTTAGCTACAACTAGCCGCAAATCCACCTCTTTATCCGCTAATTCCGTCACCACTGCCACGATCCCAGGTCCAAAAAACTTTGTCAATTTATCTTGCTTCTCTATCCAAACTTCAAAGGGCATCAATGTTGAAGAGAAACGTAAAACCAAGCTATATGCGCCCTTAGTTGTCTCCGCCTCCGAAATTTCCTCGTAAATGCCAATTAGCTTAGGACGCTCTTCATCAGTGGGGCTCATGCCAACCTTTTCTAGCACCTCATCCAAATGAGCCTTGATCCCATAGCGATAGCGCGTGACATCTTTGCGTAACTGGTTTTGGGTGGGAGTCGCTTGCGACTTGCGTAAATTCACTACCGCCGCCGACTCAGCCACCAGTACAGGCGTAGGCGTTACTTCCGATGACTTAAACGCAAAGCCACCCAACAGGATCGGAAATCCATAGAAAAAGCCCACGAGGTTCAGCGTGGAGTTGCCCTTAGCATATGCCCAAAAACCAACGACAAACAAAATGCCGCCAATAACTAAACCAACCGAGGCAAGAGATATTTTATTAAGCTTAATCATAATTAAAAAGTAACAATACTTAATAAATGTAACTTTTAATTGCATTTAAACATATCTACCTTTCAGCGCGATCGCTGATCTGATCGCCAATCAAGAAATAACCATACCCTTTCTTAATTGGAAAAACCTTACTGGGTTTGGCTTTCAATTCATAACTATAGGCAATAAAGCAAAACATGATTATGCAAACATTTCTAACTCACTACTCAAAGCTTGGCGTTGACTTAAAACCCAGAAAAATTTCTAAAAGCGACATTTTGCAATGCTTTCAAAAATTTTTCTAGACTGCCTAAAATAGCAATAGGCTATAAGCTATAAATGTATAGAAGGAAATTACACCTGTTTACAATAATTTCATCACTTCATTATTTTGAAGAGTTTTATAGACTGTAAGCTTGGCAACCTGTAGCCTGGTTCCCCAATTGGTGAATTAGCAAGCTACAATCATTTAGGTGTAATTTCCCACAGCACAAAGTATTAGACAGTATGGATCTGAGGAATCTGGCATGAGCAAAGCAGCCATCGACCTACCTATCGAAATTAAACTACCAATTGGCAAACTTGGTGGCAATCTTGAAGATATTGAAGAAGACCTTGAAGATTTGGATGACGACATCGAACTCGAAAAGGATGATTTAATTGATGACTCAGACGAAGATCCCGACATTGAAGAAGACCCAGACAAGGCTGGCAAGACTAGGGGGGCTAAGAAACGCGCTAGTCAAACTAAGAAAAAACATTTCACCGAAGATTCAATTCGGCTCTATTTACAAGAAATTGGACGTATTCGTTTATTGAGAGCCGATGAAGAAATCGAGTTAGCCCGAAAAATTGCTGACTTGCTAGAGCTTGAAATCAAGCGGGAAGAACTAGCCAACGAAATCGACTGCGATCCTGAGGAGATCCGCGAGTCGGAATGGGCTAACAAAATGAGTATGCCCCTTGGCGATTTTCGTAAGCGCCTTCATTCGGGTCGCCGCGCCAAGGACAAGATGGTGCAGTCCAACCTGCGATTGGTGGTATCGATCGCTAAAAAATACATGAATCGCGGCTTATCCTTCCAAGATTTAATCCAAGAAGGTAGCTTAGGCTTGATCCGTGCCGCCGAAAAGTTTGACCATGAAAAGGGTTACAAGTTTTCAACCTATGCGACATGGTGGATTCGTCAGGCAATAACTAGGGCGATCGCCGATCAATCTCGCACCATTCGTTTGCCTGTTCACTTATACGAAACCATTTCCCGCATCAAGAAAACCACCAAATTGCTTTCTCAGGAAATGGGACGTAAGCCCACTGAGGAAGAAATCGCCACCCGCATGGAGATGACCATCGAAAAGCTGCGGTTTATTGCCAAATCTGCCCAGTTGCCAATCTCCCTAGAAACTCCCATTGGTAAAGAAGAAGATTCGCGCCTCGGTGATTTCATTGAGTCCGAAGGTGAAACCCCTGACGATCAGGTTGCCAAGAGTCTTTTGCGCGAAGATCTGGAAAGCGTATTAGGCACTCTTAGCCCTAGGGAGCGTGATGTTTTGCGTTTGCGTTACGGCTTAGACGATGGACGCATGAAGACCCTCGAAGAAATCGGTCAAATCTTCAATGTCACCCGCGAACGTATTCGCCAAATTGAGGCTAAGGCACTCCGCAAGTTGCGCCATCCTAATCGCAATAGTGTTTTGAAAGAATACATTCGCTAATTTGTTGAGCATGACTCAATCTTTACCCAAACCTTCTAAAACCTCCCTATACGATCGCGATCTTAATTTGTGGTTAGAAGAGGCGATCGCGCATTTAAAGTGTGGCGATTTGCACAACCTTGATATTGAAAACTTAATTGAGGAGTTAGAAGGTTTGGCGGGTAGAGATCGGCGCGAATTAGAATCACGTTTGACTAGATTGATTGAACATATCCTCAAGCGTTGTTATGTAAATCTACCTGAGTGTTATCGAGGGTGGGAAATTACAATCGTTAATCAAAGGGCTGAATTAACTACATTATTAGAGCAGTCTCCAAGTCTCAAAGGTCATTTCTCACAGGTTTTTGACCGTGCTTTTGACACTGCACTCAAACTCGTAAAGCTAGAATACCCTGACACTAATTTTCCCGATGTATGGCAATTTAGCCGAGATGCTAAGAAAGTTTTAAATTTAAATTTTTGGACAAATGTTTAGAAACTTATGACACAAACTATCGAGCAAAAATCCACGCTATATGATCGCGATCTTAATTTGTGGTTGGAAGAGGCGATCGCTAAATTAAAAGTAGGCGATTTTCACAATCTAGATGTCGAAAACTTAATTGAGGAGTTAGAAGGTTTGGCGGGTAGGGATAGGCGCGAGTTAGAAAATAGACTAACCACTTTGCTAGAGCATTTACTCAAGCGGCTCTATGTCAAAAGTGAATATGACTATGCAGGGTGGGTGAGAACTATCAATAGAACAAGGATGGAAATCTGCAAAATTCTGAGACAGTCACCTAGCCTTAAAAACTACGCAAATAGTCCCGAATTGTTTCAAGATGCTTTTGATGATGCGCTCAAGTTAATGCGCTCAGATCCAGATTATAAGTCTGTAAATTTTCCTAATACATGGCAGTTTAGCCGAGATATTGACGCTATATTAAATATTGATTTTTGGGGGTCTTCTGGGTTTGAGGGGTAAATTGTATATTCATGATACAATATTTGACGGCATTATCAGGCTCTAACTGTTGCTCAGAGAGGCTTATGGCTACTATCAGTTGTGCTTATCCCCATGAACCCAGAAGAGCCATTTTTGGGAGGAAATTTAAGTGTACCTTTTGATGGAATTGCATACTCAAGAATAGGTAAGAATATAATGTCATCCGAATCTAGACAATATGTAGAAGTTGCTGCATCGTTAGAACAACGAAAGGCTGTGGCAGTGTTAGCCAAAGAGTTTACAAAAAAAGTTGCTGACAAAACATATAAACCAATTTTTGAGGAATGGTCACGCAACTATTTGATGCAAGAGAATAACCGAGTAGGTTATAAGGCGAAATATTGCAACATAGATGAGGAAATGGATAAGGAAAAAAAGGAAGCAATTGAGTATTTAAAAAATTGGATGTCTCAAAATCTTATATTTGCAAAATCAGAACAAGATCTAAAGACACAAAATCAAATTGTAAAAAAATTTGTTAATTCATTTATAAACACGATTGTCAAAATATACCATCGAGAACGAATGCTGTTATCATATCGGCATTTTTATCCGCAAGAAGGAGAAATGCTGATTAATAAACTGCTTAGTAAGCACAAGTATGGTAATAATGTAGATATCACCAAAATTGAGGAGTTTAAGCCTGTATTTTCGCAGTTATTAAAAGAGGTTGGACGACAATCTTTAGTTGAGGCAATGTATGAAAAAAGCTTTTTTGATAATTGATGATTCTCACAAAACTTTAACTGATGCTGAAGATGTAAAACATTCTGACTTTAGCAAAATATTTCAATGCCCTGAATGTAACGCTACACTCCATTGGAGATCTGGATTTACAAGAAATGGAAATTTAGTTAGTCCAGCATTTATTCATCCTAATGGCAATTTAGAAGATTGCTCATTACGAGTTGATTTCTATATTGATTCAAAAAAAGAGTTGTCAATCTTAGACAATTCATCAAGAGGTCAAAAAAGAAAGAAATTAGAAGCTTCCTTTATACAATGTTTGCATCATTATCAATCAAAAAGTATTTCTGAAATCTATTCATTTGAACACTATCTAAATTCCCTTAACCTAAGAAATAATGATGATTTAGCAGAACCTATAATGTTTTTAAATGAAGAATCTTTACACAGACAAATTAGTGTTAATTCACGAATAAATAAAGTATATCCAGATCCATTTTTATTGATACAAGCTGCTTCTAAAGTTCTTGAATTAGATCAATCTTATGTATATATAAAAAATAAAGTTATAGATTTTGAAAAACACCTGTTATCTCAGCCTAGTTGTATGGATCATGTCGTTTTTAAAAATGAGCAGAAAAATGAGACAAATGAAAATATTTCAGTGCAAACCCTTATTAAATCTCATTGTCAAGAATTAGAAGGGATTTTCAAATATATTCAAAGTAGTTCGTATGAAATGAAGAGAGACTTTCTTGAAGAAGTAATATGGGGAGATTCACAGCTACCTCTAAATATTGATGCAATTTGGAACCCTGTAGAAATATCAGCTATTAGAGAATGTTTTGGTTTGAATATTTTAGAGGGTAGTCAAAAAATCAAGCTAAGACGAGAGACAGGAATTAGAAATATATCCTGTTTCAGCGTTGATATGCTTAAGGAATTATGCAAAAATCCACTCCTTTCAAAGAAATCCTTTTCAGAAAACAGCCTTTTTCATTCATTTATCGAATTTATATTGTTAAAAATATGGGATTCAATTAAGTTTTATGATTGGTCATCATTACCTGAGTTTTATTCTTAGGAAGTAATCTTATTTTGATTTAATTACAATCGAGAAATAAAAAACTATGATTAAAACTCAAATTTTAGAAGCAATCAAACAAATGCCAAATAGCGATCGCCTAGAGGTAATCGAATTTGCCCTAAAGCTACTGCGGCAAGACATAGGCAAACCAGAAAAACTTAGCTTAAGAGAGGCTGCTGAAATCATGCGCCCCTTCTATGCTGAAAACAGCAATCTAACTGAGTTTGTCGATGCCAATAACGAGGACTTCTATGAGTATCAAGACTATGCTTAGAGGTCAAATCTGGCTATATAGTGCCGATCCTAGCATCGGCGATGAAATTGGGGAAACTCGACCATGCATAATTGTTAGTAGTGACGAAATCGGCGTGCTACGACTAAAAGTCATTGTTCCAATTACAGGATGGAATCCAACATTTGCCCAAGTGCCTTGGATGGTGAAGCTTGAACCCACAACAAAAAATAGACTGAGCAAATTATCGACCGCAGACACTTTTCAAATTCGCTCCGTCTCCCAACAACGACTAATCAAGCAAGTAGGAACTCTAGATGATGCAACAATGCAAGAAATTAGCCAAGCCTTAGCCATTGTTTTGAAGATCGGTAACTAAAACCATGACACAGACTATCGGAGAAAAAACAACGCTGTGCGATCGCGATCGCAGTTTGTGGTTAGAAGAGGCGATTTTTTTACTTTTGTCAGCACAAGGATAGATTAATGACAACACAAGCAAGCCTATTTGGTTTAAACAATTCCAATCGAGATTTTTCCAAAGCCGAGTCTTGGGGCAAAAATCAATTCAACTCAAGTTTTCCAGCCGCTTTATCCTGTTATCTTGATGATCAAGGAATTGCAGCAAATTACATATCTATAGCCAATCAAAAATTTGACATAAATTTAATTGATATTGCTACTGTATTTGGAATTAAGCCTAGTGAAACTAATACATACTTTGCCTTTGAATCACAACATACGCCATTTCAAAAATATGTAATTGGCAGCTTACCTAGAACTGATTTAGTCATTCAAGATAGTTTGACAGGTCAATGTTTACGAGGATTAGAAGTTAAGTTAACCGCATTACCCGACAATACTACTTGTAATTTAAGCGATGATAAATTTGGCTGTGAGATTGTTGTAAGACCTGACACGATTGTATATTTAGCATCTAGCATAGTTAGTAAAAATATTGAGCTAGTTAAACATCATATTGAAAGAAGTAATGTTGTTGTTGATAATTGGTCAGATGCTAGGGAAGTAATTACTAGTATTCAAAAAATTATTAGCTGTATATCTGATATCAGCATTGGTATCGAGAAAAACCAATCACCATTTCTTTTACATCCAATTTGGAAGACCATTGGAAAATCACCAAAGCTTGCAGAAAATTGTCTAGATGTTTTTGTATGGAGTGATGCAGCCTTTGCTTGGTTTATATCACAAATATCAAAAAGCGATAATAACGCAACTCAAATAACTCGTCAAACAAGAACAAGCATTTGGCTATATAAAATGCTTTTAGATATCTGCATTCATGGCAGATGTGACTACAAAGATATCATTGATAAACTTTCTTACAACACTAAAAACGATAAAGCTTTTGCTTCCGCAGGCAATGTAACTAATCCCTATATGTCATGTGAAAATTTGACATCTCCAAGAATCAAAAAAGACGAAATCAAAAATATTATTCTGGGTGGTGGACAGAATTTACTTAGTCCAGAGCGCAGATTTGACGCGATTATTTTTAATTCACCAGAGTTATTCTCATGATTAAAGCTGTTGATTTATTTAGTGGTTGTGGTGGATTATCTCTTGGTTTCCAGAAAGCAGGGATTGAGATTTTGGCGGCTATTGATAATTGGAATATCGCTTTAGATGTCTATCGAGAAAATTTTGAGCATCCTGCTATTCAACAAGATCTAGCTGATGAAATTACATCAATTAGAATAATTCAAAAATATGCTCCTGAAATGATTATTGGTGGTTCACCATGTCAAGATTTTTCGAGTGCTGGTAAACGCAATCTAAATGGCGATCGTGCTAATTTAACCTATAACTTTGCAAATATCGTCTGTGCAATTAAACCACAATGGTTTGTAATAGAAAATGTGCAAAGAATCACAAAAAGTCATATTCTTTCACAAATATCAGAACAGTTTATAAAATGTGGTTATGGTTTATCTAGTGTGGTTTTAGACGCTTCACTTTGTCAGGTACCACAGGCGCGATCGCGTTTCTTTTTAATTGGCGAACTTGGTGGAAATCAAAATGCTCTAGTAGATTTGTTCAAAACCAATTTAGCAAATAAATCTATGACAATTAGGGACTATCTTGGAGATAAACTAAACCTACAATATTATTATCGACATCCTAGAAGCTATGCTCGAAGAGGAATTTTCTCAATTGATGAACCAAGCCCAACTATAAGAGGAGTGAATCGTCCCATGCCTCCAAATTATCAACTGCATAGTGGCGATCCGCAGGATATTGATCTTTCAACTATCAGACCTTTAACCACAATCGAACGAAGTTACATTCAAACTTTTCCAGATTCTTTTAAGTTTTTTGGTACTAAGACAAATCTAGAGCAAATGATTGGTAACGCCGTACCTGTAAATTTAGCTTTTTTTGTCGCTTCCACTATCTTAAAATATAAGCGATCTTAATTTGTAGTTAGAAGAGGCGATCTAATCTAAAGCTAAAATAGTATCAAAAGTAGTTGAATAACACCTATGAAACTCGATCGCATTATTGTCAATCCTAAACGGATGAATGGACAGCCCTGTATTCGCAACCTCCGCATTACAGTCCGTCGCTTAATGGAACTACTAGCAATCTATAGCATATCTATCCACTTTTAATTAAGTACATTAAAAATATGTCTTCACCACAAATTACAACTCTAGTTAAAATAATGGAAACTCTGCCTGTTAGCTTACAGGAGAGAGTTACAGAACATTTGAGAGAATACATCCACGATTTGCAAGATGAAATTAAATGGGAGAAATCCTTTGCACAGACCCAATCAAAGCTAGTTGCAGCAGCACGCCTTGCGAAACAAGAAATCACTCAAGGAAAAGCTGTTCCTCTTGATTACGATCAACTATGAGAACCTTCACTTTACCTTCCTTTTGGCTTGAATATCGAAAGCTAAATGAAGATGTTAGACAAAGCACAAGAAAAGCCTATCGCCTATGGGCAGAAAATTCATTTCATCCCTCTCTCCATTTTAAATGTATTAATACGGAAGAGTCTATTTGGTCTGTGAGAATAACGAGGAATTATCGTGCATTAGGAATTCTAGAAGGTGATGTCGTGACATGGTTTTGGATTGGTAGCCATGATGACTACGAAAAATTTTTCTAGAAGCAAACCTCTCAGACAAGGGGCTTAAGCCCCTTGTTCTTTGGGATATACTTGATAAATCCTATATCGCATCGACTAAACCTATGACCCAGACTATCGAGCAAAAATCCATGCTATACGATCGCGACCTTAATTTGTGGTTAGAAGAGGCGATCGCTAAACAAGTATTAAACTTAAATTTTGGGACAATTCTTTAGAAAAAAACTATTGATATTTGCATGGATAAACAACAAAGAATTGCTCAAGCTATAAAGGATGTCATATCTAAAATGATGGATCGAGTAATGGATCGTGTTCTAATTACAGATCCTTTTATCAAAGAAAATCATCGAGCAAACAAACCAATTTATGCAGCATTAGTACCTGATGAAATTTTTAAAGGTTCACATTTTGAGAGAAGATTTGTAACTCCATTTGGTCTTGTATGGGAAAAGCTAGCTCAAGTTGTTGCCCTAGAAGCTTATGGCAATTGCCAAATGGGGCATACAATTAGTGGTACTGTTGGGCAAGAGAGTCTGAGAAGAATTCAAGAAGTATTAAATAAATTAGAACATAGCAAAGGAAAAAACAAAATCAAACCTAATTGGAATGAAGAATTACAATATATTCAGGAAGGCGGTGGTAGCCAGATTCCAGTAAGCGTAGTTTGTGATATTTTTATCCAGAACGAAGAAAATGGAAAGCGGTATGCCTTTGAGCTTAAAGCTCCATTACCAAATAGTGATCAAACAAAAGTAAGCAAAGGGAAGCTATTTAAACTTCTGGCAATGGAACCCAAGTTAGTTGATTACGCATACTTTGCCTTGCCATACAACCCTTACGGTAAGAGAGAAAGCTATAAATGGGACTTTCCGATGCGATGGTTCAATATGCACGAAGATGAATCTGTATTGATAGGCGATGAATTCTGGGATCTGATGGGAGGGGAAGGCACTTACAACAATTTTATTCAGGAAGTCAATTCATTAGGAAAAGATTACAGAGAACGCATCTATCGTGAATTCTTAGGAATAGAACCACCTCCAGATTTTGACGAGTATTTATTGAAGTAGAAAAATGTAAGAGGAGATATTAAATGAATAACGCTAAATTTACCTTTATTGATCTTTTTGCTGGAATTGGCGGCTTTAAAATGGCGTTAGCCAATAATGGGGGGCATTGCCTTGGATTTAGTGAAATAGATAAAGATGCAATAAACACATATTGTGACAACTTTCAAGTTAAATCGAGTTACAACTTAGGAGATGTTACTAAAATTAAAGAGTTACCTGATCACGACTTATTAACTGCTGGAGTTCCTTGTCAAAGTTGGTCTATTGCGGGTAAAAATTTAGGCTTTGATGATGATAGAGGACAGTTATGGAATGACACAATTTATCTACTTCAACAATCTCAGCCAAAAGCCTTTATTTTTGAAAATGTGAAAGGCTTGGTTGATCCTCGTAATAAAAAAGCTTTGTCATACATTTTAGAAAGAATTAAAAAAGCAGGATATTACGCTAATTACTTTGTGATTAACTCATTTGATTATGGCGTACCACAAAATAGAATTCGCATATACATAATTGGCTTTAAAGAAAAGAAGTACTTTGAAAGATTTACATTACCTAAATGTATTGACAAGAAGCTAAAACTTGGCGACATATTAGGTATTGAACCAAAAAACTCAACAGACAAAAGAATTATGCAAATGGACTTATTTGGAAATATTGTTGAATCAAAAACAATGAGTCTTTCAAATACAAATGGGTTTAATGACTATTTTTTGTTTAACGATCTTAGAAATGGTCATACAACAATCCATTCATGGGATATTATTGATACCACTCAAAAGCAAAAAGATATTTGTTTGCTATTGCTTAAAAATAGACGTAAAAGCGCCTATGGGCAACTTGATGGTAACCCGTTATCATTAGAACACTTTCAAAGCCTAGACTCATCTATTAATCAAGATGAAATTAATCAACTGATTGAATTAGAAATCTTAAAGTCCGAAGAGTACAGTTTTACTATAAAAGACCATAGTATTAGCAATTTAACAAAAGAAGAAGAAATACTACTTTCATTTGCAAACAATCACAAAATTATTATTGATAATTTAAATATTCAAAGGATATTTAAAACTGAGAAAATATCCATTGAGAAAACTATTGAATCTCTTAAGGGAAAAATAATTATTGAATGTCATGAGGTTCGCTATGATTTTAAAAATACTAAGATAAGCACAGGATTATTTGGAGTGAATCGCATATTCTTACCAAGTTCTGACATTTTTCCAACTTTGGTTGCAAGTGACACAAATGATTTTATAACTCTAAAGACTATTGAAGCATCAAACCATGATGAATTTAAAAATAGATTTATCCAAGAAATTTATAAGCCTAAGGCATTTAGAAGGATTACTAAAAGCGAAGCCTGTTTAATACAAGGATTCCCTAAAGATTTTAAGTTGCCAGAATCAAGATCAAAATGGATGAAGTTAATCGGTAATAGTGTTTCAGTTCCTGTAATTGATAAGTTATGTAAAGCAATTGTTGAAACTGGTGTATTTGAAAACAGGCAAACTATTAGTAGTTTGGGTGTCCTCAATAAAGAGAAAGCAGTTGTCTCTCTTAGTGCGTAACATTTTTTTAATAAATGGGCAAAAAACTATGATTAAAACTCAAATTTTAGAAGCAATCAAACAAATGCCGAATAGCGATCGCCTAGAAGTAATCGAATTTACCCTAAAGCTACTGCGGCAAGACAGAGGCAAACCAGAAAAACTTAGCCTATGAGCGGCGGCTGAAATCATGCGCCCCTTTTATGCTGAAAACAGCAACTTGACTGAGTTTGTTGATGCTAATAACGAAGACTTCTATGAGTATCAAGACTATGCTTAGAGGTCAAATTTGGCTGTATAGTGCCGATCCTAGCATCGGCGATGAAATTGGGAAAACTCGCCCCTGTATAATTGTTAGTAGTTAGGACTTACGCAACAGCCCTGTAATAAATTACGGTCTGAAAGCTCAAACCCGTTGAAATGGGTTGATCATAGAAGTATTTTAGTCTGCTTTAGCAGACTTTAGCCTTCAGCCAAGAACTTAAGTTCTTGGTTGGTTTGCGCCAGTCCTACACAATCCTATTGCAAACGGTTTCTCTCTTAGTTTTTGTAATCTATCCTTCTTGAGTTAAGACCTTTCTTTTTTGCTTTTGTTGATGTCTAATTTTATACTGGGAAGGGAGTATGCCATGTTTTTCCTTGGTTTTCAGTCAGTTCTTTGCGCTGTAATTGGGTACAAAGCGCTGTATGATGACGGGACGATAGCAAAAATGCAGGTTTAGAGATAATAAAAATGTCTGGACATATCCTACTTGTAGACGATGAACCTAGTCTGAGGGAATCAGTACAAGCCTACTTAGAAGATAGCGGCTTTGTGGTGCAGGTTGCCAGTAATGCTAGGGAGGCTTGGCAATTACTAGAACAGACCACACCTGATTTGGTAATCTCTGACATCATGATGCCACAGGTAAGCGGCTATGACTTCCTTAAACAAATGCGCGAAGATGTCAGATTTTTGAACCTGCCCGTAGTATTGCTGACCGCTAAGGGAATGACCAAGGATCGCATCGAAGGTTATACCGCAGGCTGTGATGCTTATCTTCCTAAGCCTTTTGACCCCGATGAGCTAGTGGCGATCGCTGAAAATTTGATTGCGCGGCGAGCGATGCAATCTGTCACCGCCAATAGTAACACTTCCGAAATTACTGACCTTGCAGGACAATTGGCAGAAATCAAGGCGCTCTTAAAGCAGAAACCTGCGATCAATGTCACACCACCACCGATCAAAATTGAATTTACCCCCCGCGAGCAGAGTGTTTTAGAGCTTGTGGTGGAAGGCTTGATGAATAAAGAAATTGCCAAAAGGTTAGGCACAACCATTCGCAATGTGGAAAAATATGTGAGTCGACTGTTCAGCAAGACGGGGACAAGTAGCCGCACTGAGCTAGTTCGTTATGCGTTACAACATGGGTTGATCGATTCTTATTAAAAGCTTAAAATACGACAGTTGCCGATTAAATGAATCACAGAATATCTCTTAAGAGTATTACTGGCACTGGTTCCGTGTAATGAGTAGGGAAAAGCATTGCAATATATGACATATGGAGTTAATAATAAAAGATAAACTTCGGCTAAAAACACCAGTGTAATGAATCTATTTACCTATGCTTGTCCAGAATGTGGGAGCGAAGATGTGTGTGCTGACCACCAGTATAAGACGAAAAATTATGGGGTTAGGAC
>NZ_JACJPY010000073.1 GCF_014696345.1 Pseudanabaena cinerea FACHB-1277
CTAGATAGGTCATACTTACTATGACTTGACCTATCTTTTTTATCTTAAATCCTCAAATCCCCATCTACTCATACTTCCCATATCTTTTGTCGCCCCGTCAGCATATCTATACCTGATTTTTCCTACTAAAAAAGTAAGTTCATAGAAAGTAGGTTTTTCATTCCATCTTTCTCTTAATAAAAAAGGTTCGTATGGTAGTTTTTGAGTAGAAGAAAATTTTGCAGAAAGATTAATAATCATGTCTAGAGTAACCATAGCTTTCAGCAAATTCGATTTGCCGCTTGCATTAGCACCATAAATAGCTACAACATTCAATGCCTCATGTTTGCCATTCCTAATAACATTGTCTGGATGCTCTTTTTGCTTTGGCGCAGGTACTAGGCTTAATATTTGCTCTTCGCCTATTGATCTATAGTTGGAGACTCTAAATTCTATCAACATACTATTTTTTACTGAATACCTGCAAAATAGGCTGAGTTCATGTGCTTGATATTATCCAGCTTGCTTGATTTTGTCAAGACATTATCATCTTATCCACATTTGCCGAAGATACATTCTTTGGAACATTCAGCGCTACACTCACTATTTTTCAGCGCATCTTTAACTATTTGGCTAATCTCTTGACCCAAAAGTGTAAAATCAAAATCTAGCGCTTTAGTAATCGAGAGCAGTAAATTATGGCAAATGATAGCGATCGCACTCAGAATATTCCCGTCAAGCTTGAGGATGGCAAAATTAAGAAAACTTGGCGATCGCAGATTACTTTTGGTAGTCTCACACAAATTCTGAGATCTATATTATTCACATTTTCCTTTAGCCTAGTTATTTAGTCTAAAATATTAAGCATTCTTTTCTCAATGACAAAGGGTATGTAGCAAATGGCGAATAAGGGTTTTGGCGGCGCTAAATCTGGATCTAGTCAAAGTGCCAAGCAATTTATACTTAAATTCCAAAAATATTGGGAAGCCAATCCAGATCTTAAAAAGGCTCACCAGTTTTTCTCATCCCATTTGTCAGAGCTAAATGAGTCCTTATTAAAGTCTTTACCAGCACTATTTCGAGATCTTACAAAAAATAAAACCTCTCAAGAGCAATATCCAATAGCCGCATTATTTGGAAACTTTGGTACAGTAATTCGAGATTTTCCTTTAGGCGATCGCGCTCTCAATCTAGAGTTAGGCATCACCGCATTGCAGCAAATTCTTAAAGTTTTTACGCGCAACTTTTTTCCAAAAGAATGGGCAGGTACTCAAAACAACTTGGGTAATGCTTACAGCAAGCGCATCAGAGGAGAACGAGCAGATAATATTGAACAGGCGATCGCTTCCTATGAATTAGCTTTACAGGTTTATACCCGTGATGCTTTTCCTGAAGATTGGGCAGGTAGTCAAAACAATTTGGGTAGTGCCTACAGCAAGCGCATCAGAGGAGAACGAGCAGATAATATTGAACAGGCGATCGCTTCCTATGAATTAGCTTTACTGGTTAGAACCCGTGATGCTTTTCCTGAAAAGTGGGCAACGACTCAAAACAATTTGGGTATTGCCTACAGTGATCGCATCAGAGAAGAACGTGCCGATAATATTGAACTGGCGATCACTTCCTATGAATTAGCTTTACTGGTCTATACCCGTGATGCTTTTCCTGAAAAGTGGGCAATGACTCAGAACAATTTGGGTCTAGCTTACAGCAATCGCATCAGAGGCGAACGTGCCGATAATATTGAACTGGCGATCGCTTCCTTTGAATTAGCTTTACTGGTTAGAACCCGTGATGCTTTTCCTGAAAAGTGGGCAGGTACTCAAAACAATTTGGGTAATGCCTACAGCAATCGCATCAGAGGCGAACGTGCCGATAATATTGAACTGGCGATCGCTTCCTTTGAATTAGCTTTACTGGTCTATACCCGTGATGCTTTTCCTGAAAAGTGGGCAGGTACTCAAAACAATTTGGGTAATGCCTACAGCAATCGCATCAGAGGCGAACGTGCCGATAATATTGAGCTGGCGATCGCTTCCTTTGAATTAGCTTTACTGGTCTATACCCATGGTGCTTTTCCTGAAGATTGGGCAATGACTCAAAACAATTTAGCAACAGCTTATTGGAATCGCATCAGGGGCAAACGTGCAGATAATATTGAACAGGCGATAATTTATTTGCAATTAGCTTTACAGATCTATACCCGTGATGCTTTTCCTGAACATTGGGCACAAGAGCAAGAAAACTTAGGCACTGCTTATAGAGATCGCATTTGTGGAGAACGTGCGGATAATCTTGAACAAGCAATTTATCTCTACAATCAAGCCGCTCAAATTTTCACTCGTGAGTCATATCCTCAAAAATGGTCAACTAATCAGGCGCACCTAGCAGAAGCATTCATAAAACGTGCCGAGTTAACAAATAGTTGTACAGACTTAGATACTGCCATTGAGCTGCTTCAATCATCTCTAGAACTGGCTGTAGTAGGTAGTCCCGACTACATTGATACAAACTATCGACTAGGCAATGCCCTCTCCCGTCGTTATGAACATACTAAAAATGCCGCCGACCTAGAGCAAGCAATGCAAGCCTATAAAATTGCCCTTGATGCCATTAGTCCAGAGCATTACGATCGCAAACAAATTTGGCAAGCATTACCCACCACACAGGTTATCTTGGGTAGCCGACTTGTTAGCGATGGTGAATGGCAAGAAGGACTGCAAATGTTGCTCAACAGTCTTACGCAACTCAGAACAGGAGATGAACCTCTAGCCCATGCCAATGCTCTATATCAGACAGGTCGCGCCTACGAAATCATGTCTGACCTAGACAAAGCCCGACTTTATTATCGTGATGCCTTGAGGTTATACGATCATTTACGAGATAATCTTGGAGTTGTAAAGAGTCGCGCAGGTTTGGGCAATGTTCTCGTATCTCAAGGACATCTCAAAAAAGGAATTTCTGAGCTAACTCAAGCTCGTGAAGGCTATCTTCAACTGCACAAAAACGACTTAGCTAATGAAATTGACAATATCTGTCAAGCTGCACAACGCGCCCTAGAACGACAAACTACCGAGGTATATGTATGACCACTGCTGACGATCTGTTTTACCAAGCCTTTGACGATATCCGTAAGCTAGGATTATCACAAAGTCCATTTACTGAAAGTCCAATTGAACCGCAAAATAAGACACAAAGTAAAACACTAGATCTTATTTTTACAGGACGAAAAACTGAACTGCGTCAAGTATTCAACTTATTCCAAAGTCGTGAACGTCGTCGTATATTGATCTCTGGGAGAATTGGCATTGGCAAAAGCGCCTTTTTACATGAAGTTCTATCTGTGTTGAGTCGTACCCGTCCAAAGATGTTAACTGTCTATACTTCCCTACCAGCTAACCAAGACCTTGCCACTACTGCCTTAATTGCTTTAGCACAAGCTATGCCTAATGACGAATGGGCGCAACAACAACTTCATCAGATGGGCATTCCGATTGATAGATCCTTAAAAGAACGAACTACAAAAGTTGGGATGAAGCTGGTTGCCGAAGCTGAACTAAGCGAAAAAGATTTACCATTCATCAAGTCGCAGCATCCAACCGAAAGCTTAGACAAATTGATAGAGAGAGCGCAAAAAATATATGGCGACGGAGTTGTTATTGCCATTGACGACCTCGATAAGCAAGATCCAAGCACAGTCAGAAAACTCATGCACGATGCTCAAGGAATGCTCAAAGGCAGAGCATGGTTCTTGTTAACAGGACATCCAATGACAGGAGATCTATTAACCAGTGAGCGCGGATTGTTTGACCTGCAACTAGAACTCAAAGAGCTAGATCAACCCACAACTTATCAGATGTTGATCAATTATCTTAATAGCGTGCGAATCAAAAATGACTGTAAAGACATTAACGATCCTCGCTCCGTACTGCCATTTTTACCTGAAACAGCTAAGAAGTTTTGTGAGGTTTCTCTCGGTAAGCCACGACTGTTCAACCGCTTAGGTAGTACAGTCCTTTTAACTGCGTCCGAGCTTCAAGTAGAAGTCATTAATCCAGATGTATTAGAAAAAGGTTTGAAAGCTGCTGCACCAAGTTTGCGCCTTCAAGCTGCATTAAGTTTCCAAGAAGAGAGAGTACGAGCTTTATTAGACAAACGCCGTATCGTTTCTGAAGAAATCACTATGGCAGATCTACAAGAGTTAGGAGTCAGCACTTTTAGCGAACTTCTCCCCATTTTAGAAAGATTAGAAGAAGCTGATCTCGCCTATCAAATAAACCAAGACGACACAAAGGCTTTTGCTCCCATCCCATTACCTCAAGCCCAAACTCCAAATGATCTGTAGTTCTCTCCGCTTACCAGATGAAAATTTACTAGCCTATGACAAAATATGAGAGTAGCGATCAACCTAGGCAATATATAGCATGACATCCGTGCTACCATGCTACAATGATTATCTACTTCAAAAATCAAGGCACACGCGATATCTTTGATGGCAAAAACACAAAGGAAGCTAGAAAAACTTGTCCCGTATCGCTTAATCGAGTCGCAACCCGTAAACTCGACCAAATCAACGCCGCCATTAGCTTACAAGACTTGCGGATGCCGCCTAATAATCGACTAGAAACATTATTAGGCGATCGCGCTGGGCAACATAGTATTCGCATCAACGCTCAATATCGCATTTGCTTTATCTGGACAGAAACAGGAGCCGAACAAGTCGAAATCATCGATTACCATTAATTGCCAATAACTAATCAAAAACTCACTTACAACACCAACCAAAAAAATATGCCTTACATTCCCACCCATCGCCCACCGACCCATCCTGGGGAAATGCTCCTCGAAGAATTTCTATCTCCATATAACCTAACCCAGCGACAACTAGCCGACGCAATCCATGTCCCCTACCAAAGGATCAACGAAATCGTCAACTGTCGGCGCGGCATCACCCCCAGCACAGCCTTACGCTTAGGAAAATTCTTCTCCACATCACCAGACTTCTGGATGAACCTACAACAATCTTGGGATTTATATCACGCCCAATTAGCAGAAAGTACTGATTTGTCTTCTATTCAACCCTTATCATTGACTACCAGTTAACAGCGCCTATGGCAAAAAATGAAAGTAGCGATCGCCCAAATGTTATGATAAAAAAGAACTAAGCCATTAAGCTTTAGTCAAATGATTAGCCATAGCCAAATTCAATCATTTAGCCAACAGATTGTCGAGCAATTCCAGCCCGAACAAATTATTCTGTTTGGCTCCTATGCCTATGGACAACCAAACCAAGACTCCGACGTTGATTTACTGGTGATATTGCAATTTGAAGGACTACCAGTTTATAAAGCGATCGAAATTCGCAAAAAACTCAGACCCACTTTCTCACTAGATTTAATCGCTCGGACATCCAAACAAATTCAACAGCGTTTAGATATGGGTGATTTTTTTATTCAAGACATTCTCAAAAGAGGTCGTATTCTCCATGAAGCCAATTACGCAAGAATGGGTTGATAAAGCAGAGGGAGACTTTGCGACTGCCCAAAGAGAAATTGATGTTGAAAACAATCCCAACTATGATGCTGTCTGCTTTCATCTGAAACTGTCGATGAAGTTAGAACTCTGATCCAAGAAGCGATCGCTTTTCATTTAGAGGCTCTCGCTGAAGATGGAATGCTAATTCCACAGCCCAGAACACTATGCGAATATCTCGAACCATTGAGCGCTTAAAAGTTCTCTAGTCAAGCGATCGCTAGATAGCTAAATATGAAAGTAGCGATCGCCACGAACTAACCTTCGCCAGTAATTGATAGCCCCTCAACCCACACATGGGGAGCCACACCCGAAGAGGTTACTTTGACATCAGGCTCCACATAGACAATTGCCTTGAGCAACTCCAAAATATCTCCTGCCACTGTTGCCGACTCCACACTGACGCGATCGCCCTTATTGACAATCCAACCATCAAAGGGCAGCGAGAAGGAACCTTGCGAAGGTTGCACCCCTGCATGGAGAGCTTGCAAATCATCGATTAAAATTACATTTTCAGCAGTTTTTAGATCTAGTACTTTCTCATTGTCAGCATTAGCAGCGTTGCTCCGTTCCACATGGAAAAAGTTGGGGCTGACGGAAACCTTCGCGCCAATACTGGCATTGCCTGTGGGCGCAGCATTTAACCGCTTAGCAGTTACAGAACTATGCAGAAAATTAGTGAGAACACCATCGACAATCAAGGGAGTGCGGCGGGTCGGTGTGCCTTCACCATCAAAGGTTGATGCACCGACATTACCAAAATGCAGTTCATCATCACTAACATTTAACAAGGGCGCAGCGATCGCCTTGCCAAGGGAATCTGGTGTGGAGAGACTATTTTTATCGAGAATGCTCTGAGCATTGAATAAACTGGAAAAGGCACTAACTAAACTTAAAAAAGCTTCTGGAGAAAATACTACTAAATATTTACCAGATTTGATTTTGTCGTAATTCAGATGGCTAATGGTTTTGGTAGCGGTTTCGGTGATGCAGCCTTTGACATCTAGCTCCGCAAAATCACGACTGACCCGATATGCCCCCGCACTACGGGGTTTCTTATCCGCCACTTCAGTTTTAGTGTAGAGATAAATCGAACTAAAGGAACTCGACTCACTTCGCATTGCACCATCACTATTGAGATAGAAGCGGGTAAAGTGGCGCTGCGATAGACCATTGTAAGGAACACCCGCGATCGCTGGATCGGATTCCAGCAATTCCTTTTCCGCATCTAACAAAGTTGTTACCAATTTCTCAATTGGCACTGAGGGCGCAGTTTGGGGTTCCCGTTCAGGAATAGCAGCGATCGCCTGAGGACTAAAATCGGGAATATATTCCTTCGCACCAAAGAAACTGGCTTCATAGGCACTTTGGAGCGCCAGTTCTAAACCTATGCGATCGACATTAGTGGTGGAGGTTACGCCCACCGTTGCTTGATCATTCCAGACCCTCACGGTGATCCCTGCGCGATCGGATGCCGAAACTTGTTTGGTTGCACCGCTATCCACCTCTACACTAATTTCATCGGTGATGCCTCCATAGATATCAAATTTTTGGATGCCTAGTTTACTAGCGGTTTCTTTGGCTTCGGCAACAAGTTTTTCGACAATGATATTCATGGTAGTTCTGTTAGGCTTGACTATCGTCTATTATATACAGCGCTAACCATGACCACGATCAAAACCACGCTCAAAGAATTAGGTGAACAGGGGCTAATTCGATTACTGCAACCATATTGTAGTGATGTGGTTGGCGATGATGCGGCGATCATGGGTATGACCACAGGCGATCGCCAGATGGTTGTCACTACCGATATGTTAGTGGATGGGGTGCATTTCAGCGATCGCACCACTAGTGCCGAGGATGTGGGTTGGCGGGCGGCGGCGGTGAATCTATCGGACTTGGCGGCAATGGGGGCGCAGCCTTGGGGCTTAGTAATAGCGGTGGGTTTACCTGCGGATACAACTGTGGCATGGATTGAGGGAGTTTATCGCGGCTTTTGGGAATGTTTGAAAACCTATGGCGGCGAATTGGTGGGCGGCGATACGGTGCGATCGCCGATCCGTACCCTATCTGTGACTGCCTTTGGACAGGTCGCTAATTCTCAAATTATCCGCAGAGATCGAGCGCGGGTGGGGGATGCGATCGTAAT
Organism: Pseudanabaena cinerea FACHB-1277; assembly: GCF_014696345.1. Lineage (GTDB taxonomy): Bacteria > Cyanobacteriota > Cyanobacteriia > Pseudanabaenales > Pseudanabaenaceae > Pseudanabaena > Pseudanabaena cinerea. The sequence continues at coordinate 7,661 of NZ_JACJPY010000073.1, forward strand.
TACGGGGGTGCATGGGTATGCTAAGGCGGGTTTAGAACTATTGCTGAATCCTGTTTTGGCAAGCAATTTAGAGCCTGTTCTATCACAAGAAGCAATACGCCGTCATCAGCGCCCCATCCCCCGTTTTGATGCGATCGCCACCCTGCAAATGATTACTCAAGAATTGGCAGCACCCTTGATCGCAGGTATGGATAGCAGCGATGGCTTAGGGGATGCGATCGCCCAGATCTGTCGGGCTAGTGGTGTGGGGGCAAAGATTGATTGGGAGGCTTTACCAATACCGATAGTCGTGCAGAAGTTGGCAGGGGAGCGGGCGCGGGATTGGGTGCTGTATGGCGGTGAAGATTTTGAATTGGTGTTGTTTATGCCCTTAGAAATTGCCCATAAATTTGTTGCAGCTTTACCCACAGCGATGATCATCGGTCAAGCGATCGCCCCAAACCCTGAAAATCCAGAGATTTCAATGGGATCTGCCTTTCAGCATTTTTAACTAATGCCTTGGTAACACCACCACAGGATGCAGTAGATTTTCCATAACTTCACTAACCCCTCAAAAATACTGATTCTGATCATGAGTCCGCACAACTTAAACTATTGGTGAGATATTTGGGAAACACCGAAAATTTAGCAACCACCGAAACAAAGTTTTCTTGCCAAATCAAATTGCATCAGGATCAACGCTGATCGCCCTTAAATAATTGGCTAATTTTGCCTTTTGCTGACGCTCTTGAATAGCGATCGCCTTAAACATCTTCAGGATCGTATCCCAATGCCCTCAGCCTTTCTGCTAATCGTTGGGCTTTCTGCTCCGATTGCTGTTGAGCTAGGGTTGCTTGATCAGCGATCGCCTTTTGTTGATCAGCGATCGCCTCAGCCTGTTGCTTAGCTAGACGCTCTTGATCGGCAATTAATTTTTGTTGATCAGCGATCGCCTCAGCTTGCACCGCCCTTTCATCGCCCGTCAACAATAAATTCCCTGACTCGTCCCACCAGCGCAACCAAGACACCCCATTCTCTAAGATTAATCCTAGTTCTACACCCATCGGCGCGATCGCATAATGTCCACGTTGATTAGGTTGCATCTTGGCATAGCGACCATCCAGCAAGTGATAAGCCTCAAGATTGTCCCTAAATCCATCAAAAATCACATAAAAGGGAATCCGAATCGCCTGTTCGTAAACCCAGAATTTGCCTGCTTTTTCCGTTTCACTGGGCGGTGTGGCATCCCTTTCTTCGGCTCCACTGCCAGACACAAATTCGATCGCGATTAATGGCGCAATAAATTCTTTCCACAACACATAGGAACGGCGATATTCACCATCGAGAAGTGGTGATACATTCGGTACATAGAACCAGTCGGGTGCTTCGGCTCCTTTTTCGGGTGGTTCCATTAAGCGCCAATAGATACCACTATCTTGACCAATGCAGTAGCGTCCATCGGGATGTAATTTTTGGAGAACGGGGGCGATCGAGCTGGTTAAAACAATACTTTGCGGGTGTTCCTGAAAGTTTTTCACAAAGGCTCCGTCTGATTCGGGTAACTGTTTATGATCAGGGAGAGTGTGGGTTGAAGGGGGGACTGATGGGGAAACAGTAGCTTTAATCGGTGCTTCGGTGATTTGCATAGTAACTCCCTAGAGATATGCTGCGTGGATTTTAGCATGAGGTGCTGTGGGTAATAGATGGCTACAGGGTTGTAATCCATATTTTCACCCAGAAGTAAACGACTAATGCCTTGGTAGCACTACCACAGGATGCAGCAGATTTTCGCTCACTTCACTAACCCCTAGAAAACTCTGATCCTGATCATGGGTGCGTACAAATGAATTAGCCGAGTCCTCCCCTAGCAACGACAAATTAGCGGCGCTTACCGCCTGTCCCATCTGCCAACGTCTAGCACTGTCAGCATCTAACAAAGCCATCGGCAACAGATGCAACCCATGATCGGGAGCGAGAACTTGCAGATTTCCTGATTGCAATTTTGCTGCCACTTGCTCAAAGGTCAAACTCGCCGCCAAGTCAAAGCCATTGCTATAGGTGCGCCGTAAACCTGCGAGGGTTGCACCACAGCCCAACTTTTCGCCAAGGTCACGGGCGATCGCTCTAATATATGTGCCACTGCCACAGGCGATCGCCAGATCTAGCTCTGGATATGCGCCACTTTGCCAACCTAGCACCCTGATCTCCGTAATCTCCACCAAGCGCGTCGGCACATCCTCAGCCGCAATCTCACCGCGCCGAGCTAAATCATAGAGGCGTTTACCATCGATTTGAATTGCACTAAAAGCAGGAGGACGCTGGACAATTCTGCCCTGAAATAGGGGTAATAGCTCTTGAATTGCCTCTAGGGTAATTGCATCATCACAGGGGCGATCGCTAATCACTTCCCCCGTAATATCATCGGTATTCGTGACCACCCCAAAGCGAATTTTGGCGTTATAAGCCTTACCCTCTGGTAAAAAGCGTAAAAGGCGCGTGGCATCTCCCACCGCGATCGGCAATACCCCCGTTGCCATGGGGTCAAGCGTACCCCCGTGACCAATTTTTTTCTGCTTCAGCAATTTACGTAATTTGCTTACGCAGTCATGGGCAGTAATAGCAGCAGGTTTATCAATACTAATAAATCCATGAAACATCGCAGCATGGCTAGCGCAAAGCGCCCAATTGACTACTAACTAAGCTTATAGTGCATTGCCCCAAATTAAATCATGGGATGCCATTGATTACGGAAATTTGATTTTTTTTGGATAGAGAGACGCTAGAATATAATCAATCGTTATTATTGAGAAATTCCTGAAACCCCATGTCGCAGTATCAGCGTATCGAGTACTTAATCGGGAAAGATGGCAAAGTCGTTGAGCGAGCGATCAACATATCAGGCAGTGAATGCGTTGCACTTACTGCGGAAATTGAGCTAAATCTGGGAAAAGTTGAAACCCGCGAGTTGTTACCGAGTTATTACGAGGCTGCTGAGTCTCAGCTTGATTGCTATGCGATCGAGCAGGCTCAATACAATCCGCAGTATTAATCCTAAATTAATACTGATGCGTATATTTCATATTGAAATTTGCTCACGGGTTTTTGTCTATGTTGCTATAAGTCCATGCTGCTGCGATGGATGGTTTTTTATTTGATTTTCGGGCTGTTGATTTTCGGATTTAGATTTTTGTGGGTAAATGCCCACGGTAATTTGTGGTCACTCCAGTCCCTTTGGTGTTGAATTCGCATTTTTAGTGCTTAATATTTTCATCTCACACCCGATGCTGGTTAGATTTACGGCTAAAAAGTTAAGAACTATTAAAGACTTGCTTATGTAGAGATTTATCATGATTATTCAAACTCCCTTAGTGGTATCCGAGTCGATCGCCACTGTCAGACTAAGAAAAATCTTTGCGACCGTTGATGCCGTGAGTTGCCCCCATCGGCTCAATTTTCACCTGCATACAGTCCATTCTGACGGTAAGATGCAGCCCATAGACCTAATTCAGCAGGCGATCGTGCTGGGTGTATGCCATTTAGCAATTACCGATCACCATGCCGTCTCTGGATATTTCATTGCGAGGGAGTACCTTGATCAAGTGATCAGCCAGTCCCATGATCCCCACGCATTACCAACATTATGGTCAGGGATCGAGATTAATGCCAGCTTAAATTTCACGGAAGTGCATATCCTTGGTTATGGCTTTGATCCTGACCATGAGGCAATGCAGCCATATTTGCAGAGCAAAACCACCGCAGGGCTAGACTATCAAGCAATTAGCGTCATTAAGTCGCTTCACGTAGCGGGAGGTTTGGCAGTATTGGCACATCCTGCTCGCTATCGGCGATCGCCTGAAGACTTGATCCCCACGGCGGCGGCACTAGGGATCGATGGTGTAGAAACCTATTACGGCTATGACAACAGCGATCCTTGGAAACCTAGCCCCCGTCAAACCGAAGAAATTCGTCACATTGCCGATAGCTATGGGCTGATGCACACCTGTGGTACTGACTCGCACGGATTTAAAATTAGTAGAAGGCTTTAGATTATGACCGAATGTCCGAAGGTAGTTGTCGTGGGTGCAGGTTGGGCTGGTTTGGGCGCAACCTACCAACTAGCAAAACAAGGTTATGATGTCACCCTATTGGAAGCTGGGGCGCAGGCAGGTGGTCTGGTGTCGGGTTGGAAAACAGCATCTGGTCGCTCCGTAGAAGCGGGTATTCATGGATTTTGGTATCCTTACCGCAATATTTTTGCCCTCGTTAAAGAGCTTGAGCTTGATCCCTTCACCCCTTGGACGCGCTCTGCCCAATATTCTCCCGCAGGTCTGGAGGTGGAGTCACCAATTTTTCAGGACTTGCCGCGCCTGCCTTCGCCCCTTGGCACATTTGCCTATACGCAGTTTAAGAGACTACCCCTCAGCGATCGCCTATCGGCATTGCCGTTAATGTATGCAGTTGTTGATTTTGACAACTCCGATGCGGCTTGGCGGCGCTATGATGCCATGACGGCGCGAGAGCTATTTCGACAGTACGGCGTGTCCGATCGCCTTTATCGCGAATCCTTTGAGCCGATGCTATTGGTGGGGCTATTTGCCCCAGGGGAACAATGCTCCGCCGCCGCCGCTTTGGGGATGCTCTATTACTTCATTTTGGCACACCAAGCGGATTTTGATGTGGTGTGGTGTCGCGGCACGGTGGGCGCAAAGATCTTTCAGCCTTGGGGCGATCGCATCACTGCTTTGGGTGGCAAAATCCTGACTAATCGCCGTGTTAGTGATTTTAAATTAGATGTGTCGGGTAGCATTAGTGCCGTAATTTGTGGCGATGAAAATTTTCCAGCCGATGCGGTGATTTCATCGGTGGGGATCACAGGAATGCAAAGGATTGTCGCCAGTAGCCCCGCATTACAAAAGCAGCGCGAATTTCGGAATTTGATGAATCTGGGGGCGGTGGATGTATTGGCGGTAAGGCTCTGGTGCGATCGCCTTGTCAAAATTCCCCGTCCTTCCAATGCTTGCTTTGGCTTTGACCAAACCACAGGCTGGACATTCTTTGATCTCAATGCCCTCCATGATGAATATGCTAACGAAACAGGCTCTGTCATTGAAGTGGACTTCTATCACGCCAATCAATTTCTGCCCCTTGACAATGCGGAGATCGTGGCGATCGCCCAACAATATTTAGCCACCTGCATCCCTGAATTTAAAAATGTCCAGATTATTGATAGCAGTGTGATCCGTCTTCCCAAAGCCGTTAGCCATTTCGCCCCTGGCAGCTATCAGCATTTGCTACGCCCGATTACGGCGATCCCTAATTTATACATGAGTGGCGACTGGATTATCACCAATCATGGCTCATGGTCACAGGAAAAGGCCTATGTAACTGGTTTGGAGGCTGCTAACCTGGTGATCCAGCAGTTCCGTCAAGGCAATATGGCGCAAATTCTGCCCATTGAGGCTGATGAGCCCCATATCCAACTGGCGCGATCGGTCAATGAAAATCTAAAAAGCCTGTTAAAGTTTATTGGGCTATAGCAATCATGTATTGCAATCAATGTAAAATTGGATACGGTTGTCCTAACCTAGTACAAAAAATTTTATGCTCTTAACAGAACAGTCTCGCATGGTTGCCCAAAATACTATTGGCTGTGTCCTAGTCGTAGAGGATGAGGCGATCATTCAGGAGGCGATCGCTCTAGCTTTGAGGGAGGAGGGATATCAAGTTCTTTTAGCAGAAGATGGCTACAATGCTTTGCAAATTACCAAAACAGTCCCTAAGTTGGACTTAGTAATTTTGGATGTAATGCTTCCCTCCATCAATGGGTTAGACTTTTGCCGCATCCTCCGCCATGAGGGTAGTAATGTGCCTGTCCTAATGATTAGCGCTAGGGGGAGTGAGTCAGATCGCATCGTTGGGTTAGAAGTCGGAGCCGATGACTACATCAGCAAACCCTTTGGCATGAGAGAGTTAGTTGCCCGTTGTCGCGCCCTGTTGCGCCGCAGCCGTCGTGAGGTTACAGCAACTAATGCTCCTATTTACAAATTTGGTGATATCACCATGTATCCCGATGAATGTCGTGTGACGATTAATGAATCAGAAGTAAATCTCTCTCCTAAAGAATTCCGTCTGCTCGACCTATTTATGAGCAATCCCCGCCGTGTGTGGTCAAGGGAGCAGTTGCTAGAAAAGGTATGGGGCATAGACTTTGTGGGCGACAGCAAAACCGTTGATGTGCATATTCGTTGGTTGCGCGAAAAAATTGAGGTTGACCCTAGCGATCCTAAGCACATTGTCACGGTCAGAGGCTTTGGCTATCGTCTAGGTTAAGCTTTATTGCCAAGGGACAGGGCAGCACTTGGCGCTACTGCCCTAAAGTAATTGCTATTAATAGCCATGACTAGCCAAAAATTCGGGCGTAATCGTGGGCAATGGCATACCCAAGGTTGGTAGGCTGCCAACCTTAAGAAACTTCTCCACATATTTGCCCAGTAAATCCCCTTCCAGATGGACGCGATCGCCAATATGTAAATATTTCAGCGTGGTATTTTCGTAAGTGTGGGGAATCACTGCCACCCGAAACTCAGTACCAAGATCATTGCAGTAGGAAACCGTAAGGCTGATGCCATTGATGGCGATACTGCCCTTAAATACAATGTAACGCGCCACGTCAGGAATTGCTGTAAACCCTAGCTCCCAAGAATTACCCACTAGATTTATTTCATTGAGAATGCCGACACCATCAATATGCCCCGATACAAAGTGACCACCAATTTTATCGCCCACCGCAAGAGCCGTTTCTAAGTTGACATATTTTAGGCGGCGATCGTCAAGATTAGTACGCCCCAAGGTTTCAGGGGAGACATCGGCAACAAAGTTAGTATCAGTAATCTGAGTGGCGGTAAGACAGACACCATTCACCGCCACACTGTCACCGATCGCAATCAGTGCCACCAAATCTGGACAATGGATCGTCAAATGCTGGCGATCGCGTTGTTCAATCATGCCGATGGTTTGGACTAGTCCCGTGAACATAGCTTTATGGGTTTGTAATTTGGGCGGGTTAGCAATATAGCCTACAGGGCTTTAAGCTTAAATCTTGCAAAAATATTGAGAAGATTAATTGAGAAGAATGCTTAGGCAATTTTGCCGTGGGCGATCGTCCATGTTTGATCAGCCATGGCACTCAATTCTTCAGGCTCATGGGTTACAACTAAAATTGTCCAATCTTTTTTTAATTCTTGCAAAATACTAAAAATTTGCTTTCGCATCGACCAGTCTAGCCCTGCGGTGGGTTCATCAAGCAGCAACACACTGGGCTGACGGATCAACTGCACCGCCAGCGCCAAGCGTCTTTGTTGACCACCACTCAGGGACTGCGGCGAAGTGCTAGGGGCAAGATGACCTAGCCCCACAGCGCTAAGGGCATGATCAATGCGTTCGTGATCTAGATCCATATGTCCCAAGCGCAGTTCCTCTAAGATCGTACTGCCGCAAAAATGCCGTTCAGGAAATTGAAATACTAGCCCCGAAATTTGTTGTAAATGATCGGGGGTTAGCTCTTGAGAATGCCAGTAAATATGCCCTCCTGTCCAATCGACAAATCCTGATAGAACTTCTAATAGGGTGCTTTTGCCTGAGCCACTAGGACCAACCATCAATCCCAATTGCCGATCGCATAGGTTAAAGGAAATATTACATAAAATGGCTTCGGGGGTGGCGGGGGGATGGTAGCTAAGGTTTTGAATAGAGAGCATGATGAGAGTAGTGTGTCACATTTGTTGGATTAGGTAATTTCATGAAAACGTCAAACCCATATCAGTATTTTTTATAACCTCTGCGTTATTATTTCTTCTCCAATCAATGCGAAACATTATCTCGATTGAATTGTCATTTTCAAATGGATTCGAGTTAGTGTCATGAATTATTCACGCTCCAAATTTTTGTCTTTTGAAACCTTGATGCAGAATCACTCGATTTTTGCAGTTTTGTCGAGCGCGAATAAATAAAGACACTAACGAATTACGCCAGTGAGACTAAAGGGGCGAACTTCCGTAATTTTGATGGCAAGGGTTTGACCCATTAGATCTTCTAAGGATTTGCCCGTAGTGTTTTCGGTGAAGGCAATGCGATTAGTGCGGGTGCGCCCCATTAATTGATGAGGATTTTTGAGATTTGTGCCTTCCACCATAATTTCTTCGATGCGTCCTGCATAACGCTGCGATCGCATGGCAGCATTTTGATTAACTGCATGGTTGAGTCGTTGCAGGCGATCGCTTTTAATCTCCTCACTCAATTGATTTTCCCAGACCGCCGCAGGTGTCCCCGGACGTGGCGAGTAGGCAGCAGTATTAACCAGATCAAAACCAATGTCGTTAACTATCTGAACCGTGCGCTCAAACTGCTCCTCAGTTTCCCCTGGGAAAGCCACGATCGCATCGGCAGTAATCGCCGCATCGGGCATAACAGCGCGGATATCATCGATAATGCGGCGGTAACGCTCATGGGTGTAGCCTCGCGCCATTGCTTTCAGAATATCGTTATCACCAGACTGGAACGGAATATGAAAATGTTCGCAAACCTTGGGCAGTTCCGCACAGGCTTTGATCAGTCGGGGGCTGAAGTAACGGGGATGACTCGTGGCATAACGGATGCGATCGATCCCTTCGACATCATGGACATAGTACAGCAGGTCAGTAAAAGTAATCTTGCCACCAACGCCGCCGCCAATCCCCCCTGTGGGTAGGTCGCGTCCATAGGCATCAATATTTTGACCCAGCAGCGTAATTTCTTTGTAACCCTGAGCCGCAAGGTTGACAATTTCTTGACGAATCACCTCTGGAGTGCGCGACTGCTCGCGACCACGCACCGATGGTACGATGCAATAGGTACAGTTTTCATTGCAACCATAGATCACATTTACCCATGCCGATACAGAACTATGGCGGCGGGGTGTGGTGATATCTTCTTCGATATAGGCTTCTTCGGTGGCAGCAACCTGATTGCCATTAAAAACTTGTTCTAGCAAATGCCCTAACCGATTGACGTGCTGCGGTCCCATTACTAGATCTAACTCAGGTACACGCCGCAGTAGCGCCTCACCTTCCTGCTGCGCCACACAACCCGCCACAACTAGGGTTAAATTGGGGTTTTCGCGTTTGCGTTTGACTTGGCGACCTAGATACGAGTAAACCTTCTGTTCCGCATTATCACGAATACTACAGGTATTGTACAAAATCAAATCTGCCTCTTCACTTTCATCTGTTGACTGATAGCCCATATCTTCTAAAACGCCTGCCATGCGTTCCGAGTCCGCTTTATTCATCTGGCAGCCAAAGGTGACGATGTGATATTTCTGAGCAGTCATGAAAGTATTTAACCAAGCTGAAAAAAGGTTTGTATTTTATCTTATACCAACTTCATCCCCTAACTGTCGATCCTAATTGACTGATAAAAGTGGCGGAAACCCCTGTCAGGCAAGATGTCTGACCCACAAATTTAAAATTCCTGTAGTAGCGCAGGCATCCTGCCTGCTGCCTACTGCTGCTGCCTACTGCTGCTGCCTACTGCTGCTGCCTACTGCTGCTGCCTACTGCTGCTGCCTACTGCTGCTGCCTACTGCTGCTGCCTACTGCTGCTGCCTGCTGCCTGCTGGCTGCTGCTGCTGCCTGCTGCCTGCTGCCTGCTGCCTGCTGGCTGCTGCTGCTGCCTGCTGCTTTGGAGAGAATTTGCCAAATATTTGTCGGTCAATCAGCCAAGGAGCTTTAGTCCCTTGTTCATAGCCTAGATCAAATCGCCCAACAAACTTGATACTTCTCCCTGCATATTAGTGCGGTTGTCATCGTAGAGCATGAGCGTGTCAAGTTTTTTATGACGCGATAACTTCTGTACCTTGCGGACATTGCCATTGGTGGCATCTAGCGCTGCCGTAATAGCCGAGTGGCGGATGCGATGGGGCGACATTTTTTTGGTAATGCCTGCGGCGATCGCTAATTTTTCCACAATTTGATAAATGGCAGTGCCAGTCAGCCTATGTCCCCGATGGGCAGGATCAAGGGATGGGAACAATGGTTGCTCCTTGCCTTTAGTCTCACGGACAGATAGCCATTCTTGAATCGCTTTAGCAGTGCCTATGCTGAGGCTAATGGAACTCTTTTGAGAGCCGCGTCCTTTGCCCAAAATTTGCAGCGATCGCCCTTCAAAATCAAAGTCGCCAATATTCGCACCCACCACCTCATTCCGCCGCAGTGCATTATCCCAAAGCAATCTTAAAATCGCAAAATCCCGCTTACCCTTGGGACTATCTCGATCAATCTTCAGCAGCATTTCGCGCATACCCTCAGGCTTGATTCCAGTCGTATCGCGATATGTCTGCACGGTTTCCGTTTGAATATCATCTAGATTCCAGTTACATTTACCAAGCTTGGCGGCAAAATTTACTAAGGATTTTAATGCTGACAAGCGGCGGTTAATGGTCGATTCTTTTAGCCCCTTGGCAATCAGATCCGACTTGTAGCGCAATACGATCGCGATCGCATCAAATCGATTTAACTGCAAAAACTGAGCGATCGCTGCCTCTTGGGGTGGTTGACCAAAGACCGCCATAAAAAAATAACCCAAATCCTTCTCGTAGGCGCGTCTAGTATTGAGACTACGCTTGTCCGTGAGCAGGGCTGTGAGAATATTGGGGCTAAATTCATCTAAGATATAGGGTGTTTTAGCTCCTAGACCAGTTTCCGAGAGAACTATTGCTGCTTGATTGTGGGAATGAGAACAGTTAGGCTCTTGAGCAAGTTCATTGGGGTGATTCAGCTTGCCGTTTTGAGAAATATGGCAAAATCGCAACTTCTCAGGGGCGATCGCCTCACTAATTCCTGCAATTCTCGCCGCCCGCTTAACAATGCCATAGATGGCAGTTCCTGTCAGACGATGCCCATACTTAGCCCGATCTAGAGCCGTAAACATCGGCATTTGCGAAGGTTCTGCATTAGGATCGCAGGTCAGGCTTAACCAGTCTTGCAAAGCATGAGCCGTCTCTACACTCAGGCTAATTAATTCTGAATCTTGCTCTTGATCTTGGCGCTGATATTGCCGTTGTACGCGCAAAGAACAACCCTCAAAATCAAAATCCCCCACATTCACCGCCACGACCTGCTGCCGCTTGAGAGAACTATCAATCAACAATCGCAAAATCGCAAAGTCGCGCTGCCCTGCTAAAGTGTGGCGATCGCAAGCTGCCAGCATAGTTTCGGCAATGTCCATTTTGGCAATATCAGCAACAGCGATCGGGGGCATATCATTCAGAGTAGATTTATCCATTACCATATATTGACTTCCCTTTATAAATCAGATCTCCAAATGTGGGTAGCTCTCCTTGCCAAATCTTCCTGTCGCCTAGCCAATGTATCTGGAGTCCATTCTTCAGCGAATATATTCTGTGTTAGCCTGTACACACTCTGTTGATAAGCTTCTCGCTTGATCGAATAAAGCTCATTGCCCACTTGCCGATTGAGATGCGGTTCTAAAGGGGGCAAATTGCCAATGCGATAGACCATTTCTTCCATTTGCAGATCGGTGAAATTTTGTTGCCAGTTACTATTGGGTGATTCAGGTAAGATATGCTCAATCGAAAAACTATCCTCATTCACCTCTATGCGCGATCTATCCACCTCAAGCTTACCTAAAACATATCGCGCTAATCTCTTTTTCTGTCCCTTGGTAGAAATTGAGAGTAAAGAGAAATCCTGCAAGAACTTCTCATCAGCAACATAGAGAAACTCAGCTAGTCTCTCGCCACTCTGGACAACATCCTTAAGTTTTTCTAAATGATTTGAAAAATATTGAAAAGCTTGCCAAAGTCGCTGGTTTGATTTTGAAAGAGAGCGAATATTAAGGGGTTGTCTGAAATTGATCAAATTACTCTGATAGAAATCATTATTATTTTCATTTAAAATAATCTTGCTTGAATAACGGAGAGAGAGCGGATCTCTGTCACTCAGATAAATGCGTCTTAAGATCTCCTGCCGCTCTTGATTAGCTTCCTTATGGTCTTCGCGCTCTACTAATTTTTGGATTTTATCTATAACAGCGATCGCCATAATACTGAGAGTGGCTAACCGTTGCTGTCCATCAATGATGGTAAACTCTTTATCGGAAGTGATAGAACTTTGGAGAACGAGCGATCCCATGTAGTGACTAGAGTTGGGAGTGATGTGTAGTAATAAAATATCCTGCCAAAGATCTTCCCAATTTTCTTCATGCCAAGAATAATCACGCTGAAAGGTTGGCACTCGGTAAATCTTGCCATTACCAATTAAGTCTCCGAAACTAGTAGTGTGCGTATTCAGCAGATTAATTCGAGTCATAAATTAAGATAAAGTTAATGCAAAAGTTAATATAAATTGATCAAAATAGTTTGCACTTCTAGGCTGTCAAGAACCTGTCGATACAACTTACAACCAAAAATTCATGTCGCCAACCACTCCTCATCAACCTGTTCTTTTACGGTTATTGCATAGCGCGATCGCCTTACTTGTATTTGGATCACTGCTCACTGGGTTTATGGTCTATGACCGCTATGACAAACGCTTCGGCACACTCAACCTGCCCATAGTTCCTAATACCCAAGGCATTCATGGCACGATCGCCTTGACTTTTTTGATCTTACTACCGATTTTTGCGGTTTACTGCTTTCATATCGGCGATCGCCGCCTCGTACAGTCCCAATCAATGCAGCAATTAGGGCAGCAATTAACCGAAGTTGGCAAACCAATCTGGTGGGTATCCCTGCAACGCCTCACTAATACTTTTATGCTGATTGCCGCCACCCTAGCCGTGGTTACAGGACGCATGATGCAGGAAATCTGGCTACCCACTGGCGAACTAAATCATATCTGGTATATCGGGCATTTAATTTCATGGATAATTATGGCGATCGGCATTGCTTTACACCTATTGATGAGTACCAAAGTCGGGGGTCTGCCATTGTTATTATCGATTTATCACTGGCGCATTCGGGAAAGCGATCTACCCAAAAATTGGCTAAAAGGATTTAAGATTAAGCCTAATAGCTCCATTGCCCTGATTATTGAGTTTGTAGTGATCGGCGGCATCGCACTCGCATTTCTATTGCCCTTATTTGTAACAGCATAAATGAACTAAAAATGATCCAAAAACATGATCAAACAAGACTTTAACCTCCGCGATGATCACGGATGGGAATCGGAAGCAGGGTATAAAATATTTGTCGCTGATCGCGGGGCAGTGCGCTTTGACATTCCTAGGGATTGGATTATCAAAGTCAAAAAGAAATCAGTCGTTTTTCATGACTTGGAGCCACCCAACGAAAATGCAGGCTTAGAAATGTCCTTCAACCGTCTCCCCCCCCATGACTGGCAAAACTTTCCTGTCAAAGTACTGCTCCAAACTGCCCTAGAAGATGATAAACGTGACATCATTTATAAGAGCAAAATCACTAGCGCCAGCCGTGATGGGATGCGCCTTGCCTATTCATCTCTGCGTTGTATCGATGCTAAGGAAAAAAGAGAGGCAACCTCACGCACTTTAGTTGGCATCGGGGGTAATATCCAAGTACTAATCACCTTCGACTACTGGACAAGCGACGAAGCCGCCATGCTCCCTATTTGGGAAGCAATGTTGCGATCGCTACGACTAGGCTTATTTATCCCAGATCCCACAAGCGGTCATGTCGTCAACCCTAATTTAAATTAGCCGAAATTAAAACAGAATTTATGCGACAATTCAAACTTCTATCACGAATATTATTAAAGGTATTCAAGCAATGGCTCAAGTAATCGCCACGGTCAACATGAAAGGTGGAGTCGGTAAAACTACCATTACCGTCAACATTGCCACTTGTCTCGCTAAAATCCATCGCAAAAAGGTTTTAGTCGTGGATCTTGATACCCAAATCAGCGCCTCCTTGAGTATGATCTCCCCTGCCGATTTTGCCAAATGTCGTAAGGAAAATCGCACCCTAAGAACCCTCGTTAGTCAAGCGATCGAGCGCTATGGCTTAGCCGTAAGCGATCCTGAAGAAAAAATATATCAGGTTAGGGATCTTGTAATACCCCATGCCTGCAAAGTCCAAGGATTAGATTTATTAGTGGGCGATATTGACTTATATGACGAATTTCTAGTGTCAGAAATGCTCTACAACCGATCGCTACTCTATGAGCAGAAACAAAGCTTCCAAGCAACATGGAGTCGATTTGAGCAAACCCTAATTAAAGGCATCCTTGCCCCCGTAATGAAATATTACGATTACATAATTCTTGACTGCGCCCCTGGTTATAACCTCATCACCCGTAGCAGCATCATCGCCAGTGACTTTTACATCATGCCCGCCCGACCAGAACCGCTCTCTGTCGTTGGCATTCAACTCCTAGAAAGGCGTATCGAAAAATTGCGTGAAGTTTACCGTGAAGACAACTCTGTAAATATTGAATTATTAGGTATCGTCTTTAGTATGTCCGCAGGTTTTACCCTGAGCCGCTACTATCAAAAAGTTATGGATCGGGTAGCCACAGACTTTAGTAGTGCCAAAATTTTTAAAACCAAGATTCCTAACGATGTCAATATCGCCAAGGCTGTGGATAACTTCATCCCCGTATCTGTTGCTAACCCCACCTCAAGCGGCGCAAAAGCCTTTGCCGAAATCACCATCGAGTTACTGAAAAAACTAGAAATTTCCCTAGGTAGAAAAGAACAAACCTCAAGACTTAGCCTAGTTGACCTTGAATAAATTAATCCCTTCCCAGCCTAAAAATAGACATTCAAACCAAAGGATTAGCGATACAGCGCAAAGTGCCACATTACCAATTTTTGAATAAGATTTGAATGAAAAGGGATTAGCTCGTATTGTTTGACGGTTTTGATTAGTACGAGAATACTTGTAAAAGGGGCGCGAGACACCACTCTCCAAAGTATTTCTGGGTTTTGAGTCAGTACCAAACGCTGACTCTCAAAAAAACATTCAAAAGGGGTTGCAAAATTGCACCGACTGTTGCTATAGTTATAAACGCTGAAGTCAAGAAAAAACTGATAGCCCAAAAGCCTACTAGTTATGGACTAGAGCATAGACTAAAGCTACATTCCTCAGTAGCTCAGCGGTAGAGCAATCGGCTGTTAACCGATCGGTCGCAGGTTCGAATCCCGCCTGGGGAGTTTAGATAAAATAAAAGCCTAAGAAGATACTGGCACTTAGCGTCAGCATTCTCTTAGGCTTTTAACTTCAAAGTACTTATTGGGTTTAGCTCTTTTGACATCCGCCCCGCGCTGAAGCGACGGGGATTCCTAAGACTCACGACTTAGGTTTCTGCTTCATAGCACCAGCCTTAACAGATTTACTCTGTTCGGGTCTTACAGTCGCTCCACAGACATTAACCGCAAGCCCTGCGGCAAGAATATTTTTAGCAGCATTCACATCT
>NZ_JACJPY010000074.1 GCF_014696345.1 Pseudanabaena cinerea FACHB-1277
GCGGATTGATGTATTTCCTGCTTCGTAGGCTGTTACGATCTTCTTTCTGAAATCTAGGGAATATGCTGGCATAGCTCTTTTTTTCCTGCTTTTCTGTTTCTATCCATTGCACCCCTTAATGCCTCAACAGGCTGTATCCTAATGCTTTTGCCTCTATCCCTGCCCATACCCTCCTTGTTCTCTCATTCAAATAGGGTGAAAATGATGCATATTTACTTTGTATTCCTTCGATTATTTCAGGATTAAACATTTTCTCACTTCGCCTAACTCTCCTTCCTTTATTATAAATCTTTTGGCACAACTTGCTTAAGTTATTTTTACAAAATTCCTTAGAGTAATTCGGCATAGATATCATCCTCAGTATTATCCCAAACTGCATCAAGTGATGTCTGACTCGCCCGAAGCCAAAAATCAGACTCATAGTCATCAGAAAGTACAGTTACTAATACCTTTGCACCTTCTGCCAGTTCTGAAGACTCTAATAACTCAATTTTTCCTTTTTGAACGGTAGCCCAAAGAGTTTTTAGCATATTCGTTATTTGAATGTTACTAATCTAGTTGTATTCCTTAGTATATAAGTTTTGCGATCTAGATTGAGTTTCTGGTTAAGCGATCGCTGTTTGACATTGAGATTTAGGCGATCGGGTTTTGTGGGTGGTGAGGGGCGATCGTTGTTTGATATGGGAAATAGGCGATCGGGTTTTGTGGGTGATGAAGGGGCGATCTGTCCAAATAGTCTGACAAGTATTAAAATTAGATATATCCACAGCTTCAATCCTATGAAACTACCAAACGGCGATAAAGCCGAACTAGGTGACAAACTAGAAAGATATTGTCTGAACTATGAACATCAGAAAGGTAAACATAAAGCCCTATTGTTTGAAAAGCGTCTTGGGATTACCATCGCCAACAAAGTAATTCTAGAACAAGCTCTACAAGAAGCAGCTATCGAAGGTGAAGCCGAGCTTTTTAAAATCGATCAATATGGTACTCATTACGATCTTGCATTTTCGCTTTGTACCGATGTTGGTGAATCCTTAGTTCTAAGCTGTTGGATTATCAAAATCACCGAAGACTTTCCACGCCTAACTAATACTTACCCTATTGATTAAAAAGCACCATGAACGAAATCCAAGAATACGATCTTGTAGCTCTAACTGAAGATGCGATCGCCACTCACAAAGTTACCCATCAGAAAATCTTACTCCGCCGAGGACAAATGGGAACGGTCTTAATGTCGTTCGATCATAAAGCTTTTCTAATCGACTTTACCGATCAACAAGGCAAAACCTTCGCAATGGAAACAATCGAACCAGTAAAATTATTACGGCTTATTACCGAACCAGAATTAGTTCTTTCTTAAACCTAGGCTCAGTTTGATGTTGAGGTTTTGGCGATCGGGTTTATGGGTGGTGAGGGTGCGATCGCTGGTTGATGTTGAGGAATAGGCGATCGGGTTTATGGGTGGTAAGGGAACGATCAGTTATAATTATGGTTAATCTAGTAAGTTATATTGGCTGCTATGACTAACGCATTACAATACATCTGTGATTCAGAAGGACAAACAGTATCGGTAGTTGTCCCTATTGCCTTTTGGCAAGAACTAATGGCAGAAAGAGAAACTGCCTATTTACTCAGTAGTCCAACCATGAAAGAAAGACTGCTTGCAGCCAGAAAACGTCAAGATGGAATCTCATTGGACGCAGCCTGTGAAAAACTTAGAATTTGATGCAGATGCTTTTGAGGACTTAGCTTGGTGGATTGAAAGCGATCGTAAAAAGGCTTTAAAAATCATCAAACTAATTCGTGAAGTCCAACGTAATCCATTTGAAGGAACAGAACAACCCGAATCTCTAAAACACGATCTATCTGGCTGCTGGTCACGCCGTATTGATCAAGAACATCGTCTAGTTTATGAAGTGCTAGACGATAAGATTAGAATCCTCGCTTGCCGTTTTCACTACTAAAAATTGTTGTTTAATTTGAGGAAAAGTCGATCGGGTTTGTGGGTGTTGAGGGGGCGATCGCTGTTTAAGGATTAGGGGAAACTTACAAAGCCGAAACTGGAACTAGCGTCTTCCTGAACACCCAAGCACCACTTACTTTATAAGGTTCTCTTTCTATAGCATCTAAACTTTCCCAATGCCTCATATACTCTACCTCTGTAAAGTAAAAATATACCTAACAGTTTGATTATAAACCAACTTGAAAGTACCCTTGCGTGAATAATGCAGGTTGGTTTTGAGTTTGCCTACGACTAACTCAAAACTGCCCAGATCAAAGCTCTACAGGGGGCATATTCACATGATTGGCTAAACCCAAGGATTTTAGAAGCCAGATTGCCCACCAAGTCATATCAATTTCCCACCATTGCCAACCACATTTCGCTACCTGCGGATAGGCATGGTGATTGTTGTGCCAACCTTCGCCATAGGTAAGAATGGCTGCCCACCAGAGATTGCGCGAATTGTCATGACTATCAAAGGTCTTATAGCCCCACATATGGGTAACAGAATTGATAAACCAAGTGGTATGCCAGAGAATGACCATTCTCAAAAACACGCCATAGATCACCCAAGACCATCCGCCCAAAGCATATAGAAGAATTCCTAGAGGCAGTTGTAAAACTAGGAAATAGCGATTAAGCCAGCGATAAAATCCATCCCTTTCTAAATCCATTGCATAGCGTTTGTATTGATCGTATTTAAAAAATTGATCGTGGGGATAGAAAATCCAGAGCATATGGCTCCACCAAAAGCCGCGAGTGGCTGCATAGGGATCTTTCTGTTCGTTTTCGGTAAATGCGTGGTGTAAGCGATGTCCCGCCACCCAAAAAATGGGACCACCTTGCAGAGATAATGCGCCGAGAATGGCGATCGCATATTCTAGCCATCGGGGAACGCGAAAACTGCGATGGCTGAGCAGGCGGTGATATCCTAAACATACGCCGATGCTGCCAAAGAGCCAATGTAGAAAGATCATCACCCCTAGTCCCGACCAAGAGAAAAACCAAGGTGCTAAACCCGCCAGTCCATGAATTGCTCCAAAAAAGGCTACGGCTGTCCAATCGAGGGGTACTGAGTTTTGGGGTTGAGTGGGAGACGGTGGTGATTCGCGATGTTCTTGATTAAATTGGACTTTGATTAGATTAGATTCGTTTGATTGCATGGGTTAAGTTTGGAATTGGACAAGATAGCAGTTCGGTAAATCTAGCTGAGAATTGTCTAGATCCCCCCCAGCCCCCTTTGTAAAGGGGGGAGAATTTTCTTCTTCCCCCTTACAAAGTGGGATTGAGGGGGATCTCTTAGAGTTTTTTGCGCTAGAAGATAGTTCTCGAAGAGATTCTTTTAGACAGACTGAGAGAAGCGATTGGTATTGTCAGCCTGCATATAGGTATCAAATACCGAGGCAATATTGCGAATTAGTAAGCGCCCCGCAGGTGTGACCGTGATTTGATCGCGCTCTAACTGCACCAATCCATCGGCGGCTAATTGTTGAAGTTGCGAGCGCTCGCGGTCGAAATATTTGGCAAAGTCGCGATCGCAGGTCAAATGATATTTGGACTCAATATCGGGCTGTGATAATTGAAACTGACACATCAGTTCCATAATGATTGATCGCCGCAAAATATCATCATCACTGAGGGTGACACCTCGCTCAATGGGTAACTCGTCAGCATCGATCGCCTGATAGAAATCCTTCAACCTTTTATGGTTTTGGGTATAGACATTCTGCAACATACTAATGGAAGTCATCCCAAAGCCGATCAGGTCAGATTCGGGCTTAGTGGTATAGCCCTGAAAATTGCGATGCAACTGTCCTTGCCTTTGGGCGATCGCCAATTCATCATTGGGCTTGGCAAAATGATCCATACCGATAAATACATAACCAGATGCCGTTAAGCGCTCAATGCTCATCTGCACGATCGCCAATTTATCTTCAGCCGAGGGCAACGATTCTGGGACAATGCGCTTTTGTAAAGGCTTCAGCCAAGGCATATAGGCAAAATTAAACAGGGCAATGCGATCGGGATTAAGAGCTATGGTTTTGGAGATAGTCTCTTTAAAAGTATCTAAGGTTTGGAATGGTAAACCATAGATTAAATCCACATTTACGCCTTCAAAACCCACCTCCCGCATCCAGCGCATTCCCGTAAATAGCATTTCTTCAGGTTGAATGCGATTGATGGCTTCTTGTACTTGCGGATTAAAGTCCTGAATACCAAAACTAATACGGTTAAAGCCCAGATTTTTTAAGTCCTGCAAATATTCTTTAGCTAGCGATCGCGGATTCACTTCAATGGATAATTCCGCATCCGCCGCAAAGGTGAAATGCCCTTGCAAACATTCCCAGAGGCGCGTAATCTGCTCAATTGTCAAATAGTTGGGCGTGCCGCCGCCCCAGTGCATCTGTTCCACAAGGCGATCGCGATCAACCAATGCTGCCACCTGTGCAATATGTCGCATCAAGTATTGCAAATATGGCTCAGCAAAATCCTTGCGTGGCGTGATAATCGTATTGCATCCGCAAAAGTAGCAAGGCACATCACAAAAGGGAATGTGGCAATAGAGAGATAGCGGCGTATTTTGGGAATTGCCCAAAGCGATCGCCCTCCGAAAATCACTGCCATCAAAACCTTCATGCAATTCCGTTGCAGGGGGATAACTGGTATAGCGCGGCACAGGACGATTATATTTATGCAGCAAGCCCAAATCAAATTCAACAGTTTGTGATAAAGTTCTCATTTGTTATCCAATAAAATGCCAGCAATTATTTAAGAATCTTACAGAACTGCCATTTCGTTCTGGGCTGCACCATGACGTTCTGTACTACCTTGGCGATCCTGCTTAGTCAGTAGATCAAATACATGATCGCCCAAAGCCGCTCTGACATCTGGCTCTAGCTCATTGACCACATTCCGATTCAACATGAAAGCATAGTTAGCTTCACCGACAATTCGATTAATAGTATCTTCATCTATCATGAGGGAATCTAAAGTTTGACGATACTTCTCTTTAAAAGCCTTTTTGTCCTCAATTGTGGGAATCTGGTCAAACTCATAAAAAGCTGTTCCCACACCTTCAGGTAACTCCAACGCCGATCGCACCACTCTTTTTAAGGCTTGCCCACCCGACAGATCGCCCATATAGCGCGTATAGGCATGGGCAATTAAACAGACAGGATCGCTACTTGCTAATTCACGAATGCGATCAACATAGACAATTCCTGCATTTAGAGGCACAATCCAATCGCGCCAATTGTCACCATAATAGAAAGCGAGATCTTGCTCTAGATTGTGACGGCGATTGATTTCGGGGAAATAAATTTGGCTCAGCACAGGATGATCTAGGTGTTGCTGCAATGCCTCTTCCAAAGCACTATAGACCAGATAGAGATTTGCCAATAGCCTGCTAAAGGGAACTTTCTCAACAATGCCCTTGAGGAAGCATTTCATATAGGCGGTGTTTTCGGCGGCAGTGTGAGATTTCTGCGTACCCTCACGTAGTCTGGTTGCAAGATGGCTATTCATGGTTTTAAAAGTAAAAAGTAAAAAGTAAAAAGTAAAAAATTATTCTTTATTTGCTGTCCATCCAACATTTGCCACATTGCTCTTGGGATGTGGCAATGCCGCGATCGCATTGCTCAACTAATGGCAGTAATTCACGGCGCAGATCCTGTAATTGTTGAATCGTTGCCTCCAGTTGTTCAATTTTTGCTTGCAAGCGATCGCGCACCACCACGCAACAACTCTCACTACTACGCTCCTTGAGTGCAAGAATGTCGGCGATTTCGTCTAGGGTTAACCCCAAAGATTTCGCACGAGTAATGAAAGCCAATCTTTCTAAGTCCTGCTCGCCATAGATGCGATAACCAGATTCATTACGATTGGGTGATGGTACTAAACCAATCCGTTCATAAAAATAAAGTGTCTGGGGATTAAGACCCATCCTCTTTGAAACTTCACGAACTTGCAGCATTATGACCCTAATAAATTTGATGTCGCCATCATAAGCCTTATACCTATGTATAATGTCAAGCCCTAGTCATAAAAAAAGCCTCACAACGTGAGGCTTTTTTGTGGATGAGCAAGTCGCAATGCTTCGCGCTGTTACTCACATTTTGCTTTGATTAATACTTTGATTAATACTTGATTAATACTTGAGTCCTTTGACTGTCTCAAAGAAGAAACGCGCATTATCTTCAGGCGTAGTCGCAAGAATGCCATGACCGAGATTCATGATATGACCCTTGCTGCCAGCCTTTTGAATTACTTCAAGGATGCGTGCTTTGATATAGCTTTGGTCGGCATATAGCACACAGGGATCGAGATTACCTTGCACGGGTACATCATGTCCAAGGCGATCGCGAGCGGCTGCGAGATCCACAGTCCAGTCCACGCTGACAATATCCACGCCCGACTTAGGCATCAGGTCTAGCACCCCTGCACTGCCGCTAATGTAAAGGATCATTGGCGTATCAGGATATTTTGCCTTAACCTGATCCACCACCATTTTTTGATAGGGTAGGGCGAAAGTAGCGTAATCCGTAGGGCATAGATGTCCCGCCCAAGAGTCAAACATCTGCACCACCTGAGCGCCACATTCGATCTGATGGATCACATACGTGCCGATCATTTTGGCTAGTTTCGTCAAGAAGCTATGGATAATCTCAGGCTCTTTGTAAGCCATTGATTTGATGAGAGAATAGTCCTTAGAGCCTTTACCTTCTACCGAATAGGCTGCCAATGTCCAAGGTGCGCCCACAAAGCCGAGGAGGGTGGCTTGGTCTTTTACCTCTTCTTTGATCGCGGCTAAAATCTGACGAATGAACGGAACGGACTCGTCAGGGTCAAACTCGTTAAGGGCATCAACCTGAGCTTGAGTGCGAATTGGCGACTCAATTATTGGTCCTTTGCTTTCGATAATGTCAAAATTAATGCCGATGCCTGCGAGGGGGGTCAGAATATCCGAAAACATGATCACACCATCGGGCTGGAAGGCGCGGAAGGGCTGCAAAGATATTTCGGCGGCGAGTTCGGCAATTTCCGATCGCTCTCTAAATGTGGGATATTTTTCACGCAAATCCCGATACACCTTCATATACCTACCTGCTTGGCGCATCATCCATACTGGCGGACGATCCAGTACTTCACCTCTTGCTGCCCGAAGCAAGCGATCATTTCCTCCCATAATTAGCTCTTTCCTTGTATTTAAATTTTTTTATTATTGTGCTTTTGAATTATAGAACCTAAGCTCCGCTTTAAGATCAGCACCGTTGGATCATCACCATCCCCAGACAACCGTATTCCGCACTAGCGTTGTATCATATAAGTCAGTCTTACAATTCAATAATATTTGCGATCGCTTGCCTAGAAACGAGATCTGGCGGCTAATTCATCGTAAAACTTAGGCTTTATTTAATCTTGGCAAAACATTAAATTACCTATACTTTCTTTAAGATATGTTATTAATATTCAAGATGAGGTATCTCTAAAACTGTGAGTAATCAAGGGGCAAATCTAATCAAAGATGCAACAAATGCAACAGATGCAAGTGTAGGCGGCTTAGAGCCATCCCTGTCCCCCCAGTCATCTTGGAAAGCTGGCATGGCGATCGCGTTCACCTGCCTTGTTTTGGCGATCTCAATTATGTTTTGGCTGCTGCGCCCCCCCCTCGACCCTTACACTCAATCCGTCTTAAGTCTGGTGGGCAACCCCACTCAAGGCAGGTCTATTTTTGTGATGAATTGTGTTGCTTGTCATGGCGAATGGGCTACGGGCAAGGTTGGACCTAATTTGCATGGAGTGTCCGATCGCAAGTCTGATGACCGACTGATCCACCAAGTAGTTAGTGGCGAAACTCCACCAATGCCACAGTTTCAACCCAGCCCGCAGGACATGGCAGACCTTTTGAGTTATCTTAAACAGCTATAGAATTTTCAAAATTTCATGACAGAGATTTGTGCGATCGCCTTAGGTAGTAACCTTAGCAATCAAATTGGTGACTCTCAGCAAATTGTCCAAGCCGCGATCGCTCAGTTAGATTCTTACCCAGCAATAGACATCCTGCGCGTTTCCCCTTGGTATCGCACCAAGGCAATTACTCTGCCTAATGCTGAGCCTCAACCCGATTACATCAATGGGTGCGCTATTTTAAAAACAACCCTTTCACCTTGGCAACTGTTGCAGATTTTGCTGAGAGTCGAAAGAGCCTTTGGCCGAGAGCGCCGTGAACGTTGGGGGGCAAGAACTTTAGATTTAGATTTGCTGCTTTATGGCGATCGCTGCATTGATAGCCCTGAGTTAGTCATCCCGCACCCGCACATGGGCGATCGGGCTTTTGTGTTAGTTCCCCTCGCCGAAATTGCCGCCGATTGGATTCATCCTGTGCATGGGGTGGCGATCGCTGAATTATGTCAAAAACTGACCGCAAATCAAAAAGTAACATAGCTTGTTTTATTTGTGTATTGCCATCACGATCGCCATAAATAGCGATAGGATTAATCCCGTTATTTGCTGTAGAACCGTTAGACACCGATGGATTACCCAAAACCTTTAGGCTACACCCAACCCGCCGAGTGGGAACCCCATAGTGCCTGTTGGCTTGCCTTTCCTAGTCATCGGGATCTGTGGTTAGACTATTTAGATCTTGTCCAAGCCGAATTTGTTGCCCTTGCCCAAGCGATCGCCACTTCAGAAACGCTAGAGATATTAGTACTGCCAGAAACTGAGGATCTTGCTAAAAGTTTATTAGCAGGTCTGCCTGTGCGCTTTCATGCCATTTCCTTTGGCGATATCTGGATGCGTGACATTACACCTATTTACATCAAAAATCGTGAAGGTAATTTAGGTGCTTTGAAATTTCAATGGAATGGTTGGGGCGGCAAATATCTCTTAGAACATGATGATCAAGTGGCATCCCAAATTCTGCAAACTATTGACATTCCTGATGCAGCAAAGTTTGAGTTTGACTGGGTTTTAGAAGGAGGGGCGATCGAGGTCGATGGCATAGGAACCTGTCTCACGACTAAGCAATGCTTACTCAATCCCAACCGCAACCCGCACCTTAATCAAACAGAAATTGAATCGGCTTTGAAATCAGCTTTGGGTGTGGAGCAAGTGCTTTGGGTTGATGATGGCTTATTGAACGATCATACCGATGGACATATTGACACGATCGCCAGATTTATCGCGCCCCATACAGTCATGTGCATGGAACCCACTTCCCCAAATGATCCCAATTATCAAGTTTTACATAATATTGCAGCCCAACTAGAGACGATGACCGATGCTCAGGGTTACAAATTAAATGTGGTCAAGATCCCTTCCCCTGATCTAGTTGTGGATGACGAAGGCGAAATTATGCCCGCTAGTTATCTCAATTTCTATATATCTAACGATAGTGTGATCATCCCCCTCTATGGCTCAGTGAATGACCAACTAGCCGTGGAGACTATTGCTAAGCATTTCCCTAACCGCCAAGCGATCGGGCTTTCGGCAAAGCATATCCTTCTCGGCGGCGGCGCTTTCCATTGCATTACCTGTCATCAGCCCTCTTGCGAAAGTCCTAACCCCTTCCTAGTCTAAACTCAGATCCAAATACAGCCTATTGAGGCTTCGAGAGGTATAGAGAAAAACTTGAAAGCGTTGTTTAGCAGGACTTTTAGGCTTTTCTTTGGTTTGGGTTTAAGTGCTTTGTGCCGTAATGGCACAATACTTCTTTTATTTATGTAAATGTGATAATATTTTCATTAGTTAGTATGCCTAATGATTACATATACATCACAATACATTTGGCTATGGCATTTTCCAAGCGAGTGAATTACGGTTTAGTAGTTGCCGCATTTAGAAATTTGATTAGACAGAGCAACTAAATACGACTAAATTCAATAGAGTGAGAGTGAAACGATGAATCTTACAGAAAGGCAGATGGTACAGATTTTGTCAGAACTGCGAAGTTTATATCATGTGACCAGTGTGAAGGCAGAGTTTGAGGCGGAAGGTACGAGGATGGATGAGGCAATTCGTCTCAAAGACATTGCTATGCAAGCTGGCTTGCATTTCAATCTTAAAATAGGTGGTTGTGAGGCAGTGCGCGATATGTTTGATGCAGTGACCCTTGGGGCAAGCCGCATCATTGCGCCCATGGTAGAGTCTCCCTTTGCGTTACAAAAATTTCTCAAGGCGGCAAAGACACATCTGCATTCTAGGGACAACAGCATTGAATTGTTTATCAATATAGAAACAATCACAGCTTGTCATAACTTTGACAGAATATTAGCGATCGCTGAGATTGAGGAGTTGAAGGGGGTGGTGATTGGCAGGGTCGATTTGGCTGGCTCTTTGGGGATAGAACGCCCAGACATTGATAGCAACCAAACCATTACTGATTTGTGCCACACCATCGCCACTAAAGCCAAACAAAAAGGACTGGTGGTGGTGGTGGGCGGCGCAATCTCTGCCAACTCTCTGCCATTTCTGCGTTCTTTTGCCGATGGCGCAATCGATCGCTATGAAACGCGCAAAGTGATTTTTAGCTGTCCTGCTGCCTTAAATAATCCTGTGGATGCCTTTAAAAAAGCGGTGGAGTTTGAGATGTTATGGCTCCAAAACAAGAAGAGATATTACAGCCATATTAGTCTTGAGGATGAGGCAAGATTGAAGATGATCGAGCAGAGGCTAACTAACAGCTAAGATAATCAGATTAATGGTTTTAACAGCAAAAAATTAGTGATGGAATCTAGCTCAAAGATCAAGACCAAACGCCGCGTATTTATTAGTACGGGCGAAGTGTCGGGTGACTGGCATGGCGCAATTTTGATCGAGGCACTTCAAGCAAGGGCAGCCCTCCGTCAAATTGAGATCGAGGTGGTGGGCTTAGGCGGCGATCGCATGGCATCGGCAGGGGCAAACCTATTTGGCAATACGGTGGGAATTGGCTCCATTGGCGCAGTGGAAGCACTTCCTTACATTTTGCCAACAATTCTGGTACAACAAAAAGCCAAAAAATCCCTTAAGCAGTATCCGCCCGATGTGGCAGTTTTGATCGATTACATGATGCCCAATCAAGGCATGGGCTATTTTGCAAAGCGCGTCCTCAAGATTCCTGTGTTGTATTACATCGCGCCGCAGGAATGGGTTTGGTCATTTAATGATAAAAATACCAAGGCGATCGCCGCCTTTACTGACAAGTTACTGGCGATTTTTCCGCAGGAAGCGGTTTATTACCAAAAGCAGGGAATTAATGTGCAGTGGGTGGGGCATCCCTTTGTCGATTTGATGAGCAAAGTCCCCGATCGCGCCACAGCCCGCCAACAACTGGCGATCGCTGCCAATGATTTGATCGTGACGCTCCTGCCTGCCTCCCGCACCCAAGAATTACGCGATGTGATGCCGATTATTTTGCAAGCCGCCAAAATCATTCAAGCCAAATTGCCTCATGTGAAATTTGTATTGCCATTGTCCTTAGAGCGCTATCGGGAGGCTGTGGAGAAATTAGTCAAGGAATATGACATTAACGCCACGATTATCTCTGCCCAGTCGCAGTTGGCTATTAGGGCGGCAGATTTGGTACTGAGCAAGTCGGGTACGGTCAATTTGGAAACGGCGCTGTTGGATGTGCCGCAGGTGATCTTATATCGGGTCAGCAAGATTACGGCTTGGATAGCCCAAAACATTGTGAGGTTACAGTTGCCCTTTATCTCTCCCGTCAATTTGGTGAATATGGAAGAGGTTGTGCCAGAGTTTTTGCAAGATAAGGCGCAACCAGAGGCGATCGCGGCGGTTGCCTTGGATTTATTAATCAATCCTATGGCTAGGCAAAAAATGTTAGATGGCTATGCCAAAGTCCGCGAAAGTCTGGGTTCTACAGGGGCGATCAATCGAGTTGCCGATGCAGTTATTGATTATTTAGATCAAGGATGATATGGCTCTCAAACCCAAATCCTTTTTTTGAGCCAAAGTAAGGCTGATTGAAGCAGAAATATTTTTGAGTATCGACTCGAAAATATTTCTGTACCACTTACAAAGCTTTGCGCTGTAAAGCCAGTTCCCTCTAGTTAATTGGTTTGATTAGCTGTACGCCATCGCAGCGATCGCCTGCGGCACTGAGAAATACCTTCACCTGCTCATCCTTGGCCGTAGGTAAAGTGCGTCCCACATAGTCTGGATGGATCGGAAACTCGCGATGCCCACGATCAATTAGCACCAACAATCTGATGACTTTAGGGCGACCATAGTCGCTAATAGCACTTAGGGCAGCACCAATGGTACGCCCACTAAAAATCACATCATCAACCAAAATAACGGTCTTGCCATTTAGATCGGTCGGTATTTCGGTTTTACTGGGTGTGCGTAAGCCAATACGGTCTAAATCGTCACGATAAAAGGTAATATCTAATGCCCCTGAAGGCACTGCTATGTTTTCAAATGTCTTAATCTGAGCTGCGATCGCCTGACTCAATGGCACACCACGGGTGTAAACACCTAGCAAAACAACATTAGTCAGATCACTATTTGCTTCAACGACTTGCGAAGCCAAGCGGTTAATGGTGCGCCGCAATTCATCGGCGGTTAAAATTTCAACAATCTTAGATTGTGACACTACTTAGTTCAGTTAAATAAAACTTGAAATTCCAAGAGACAGTGGCTCTTGGCTTTGCGCCCCTGCCTCTTGGTAAGTAAGCTCTTAAGCAGTAAGAGCATTGAGCCTGATTGACTAACAAATCCCCCAAGAAAGTAGGCAGAATGCCAGCGCTACAAATACTTTAAATTTATAGGTAAGGCTTATTGCTTGACAAAAATCTCAAACATTCCTATTAGGCAATCAGACATAGAATTCATTACGATTAATTAGTCATTTTCAGTAAGATGTTTGTCGATGGTGGTGCATAGGGTAGACTTCGGTACAGCTCCCACAACCACATCCACACGCTGACCACCCTTGAATAGCATTAAAGTTGGAATACTACGAATTCCATATTGTCCGGCTACGGCTGGATTTTCATCAGTATTAAGCTTAAAGACTTTAATCTTACCCTCGTAAAGTACGGACACTTCTTCGACTACGGGTGCGACCATACGACAAGGGCCACACCAAGGTGCCCAAAAATCTACTAGAACAGGGATGTCACTTTTAAGTACGTCCTGCTCAAAGCTGGCATCGGTAACGGAACTCGCTGATGACATGCTTTGCTAACTCCCTAAATACTAAATACTTTTACTTTCAAATTTTGTGTGTAGGTAGTATAACAGCTAGAATTGCAAAATTTATACAGATTCCTTTTACAGATGCAAAATCGCAACATTACGTAAATTTCAAACGTAAATTTCAAATGAACTTTTGAAGGAAAGATAAAGCTAAAATTTTAAGGGTTTGTTGACACTAATGAAAAATACGCTCCAAATAATAAACCGCCCTTGCTGCTCATAAGCTCAGGCGGAAAATGGTGTGAGGAGTGAACGGAAACTTACGTCTCCGCTTACATGTATATTGTAATCTAATTTTTTAATATGAACACAGTCACCCAGTTTTTTCGGGTTTTTCAAAGTCGGAAGATGGCGGCGCTAGTGCTGTTGGGATTTGCTTCAGGGTTGCCCTATGCTCTCACCGATGACGCATTCCGCGCATGGCTGACGAGCGCTAAATTTGATACACGAACTATTGGCTGGCTAGGCTTGGTTTCTCTGCCCTATTCCCTAAAATTTTTGTGGTCGCCGTTAATCGATCGCTTTGTACCACCTTTTTTGGGGCGGCGGCGCGGCTGGATTTTGGTTAGTCAGGGCGCTTTAATCGTGGCTATCTTAGCGATCGCCTTACAGATGTTTACAATCGACAGGCTGGAATTAGCTAATCGTAACGCTGCTTTGCCTATGTTGGCGATCGCTGCTGTCACCCTTGCCTTTTTAAGTGCCACGCAGGACATTGCGATCGATGCCTATCGTACTGACGTTTTGGAAACCCAAGAAGTGGGGGCAGGGGTGGGTATCTGGGTGATGGGCTATCGCATTGCCCTGCTGTTTGCAGGCTTTATCGGCTTTAACCTTGCGGGGCTATGGGGATGGGCTTGGGTATATGTGCTGTTAGCAGGGGTAATTGGTCTAGGCATATTCGCCACGATCGCTTCCCCTGAACCAGCGATCGTCACCGCCAGCCCCGCATCCCTTAACGAAGCCGTAATCAAGCCCTTTCAGGAATTTTTTCAGCGTTTGGGCATTACTCAGGTTTTATTAATTCTCGCCTTTACGATTTTTTATCGCTTTAGTGATGCCATGGTGGGTAAAATGGCTGTCCCATTTCTAAAAACTTTATTTGATGATGGCACGATCGGCACGGTGAGGCAGGGCATCGGCTTAATTGCCACGATTGTCGGGACATTGGCGGGGGGCGCAATTTTAAGTAAAATTGGGGTGAACCGATCGCTGTGGGTATTTGGTATTTTGCAAGCCGTTAGCAATATTGGTTACTATGCGATCGCGGTTGTGGGCAAGAACGATCTCGTACTACTAGCGGCAATCAATGTGGAAAATTTTTGCAGTGGTTTGGGGACAGCAGGATTCTTAGGTTTTTTGATGGTGCTATGCAATCCCAATTTTTCGGCAACCCAGTTTGCATTGTTGTCTAGCCTGTTTGCAGTCGGGCGCGATCTCTTAGCTTCACCATTTTCAGGGGAGTCAGCCCAATTTATCCAAAACCAGATGCCAACATGGACAGCAATCAATCAAATACCTTGGCTGGCGGGTAGTGATGGCAAGGGATGGGCTTTGTTCTTTCTATTTACTTTGTTACTAGCCTTACCAGGGATGCTGTTTTTGCCATTTTTTGCGCCTTGGAATGGTGGATTTAAAAAGGTGGGTACTTTACCTTTAGACTAAATCACCCGATCGCGTGATGGAAACTCGCCCCAAATTCTAGTAACTTATAATTCAATGAAGCCTTAAACTGACTGCACCCAGCGCTCCCACGCTGGGTTTTTCTTTGGTAAGCAATCTCTGATAATCAGGTTTCCAGCACTTACCCGAATATAGCAATACTGAAAAATAGTAAATCCACAAAGATTGTCCCAAGTACTGCCCCTGCAAACGCCCAGTAACCCAGTTGGGGCGATCGCATGGCGTTATTGCCCATGGTTAATAAAAAAGCTGCTAAAATGCAAGCCCAAGTCATGCCCCAAGGTGTTTCCACAAGGGTGAGTGCATTTTTTAAAATGGGTTGAGCGAGGCTAGGATTGGCTTCTACCTGCATCAAAGCTTGCCAATGGGGAAATAAATGGGCGATGTAGAAATAAAGATCTGTGATAGTTGTGCCTAATAGAGAGCCGATATAAAACCAGCCGCCGATACGGTGCGAATTTTGACGGACTGCCCAAAGCGCCCAAGGTAATGCCAATGCTTCGACAGGCACATGATAGGCTGGCTCCCATCTTAGCCAACCCCAGTAGAGAGAGCCGCATAGCCAAGTGAGGCTAAAGCCCCAAATGAGGCTGCCCCATGTTTGGGATTTGGCATCTGCTTGTAAGTTTTTGGCGATCGCTAGCCAGCCAACGGTACAGATCAGGCTTAGCCAAGGGGCATAGCGTACTAATGGGGCTTCAAAAAATACGGGTACGGATACTAAAAAGACTGCCGCAAACCAAACACGCCAATGTTTGACTAAAGAGACAATGGCGAGCAAATATTGCGATAGGTATTGCGGAGACGCAGGCGCAAGACCAGCGCTCAGGGGAATAGCCTGAACTGCTGATTTAGAGCGCTCTAAGGTGCGTCCCTCTATGTCAACCTTGTCAGGATTTAAAAACAAAGTATCTTAAAAAGTTATATTAATTATTATTACTTAATATATTACAACCTTTTGAGATTTTGGAAAGTAGCTCTAAGAATAGAGGCTAAAAGTCAATCATCAGATCGAGCATCAGGTCAAGCATCAGCACTGCGGTGCAACGTTGATGCTTGGCTAGCAAGGGTGTAGCTTCTTACGGCAAAACGCTATGCAAACTCAGGTCTGCCCTGGGACATAAAGTGTTTTTGAGAACTCATTTCGGGTTCGCCATCCTTGGGCGATCGCTGGGTATATGTACCATCGGGATGGAGATCCCACGCTTGGCGATTGTCAGCAAGGATGATTTCGAGAATCTGTTTCAGTTCTTGAACTAAAGCAGGCTCCTCTACGGGCGTAATCACCTCCACCCTAGCATCAAGGTTGCGGGGCATCCAGTCAGCACTGCCGATATATACCTGCTCTGCGCCACCATTGCTAAAGTAAAAGATCCGCGAATGTTCTAGAAAGCGCCCGATCACGCTAATCACCCGAATGCGATCGCTTAGTCCTTTGACCTTAGGACGCACACAGCAAATACCGCGAATGATTAAATCAATATTCACACCCACCTGCGATGCTTCATAGAGAGCATTAATAATCTCTGGATCGACAAGGGAATTCATCTTAGCGATGATATAGCAGGGATAGCCGTTCTTTTGATGCTCGATTTCACGATGGATTAATTCCAAAAAGCGATCGCGCATATTCACAGGGGCAACCAGCAGTTTCCGATAGTCCCTTTGCCGCGAATAGCCCGTGAGATAATTGAACAAGTCGGTTAAGTCTGCACCCAAATCATCGCGACAGCTAAAGATGCCTAAATCGCTGTAGAACCTTGCGGTTTTAGGATTGTAATTGCCAGTGCCGATGTGCATATAACGCACAAGGCGATCGCCTTCCTGTCTGACCACTAGAGCGGTCTTGGTATGGGTTTTGAGATTTTTTAAACCATAGACAACATGAACACCTGCATTTTCTAACTTCTTTGCCCAGGAAATATTGTTTGCCTCATCAAATCTCGCCTTGAGTTCCACTAATACTGCCACCTGTTTACCATTCTCCGCCGCCCGAATTAGTGCATGAACAATGGGAGAATCGCCAGAGGTGCGGTATAGAGTTTGTTTGATCGCCAATACATGAGGATCAACTGCCGCTTCTTCGATAAAGCGCTGCACAGTGGTAGTAAAAGATTGATAAGGATGGTGTACGAGAAAATCTCCTTCCCGAATAATCTCAAAAATACTCTTAGTAGGATTCTGCTCATCCTCCTTTAGGCGTGGATGGGAAACGGACTTCCAAGGTTGGTCTTGATGTTCGGGCATGGGCAGAAAGGCGATCGCCATGAGGTCGCCTAGACCAATTAAGCTTGGCACATCATACACATCTGTTTCCGTAATACTCAACTGCTCGATTAATTTTTTACGGATTTCGGGCGGCACATCCTGAGCAATTTCCATCCGCACCACTGCTCCAAACTTCTGCTTACGCAGTTCCTCTTGCAATGCTGAGATCAAATCATCAGCTTCTTCTTCTTCTATATCTAGCTCTGCATCACGGGTAATCCGAAATGCGTAAGAACTGAGAATATCCATGTCTCTAAACAGGGGCGCTAGATTATGGGCAATTACCTGTTCTAATGGTACAAAGGTATGCTCATCGGTTTCAGGGATTTTTACAAATCGGGGCAGGATATTGGGAACCTTTACCCTTGCAAACTTTTCTTCATGGGTTTGGCGATCGCGCACGATTACCACTAGGCTCAAACTGAGATTGGAAATGTAAGGGAAGGGGTGGGCAGGATCGACCGCAAGGGGGGTAAGGACGGGAAATAGCTTTTCTTGAAAATAGGTTTTGAGATAGTCTTGATGCTTGCGATCGATATCCTTATAGTCGAAAATTTTGACCCCATGCTTCGATAGTTCTGGGCGCAAGTTACTTTCAAAAAATTCATGCTGCATTGTCACCAAGGGCGTGAGCGCTTCTTTAATGGCAAGCATTTGTTCTTGCAACTGTATCCCGTCATCGGTAAGTACTTGACCACCCTGATCGGATAGCTTACGCTTTGCTCTAGCCACCCGCACCATAAAAAATTCATCAAGATTGGAACTAAAAATTGCAAAGAACTTAGCCCGCTCTAATAGTGGTGTTCTTGCATCTATGCCTTCACTCAAGACCCTTTTATTAAAAGCGATCCAACTCAATTCCCGATTAAATAAATACTTGAAATGCGGATCGGCGGCAATCGCCTCGGCATTGTTCACAGAAGCCTCTTGGATAACTTTCTTCTCGGAAATCTTTTTTTCATGGGCTTTTTTCTCGGAAAGTTGCTTAGGCAAAACTTCTTTGCCTAGGTCTAGATTGACATCAGAGGCATGATCTAATTGCTGTTCGCGATGATCACTATTTTTTTTGCTTGTCATAAAAAGGCTACTGATTCAGGCTGAGGAGGATCTAAGAATTCGTTAAAATATCGTTTTAACCAGTGCAAGGCACTATGTTAACCAATAGATTACAGAATCATGGTTAATTTGTGTGTGAGCTTAAACACGCTCTCCCATATAGGGCTTTGCGCTTGCTCAAATATATTTCTTTACTACTCAAAGCCTCAACAGGCTATAACTCCTTAAAACCCCAAAGACTTACGAAGTGTCGCACCACTAATCTTTAGGTGGGAGGGGAGCAAACAGTTAAGCAGACAGTTAATTTGTTTATTGTAGGCATGGTATGCAGTAAGATTCTCTAATCTAGTCAACGATCCCGTACAGTCATCCTATGCGTATCGCCATATTTACTGAGACATTTCTGCCCAAAATTGATGGGATTGTCACCCGACTTAAATACACCGTTGAATATCTGGTTAAACTCGGTAATCAAGTATTGGTGTTTTCGCCCGATGGAGGGCTGACAGAATATTGTGGCGCTCAGATCTATGGTGTATCTGCCTTTGACTTTCCGCTTTACCCCGAACTCAAGCTTGCCTTGCCCCGCCCTTCCATCGGTCATGCCTTGGCACAGTTTCAGCCTGATATTGTGCATATTGTGAATCCTGCGATTTTGGGGATGGCGGGTCTGTATTATGCCAAGTCGATGAATTATCCTCTGATGGCTTCTTACCACACCCATTTACCGCAATATTTACAGCATTATGGGCTTGGTTTTTTAGAAGGTTTGATGTGGGAATTGGTGAAAAATACGCACAATCAGGCGGCGCTAAATCTCTGCACTTCCACAGCGATGATCGATGAATTGCGATCGCATGGGGTGGAAAAACTAGACCTATGGCAGCGTGGTGTGGATACGGTGCAGTTTCACCCTAGATTTAAAAATGCAGCAATGCGATCGCGCCTCAGTCAAGGACATCCCGAAGATAATTTGTTTTTATATGTTGGTAGGCTATCGGCAGAGAAGGAAATTCAACAGATCTTGCCCGTATTGCAAGGCATTCCCCATAGCCGCCTTGCCCTTGTGGGTGATGGCCCCTATCGGCAGGAATTGGAGCGCATTTTTGCAGGTACAAATACCAATTTTGTGGGCTATTTGCGTGGGGATGATCTAGCGGCAGCATTTGCTTCTAGTGATGCGTTTTTGTTTCCCTCGCGCACGGAGACGCTGGGGCTAGTGCTGTTAGAGGCAATGGCGGCGGGTTGTCCTGTGGTTGCGGCTAATTCAGGGGGTATCCCCGATATTGTCAGCAATGGGGTGAATGGCTATTTGTTTGAGCCGAACGATCATGATGGTTTGCTCAAGGCAACGACCAAACTATTGCAAAATCGGGATGCGGCAATGTGCGATCGCGCCCGACTGGAGGCAGAAAAATGGGGCTGGGAAGCGGCAACAAGGCAACTGCAAGGTTATTACGAGCAGACGATTGAGGTTTGTCAGCCCGTGCTGGTGCTGAAGTAAGTTGGGAAATCTGTGCTGAATCGCTTTGTAATCATGATGGAGCGATCGCACTATTAATGAGATTCCCGTAATAGAAAACAACTACTTTTAATTGAGTTTCATCGGGAACGTAAAATACTCTATCTCCCCCAGTCACTTCATATTCCCATACGCCTCTATATTTTTTGCCTTTTAACGGTGATGTTTTCTGACATATCAAGATTGCTTGATTTGAGTAAAGGCTGCTTCTAGGTCTGGATTGGCTATGGCTAAGGCGCTCTCATACCATTCATGGATAATTGCTTCTAGTTCATTCCATGCTTTGTCAAAATTTTTTGTTTCTTGTAAGGCAACTGAGCGATAGGCTGAGATCACCTCGTTAATAAATTCATTCAATTCGTCTGCGTCAAATACTCCAAGCCAACCATAGGGATACTCTGCACCAATTTTTTGGTTTAGCAATAAACGGAATGCTGTATTGAGAAGTTCGACAATTTCGCGGCTATGTTGGGCGGTTTTTACAAATATGGCTACGTCTTCTCGGCGCAGTAGGGCAAAGGATTGGTCGTTGCGGGTAATGGTGATGGGATGTTCTAGGGCTTTGTCTAAGATTCTGCCTGGTTGACGGTTTAGCTCGGTGGCTGTGACTAGTTCATCTGAGTAAATGGAGTTCATAGTCTTTTGGTCAACAGTTGTTTTTGAGCGTGTGAGAAAATTGTGGTGATTATTCGGGAAAGTGTAGTATAAATGTACGTACTATTCTACGTTGTTTGCTTTCTAGGTCAATGGTAAGCTATTTGCTGGGTTCTAAAATTTAGAGGATAAATACGGGCTTGGGAATAAGGCTGGTTATGGTATTAAGCCTAGTCCTCAAAAGCCGTCTTGATAAGCAGAGCAGTTATACTGTAATTTAATCTCTTACAATTTAATCTTTTTAACGAGGCTAGAGGCAATATGTCTGAGTCGATCGCCTTAGAACTTCCTGAACCTTTGGCAAAAAAAGTTAAGGAAATTGCTGCGCTCAATCGTCAGGGGATTGAAGAAATGCTAATTGAATGGATCGATCGCACTATTAATGAGATTCCCATAGATACTTTGCCTGATGAACAGGTTCTGGCTCTTTGTAATTTGCAAATGGGCGAACAGCAGCAAAGGGTTTTTAGCGATTTACAAGCTCGAAATAGTGAAGGGTTGCTTAATACACAGGAAGTTAAGAAGCTGAATGAGTTAATGCAGGTTTATCGTCATGGTTCGGTACGGAAGGCTAAGGCAATGCAGGTTGCGGTGATGCGTGGATTAATCCCTGCTTTGAATAAAGCTCATTCGTAATGACTCCACATCCGATAGATTTTGATCAATTTTTCTGATTCAAAGATTTCGTAAACTATCCGATGCTGTTTATTGATGCGGCGACTGATTAGCCCTTTCATATCTCCTTTTAAAAATTCATAATCTGGGGGATATTGTAATGGGTCTTCTTCAATGATCTTGATGAGTTGCAGAACTTTGGGTTTCAATCCACTGGAAGCAAGCTTTTTGGCATCTTTTTGGGCTTGCGTCATGAAAATTATTTTGTACATTACCAATCCAGTTTATCTAGAGTTACGCCTTGTTCAATCGGTTCAGTACGGGCTGAATTGATACTTTGAACCATTCCTTCAATTCCTCTCAGATATTCATCATCGCTGACATAATCGGATTGGTCTAAAATTTTAATTTCGTCTTTAGAGAAGCGATCAAGTAACCATAGAAATTTGTCGCTAACGCTATCATCAATTTGTAGGGTGATTGTCCGCATAAGTTAACTCCTAATTTCTCTGTATAAGTGGCTTGTATATTGAGGTTTATATTTTATCATCTCTGCTCTGAATGGCGGTAACAACGATCGCCTAAACATTTCTCAAAAGCAATACATTTCACGATTCTTGATAATCACTAAGAAGGATCGGCTCTTTGTTAGGTACTCTGACGATAATTTCGATGGTTCCACCTAAAGCATTGACTACGGCTCGAAGTGTATTTAGTTCTAGATTTTGTCTGCGTTCAAGCTTAGATATGGCTGGTTGCTGTACTTCAAGACGTTCGGCTAGTTCTGATTGAGATAAACCAAGCTTTTCACGCAGATGTCTCAGCGTAATTTCTTCAAGATGAATTTGCGAAGCTCTTATTTCAATAAGTTCTTGACGCTCTCTTGGAAGTTTGTTTAGTTCTTCGGATAGGGTTGTATATTGGGTCATTTGTTTTCTTCCTTCAGTATTTCCAGATATTTTCTGTACCGTTTATCTGCGATCGGAATATTTTCTTTGTACCAGCGTTTGTTTCCTGTTTTGTTGCCACCAACAAGTAACACGGCTTGGCGTTTAGGATCGAAGGCAAATAAAATACGCCAAGGCTCTCCTTGATATTGAATACGAAGTTCTTTCATATTCTGAAATGCAGATCCTTCAAGGGTATCAACTCGTGGTCTACCAAGTTTTGGTCCAAATTCTCCCAATACACTTAGCACCGCAAATGTTTCGTCTTGAAGTCCTTGTTCTTGTTGGTAAAACCAGATTTTAAAGTCTGGGTCGAATATGATATTCCATTTCATGATCTCATTATATTCTATACATGGAATATTTGCAATGTTTGTTTTGTGGCGATCGCAGTCTCGATGTCAGCAGAGTTGGCTTTTAATCAAGTTATACTATACTTAATCAATCAAAATTTAGTGTTGTCTACGAGGCAATATGTCTGAGTCGATCGCCTTAGAACTTCCCGAATCTTTGGCAAAAAAAGTTAAGGAAATTGCTGCGCTCAATCGTCAGGGGATTGAAGAAATGCTGATTGAATGGATCGATCGCACTATTAATGAGATTCCCATAGATACTTTGCCTGATGAACAGGTTCTGGCTCTTTGTAATTTGCAAATGGGCGAACAGCAGCA
>NZ_JACJPY010000075.1 GCF_014696345.1 Pseudanabaena cinerea FACHB-1277
TTACTAATCGATCTTGCTTGAGGATGCGTTCTATGTTTAACATCGTCTATATCGCGTTGCTTATGTTTTTTATCTTATCACTATTTCCCAACAGGTCTAATATTTGCTAATGATGATTTTTCAGTTGACTCTGAGGTAATGATGATTCCATGCAAGTGATCGGGCATTAGGATAAATTCATCAAGTTCTACATTCAGAAAATGCTGGGGGATTTTTTGCCACAGGTTAGAGACAATCTGACCGATCGCATTTATTTTCATCTGTCCATTTTCTATATTCCCAAATAAATGCTGTCTTTGATGGCAACAGATAGTTACAAAATAGATTCCTGAATTTGTGTAGTTATATCCTTTCAAACGGATAGAGCGCCGATGATGAATTTCAGGATTGTAAGACATAAAATAGGTTCGGCAAATATGACAAACAGGGTAAATGTATGGGTAGAGCATTTGCGCCGCTATTTATAAATTATCACCGAAATCTCGATCCGCAAATGCTCTACCCTTTGCGCTGTTACCGATAATTTATGACTGCGGTTTGGGGATTGTCGGTGAATGTTGGAGATGTTGTGCGGTTTGTGATGGTCGTGCATCCCGAAGGTTTAGGGCAGAGCATTACCGTATTGAGTGGATCTGAAAATTGATAGATTGTGGCGGTAATGCTCTGCCCCTACGGAAATAATGAAGGATTTTTATGTGTAGGGGTAGAGCATTTGCGCCGATATCTCGCAACTCCCTTCTACAATCTCGCTCCGCAAATGCTCTACCCTTTGCGCTGTTACCGATAATTTATGAATGCGGTTTGGGGATTGTCGGTGAATGTTGGAGATGTTGTGCGGTTTGGGATGGTCGTGCATCCCGAAGGTTTAGGGCAGAGCTTTACCGTATTGGGTGGATCTGAAAATTGATAGATTGTGGCGGTAATGCTCTGCCCCTACATGAAAATCTCTTGGTGACAGGTAATAAAAGTGCTGGAAGGCTGATTATGTCGTAGAAATGGGATTGTAACAAAAGCTTAATATTGGACTGTAATCTTTATCTACTACACTTCACAAGTCTTGATGCGAGAAAAGATACCATACTCTAAGACTCCCCCCATACATAAGATTAAAATTATACGTAGATGGGAGGTGACCCTTCACACACATAAAATTATTCTCAAAAAATTGGTCGGTATAGTCCACCCCTTTTCCATCGTTTGTCCATGCAGTGCGATCGCAAAATTTTGCCCAAGTCTCAGAACTAGGATAACTAAAATCTAGAGTACCACCACACTCGACATAAATCTGCTTCTGGACACTAAAGCCAAACTCAAATCCATGTTTCTTGCTATATTCCACCCACAGGCGATCTAGCGTTAGTAAATCCTCACAGGGGAAATTTCTAACATTATCTAACTCTAAATATCCCTCTTCTTCCCGATTCGTCACCTTGAGCATCAGCTTCCAAGTTTCCTGATCCGCCTCATACCATTGCTGATTTTTGAGATATTCCTCCAATTGTTGATAGAGAGAATTTTTAATTTCAATTTCCACTGCTTGTAACTGACGTTGTTCTTCTAGAGCTTGCAAATCCTTTTTAACATTTGCATCAATCTGCTTCCTCGTTTCCTGAGTGCAAGCCAAAGCCAAATCGATCGCCCCTGCATCTAGCGCCGTTTTAATGAGATTGCTAGGCTTCTTGACCTTACTCACATACAACAAAATCACCTGCTTCCACCAATCATCATGGAAATATGAATGCAGAATACTTTCTTGATTGGTGCGAATAATTTCCATCGCTGCCAGAAACTCTTGGAAACTTAAATGCGAAAACTCAAGCTCATCTTCTTTTTGGACTAGCAATTCACTAATTTTTTCCACATCTTCGAGAAATTCACTCGCATTGACAGTTTCATTCTGTGCAGATAAATAGGCATCTAGTCTCTCTAACAAAATTTCGCGATCGACCCGTTTTTCCTTTTCGATCATCATCTTCAACGCCAGCATTTGCAAGATCACCTGTGGATCGCCACCATCCGTAAGCATCGTCTCTAACTGTCGCGCATTGGGGCGATCCTTTAATTGTAAATTACAGATTTCTTGATAAAGATCGCCTCTCCGTTTAGGCAGTTCTGCACTGGGATAACGGCGATGAAACCGCGCAATCATCGTCAGCAATAAAGGATTACTCGCTAATTTTGTCAATTCCTCACGATTAGCAATCTGCTCTAGCAATTCTCTCGCGGCATTTGTTGCCTCATTGCGAACTGCGAGAGAGTCCGTTTTGCCACAGCCATAATATTCTTGACACCAATACCATTTATTTACAAATTCCTGAATCTGCTTAAGCGTAAACGGCTGCACATGAAACACTGATTTTAAATCTAATCGATCATCATCAAAGGGTTGCTCAATATAGGCTCTAGGACGCGATGACAAAATAAATACGGACTTAGGATAGTTCCGCATTTGCGTATTTAGCCACCGCGCCACCAATGGGCGTTGAGATTTAGGAACTTCATCAAATCCGTCTAACAAAATCATCATCTTGCCTTTCTTGAGCAGATCCCGCGCCCAATTTGGCGGCATTTGCAAATTAGCATTCAGATTAGGCAAATGATGCTTTTCGATAATTGTTGGTAAGTCGTCAGGATTTTCTTGAGTCAGCAGATCACGATACTTCCGTAATAGCAGCAACACAGGCACATAGCGCTGTACATCATACTTTTCGTTCTGTTTGTTGCGACATAGGCGATAGGTAACATGGCGCAAGAGAGTCGTTTTACCAAAGCCGCCCCAAGCCAAAATCGCAATTTGCCGATATGTTGAATCTTTTTTTGCCTTTGCTAACAGTTCCCAAATATCAACCGTGAACCGATCCTCTAAGTCTTCTTGATTAACTTCTTGATCAAAACCTTCAGATTTCACCAACTTAGCGAATTTCTGCTCACTGCGAAATCCCGCCGTCCCCATGTGCAAATTCAGGCTCAACCGCACAAACACATCCTCTAACATCGGTGTGGCAATGTTATCCATCTTTCCGACACCCTCAGTCCTGCAAAGCTCACAATCCGCCGCCTGTGCCTCAAAATAGCGCTCCTCAACCGAGGTCAATTTTGCCACAATT
This sequence comes from Pseudanabaena cinerea FACHB-1277, assembly GCF_014696345.1. Lineage (GTDB taxonomy): Bacteria > Cyanobacteriota > Cyanobacteriia > Pseudanabaenales > Pseudanabaenaceae > Pseudanabaena > Pseudanabaena cinerea. The sequence goes on from NZ_JACJPY010000075.1 coordinate 3,108, forward strand.
GCACCACCAGCCTGATTCATTCCCTCATTGATCGCATTACCAAATTTTTCGGCGCGTTCTTCATTGCCCTTATGGATTGGCATCAGCATCTTTGCCCCATAGGATATCCCCGCACCAATCATCGCGGAGGCGATCGCTTTGGGAATATCGCTCTTCGCAAACAATTCCCAAAAGGCATTTGCTCCACCAACACCGATCCCACCCGTCATAAATGCCTTGAGTAAGATATCAGTGATTTTTTCTTCCCAAGTTAGCTTTGATTTTTCTGGTTCTGGTGTTTGAGTCATGGTGTTTATGGTGCTTGAGGGGCGTTTGGGGCGATCTCATTGCCAGTATTATAAACCAATAGAATATGTTGGTATGATGAGAAACAAGCAATCAAAAACTGATCTAAAAATATGAACTATCGCGATCGCATCACCATCGAATCAGGAAAGCGCAGTGGCAAACCTTGCATCAGAGGAATGCGAATCACCGTTTATGATGTTCTTTCCTATCTCGCTTCTGGTATGACCTATCAAGAAGTCCTTGAAGACTTCCCATACCTCACCCAAGAAGATATTTTTGCCTGTCTAAGCTATGCCGCCGAGCGCGAACAACAAACCCTCCTAATTCAAGCATGAAGCTAATAATTTCACAATTGTCACAAAAGATGGCGACTATAACGAGTTGTTGGTTTTATTGGGATTTCCCCCAAAATAATTTGGATTCGCCGTGGCAACTGCTCAACCAAAGAAATTGAGAATATTTTGAGAGTTCACTATCTTGATATTCAGGAGTTAACCAACACAGAATCTCTAGGACTGTTAACTCTATATTAAGTTTTCCAATTTAGTTCTTGAGTCATGGTGTTTGACTGGTGTTTATGGCGATCGCTCTTAACTAATCGCCTATAATTATGACAGATTAACTCAAAGGTGCAGTCATGGTCGTTGCTATCGATCGCCTTCAACCCCCATCAGTCGCAAACACTCCAGATATTACAGGTCAGGAGACTCATCTAAAGAAAGATTTGGTGACTTTGGCTGAATATCGCATGATTTCCGAAACTGCCGAAGAACGCATTGAATATCGCAATGGAGAAATTTTTGTTATGTCTGGAGGATCGTTTGCTCATAGCCTCATTGCGACAAACATAGTAGGGTTTCTTATCTTCATGCTTCGTGATACTGATTTTAAAATTTGTAACGGCGATATGCGAATCTGGATTCCAGAGTTTAATTGTGGTACTTATGCCGATGTGCTGGTGATTGATGGCGAACCAGAATTTAACGATACGCGCAATGACGAAATTCTCAACCCTATTTTGATCGTGGAAGTCTTGTCCCCATCAACAGAGAGATACGAGCGCGGCGAGAAATTCCGTAAATATCGCTCTGTTCCCAGCCTAAGAGAATATCTCCTCATTAGCCAATCAGAGCCATATATCGAGCATTATTCTAAATCTGATTCTAATAACAATTCTAAGGCTGAAAATGGTGAAATCTGGCAATTGCAAATAAGCGATCGGCTAGAACAGAAAGTCCCATTACCTCACCTGAATGTCGAAATCCCCATTACCGAAATCTATCGCCGCATCGCAGGAATTGATTAATCATCTATTGTGTGTGAGCCTGATATATAGCGATCGCCTCTTGTTGAATGCTACTGGATTATGGAACTTAGTTCATTTAGATGCTGCTTAAAGTTTAAGAACGGAAACCCTATTCACTATTATATTCTATTGTTATATAACTGTAAAACTTATTGAGCAAGGAGTAATGATAATTAACTGCAAAAATATGAAAAACTCATCCAGAACTAATTTGCATGACTCGTCCCTCTTTATAAATTCTCATGTCAGATTATGTTTTGATCTGAATAGGGTGCAACTTAATTTAAACTAATAGGCGGAAGTAACTAAATTTGTTATGACGATTGTCTCTGAAAACATCAAAATCTCAGCCAACGGAATTGCCAGTCAAGACGATCAAGCGATCGCTGCCCCTGAAAGCGCCACGGAAAACCTCGGCGTGATCGTCAGACGTAAAACTCGCCCCGTGCAGGTGGGCAATATTACGATTGGCGGTGGTGCGCCCGTAGTCGTGCAGTCCATGATCAACGAAGATACCCTTGATATTGAGGGATCGGTAGCCGCAATTCGCCGACTCCATGAAATCGGGTGCGAAATTGTGCGCGTTACTGTGCCAAGTATGGCTCACGCCGCCGCCCTATCGGAAATCCGCCAAAAGCTGAAGCGTACCTATTTAGATGTGCCTCTGGTTGCCGATGTCCACCACAATGGCATGAAAATTGCCCTCGAAGTTGCCAAGCACATTCACAAAGTTCGCATTAACCCAGGTCTATACGTTTTCGAGAAACCAAAACCTAACCGCACAGAATACACCCAATCGGAATTTGACGAGATTGGCGAAAAAGTCCGCGAAACCCTTAAGCCCCTAGTGCTGTCCCTTAAAGAACAGGGCAAAGCCATGCGGATTGGCGTAAATCATGGCTCCCTCGCAGAGCGAATGCTATTTACCTATGGTGATACGCCGCAGGGGATGGTGGAGTCAGCGATCGAATTTATTCGCATCTGTGAAGATCTTGACTTCAAGAATATTGTCATTTCCATGAAGGCTTCCCGCGTACCCGTGATGATCGCCGCCTATCAGTTAATGGTTAAGCGCATGGATCAACTGGGCATGGCTTATCCTCTGCACTTGGGCGTGACCGAAGCAGGCGATGGCGAATATGGACGCATCAAATCTACCGCAGGCATTGCCACCCTCTTGGCACAGGGCATCGGCGACACGATCCGCGTCTCCCTCACCGAAGCCCCTGAGAAAGAGATTCCTGTCTGTTACAGCATTTTACAATCCCTCGGACTTCGCAAAACGATGGTCGAGTATGTGGCTTGTCCATCCTGCGGACGCACCCTATTCAATCTTGAAGAGGTCTTACATAAAGTTCGTGAAGCCACTAAGCATCTGGTGGGCTTAGATATTGCGGTGATGGGTTGCATCGTCAATGGACCTGGCGAAATGGCAGATGCCGACTATGGCTATGTGGGCAAAACCCCAGGCACAATTTCGCTCTATCGCGGCAAGGAAGAAATTAAGCGAGTCCCTGAAGCCGAAGGCGTTGAACAGTTAATTGCCCTAATCAAAGCCGACGATCGCTGGGTTGATCCTTAGTTAGTTGCCGCAATGGGAAAACTGGCTTTAATTTGCTAAATGTCAGAAAATGCCAGAAAAATTCTAGAGAAAACTGCTGTGATGTCGCTACAATATGTTCACCTTTTTGGTGAGGATGTAAGGTTATGCGTACAAAGCGTCAGGAAATGTCGGGTTTTGCGATCGCCACAACTTTGATTATGGGTCTAGCTGGGGCGATCGCCATGCCAGTGCAGGCTCAATACACAACGGTGCGCCTCGAAAATCGCACGGTGCGCGATGAAGCCGATCGCCTGCTCGATCTCGGTCAACAACAGGCAAAAGACGGCAAACACCGTGAAGCAATTAAGACTTGGCTCTATGCCATTGGCTACTATCGGCGGGTAAACGATCAGCCATCTATCTCCTATACATTGGCAAGGGTGGCAGATGCTTACGAGAAAATGGGGGCAAGAAATGCGGCGCAGGACACGATGCATAAAAACATTGACTATGCCAATATGCTGCAAGATCAAGGCAGTGTGATGCGGTCAGCGAATAATTTGGCGAGTATAGCGATTAGCAAGCGTCAGCTTGATAGTGCGAAAACCTTGACGAGTCGCGCTTTGCAATTGGCTGACGCAAATGACCAGCCCCATGATCGGGCGATCGCTTTGGGCAATCAAGGTTTAATCGCGAGTATTCATGGCGATCATTTGCAAGCTTTGCGCCTTTACGCTCAGTCCGTCATCGAGCGACCTCTGCGCGATGCCATAGGTGATGGACATACCTATGTCAATAGTGGGGATGTTTGGTTAGCAAAGGATGACTACAAACGGGCGCTCAAAGACTATGGCATGGCATTAACGATCGCCCGTCAATACAACAATTATCAACTCATGGCAGTCGCCAGCGATCGCTTGATTCATGCCTATTTAGAAGTGCCGAATTTTTACCGCATCGAAGAACTATTGCAAAATCGTTCCAGTTTAGCTTTGGTCATGGGCGATCGGGAAACCGCCGCCAATGTGCAGCGATATCTAGGCGATCTGTACTTATCCTTTGGAAATCTGCCAAAAGCACGTGCCGCTTACCAAGAATCCTATGATTTTGCTGCTATGCTAGAAGATACTTCTAGTTTGCCATTGCGTGAAGCTTATTTCAAACTACAGGCATTAGAGAAATTATAAAAATTTTTAACTTAACAAGAAGACCGCTTCGCGCTCTTCTTGTGGACATCTAAAAGAGCCGCGAAGCGGCTCTTTTAGCCTCAATTACTTTAGTAAAAAATATTTGCCATGCCAGCGATCGTCGTTCCACGTCGGTTAGATGTAGCTGTTTCTGATCATGCTCTCCATGATCTAGCTACCCATAACTCCACATCACCCACTCAGCATATTCTCCCCAATGGGATCAAAATTATTGTTGAGCAGATTCCTGTTGAAGCCGTCAATCTTAGTATCTGGGTTGGCGTTGGTTCTGCCGTAGAGAATGATGGCATTAATGGCATGGCACATTTCCTTGAGCATATGGTTTTCAAGGGTAGCGATCGCCTCAATCTGGGTGAATTTGAACAGGCGATCGAGTCCCACGGCGGCAATACCAACGCGGCAACTAGCCAAGACTACACGCATTTTTATATCAATGTTGCCCCTCAAGATTTTGCCAAGTTAGCACCTTTGCAATTGGATATTGTCCTCAATCCCAGCATTCCCGATGAAGAGTTTCAGCGTGAGCGCCATGTTGTCCTCGAAGAAATTCGCCGCAGCGAAGACAACCCCGATCGCCGCATTTATCGGCATATTTCTGAATTAGTCTATGATCATCTGCCCTATCGCCGTCCTGTGCTTGGTCCTGTAGAAGTGATCTCACAGGTGACAGCGCAGCAAATGCAAGACTTCCATCGGCAATGGTACAGCCCCAACAACATCACGATCGCTGTAGTGGGTAATCTGCCTGTACAGGAGATGATCAGCGTAATTGAGCAGTATTTTGATGAATCGGGCTTGGATAGCTCTAATAAGGCAGCGATCGCCCCTAAATCTCAATCAATACCGCAATCAATATCGCAATCAATACAGAGCTTTGCATCAGAGCCACCCTTTACCGAAGTTGTGCGCCGCGAAGTAACAGACAGCAGCCTCACCCAAGCAAGGTTAAGCATGACATGGCGCGTACCAGGTTTAGTTGAGCTTGAAGAAACCTATCCCCTGAGTATTTTGGCAAATATTCTCGGTAGTGGACGCACCTCTCGTATGGTACAGGATTTGCGGGAAAATCGCCGCCTTGTTGATCGCGTTTCTGTTAGCAATTCCGCTATGGTTTGGCAAGGCACTTTTCAAGTATTTGCAAAGTTAAATATCGAAGATGTGGATATGGTGGAACGTGCTGTTCGTGAGCATATTTTGCTGCTCCATGAAACCTATGTCACCGATGAAGAACTCGCCAAAATTCGCACCCAAGTTAGCAATCGCTTTATCTTTGGCAATGAATCGCCAAGGGAGAGGGCAGGGCTTTATGGCTATTACGATCGCGTTGTCGGTTCTCTAGAATCTGCCTTAAATTATCCTGATCGCATTAGGTCAATCACCAAGGAAGACATTCAAGCCGCCGTCCGTAAATATCTAAATCCCGATGCCTACGGCATTTTAATTGTGAAGCCATAAATTTTCAATTGAGTATAAAGTTAGGCGATCGCTATGCTTAAACACATCAGCATTAAAGGCTTTAAATCAATTAGAGAACTAGATTTAGATTTATCTCCCATCAATGTCTTAATTGGCGCAAATGGTTCAGGTAAATCTAATTTTATTTCTTTTTTTAAGTTGCTACATTGGATGATGCGATCGCCTGGTCAATTACAATTTTTTGTTGGTCAGTCAGGTGGAGCAAATTCATTGTTATTTGATGGAGCTGCGGTTACTTCACAAATTGAATCTGAACTTAATTTTGAGTTTGATGTAAAAGCGCTAGGTGTTGATCTTAACTATAAGTTAAATTTTGACTATAAGTTTAAACTTGATTATGCAGCTACAGATACTTTTGTATTTGGTAGAGAAGCATACAGTTATACCGACCATAGTCAGGGGAACATTTTTGATTTTTTCAATGACGACAATTTTCCTGATGACAAGGATTGGTTATCACCAGATGAGATGGGGTACAAAGAATCCAGAATAATTAATGATTCAGAACACAAAAAAATTAAGGACAGCATATCAGCTTCTATAAGAAAAATTGCTACTTATCAGTTTCATGACACATCAAAAACTGCTCGTTTTAAACAAAAATGGGATATTGATGACAACCAATTTCTTAAAGAAGATGCTGGAAATTTAGCACCATTTCTTTTAAGAATTAGAGAAAATGAGCCTCGTTACTATCAAAGAATTGTAGAAACTCTTAGGCAAATTATTCCATTTTTTGCTGATTTTGTATTTATTCCTAGACATAATACTGTAATTTTACAGTGGCAAGAATTAGGGACTGACTTGGTTTTTAGTCCTCATCAAGCCTCGGATGGAACATTAAGAGCAATGGCTCTAGTAACTCTTTTATTGCAACCTCCTGACAGTCTACCTGATGTTTTAATTTTAGATGAACCAGAGTTGGGATTACATCCCTATGCTATTGATGTTGTTGGTAGTTTAATTAATGGTGTTTCTAATCGTTGTCAAGTAATTTTAGCAACACAATCACCATTATTAGTAGATTGTTTTGATCCTGAAGACATTATTGTTGTTGAAAGAAATGACCGAGAATCTTCTTTTAAAAGACTAGTTGCGGAAGAGCTAGAAGATTGGCTAGAAGAATACTCATTATCTGAGCTATGGAATAAAAATGTAATTGGTGGGAGACCATAGCTAATGGTTATTCTAAATATTCTTGTGGAAGGTCAAACAGAGGCAAAGTTTGTAAAAGAGGTTTTAAAACCACATTTAAACCCACAAGGAATTTACCCTAAACCTTATTTAGTAACAACTGATAGATCCCAAAATATATGCGGTGGTTCAGCAAATTATGCAAAAATAAAAAATGAGATTAATCGTTTATGGAGAGAGAAAAATAGCCAACCCGTAATGCTTACTACGATGTTTGACTTGTATGGGCTACCAACTGGCTTTCCGAACTTTGATCAAGCAAACAAATTATCAGATCCTTATCTTAAAGTTAAATATTTAGAAGATTCTTTTGCAGGTGATATTGATGATCATCGTTTTATTCCATACATTCAATTGCACGAGTTTGAAGCTCTAATTTTTACTGATCTGAGAGAAACATATATAGACTTTCCTCAAAATGATCAATACAAAAAAGATATTGATCGCCTTTTCGTGGAATGTAACAGGAAGTACCCTTCTCCAGAATTAATTAACGAAAATATAGCTACGACTCCTTCTAAAAGACTTGAAAAAGTGATTCCAAATTACAAAAAATTAAAAACTAGTCTAGCAACTCAAGTAATTGCAAAAATTGGTTTAGTAAAAATTAGAGAAAAATGTCCACATTTCGATCGCTGGGTTACGCAGCTAGAAGGGTTGACTTGAAATATCCCGATCGCATTAGGTCAAGCTATCGGGCATAGATGAGCCATCAATTCTGGCATGGACAACCAAACAAAATAGAGTATTGCCAACCTATGATGTAGCAACTATCACTCGTTTTAGGTAAACATCTCAAAGCCGTATAACACTACCCCTGACCACAAATTAAATCTATGGAACCGATCGCCGTACTTGACCAATTTTCCTATATCTATCCAAACTCAAAGAACTTAGTCCTCAAAGATATTTCCTTGACCGTCAATAGGGGCGAATTTTTAGGAATTATTGGGGCAACAGGGGCGGGTAAAACCACATTGTGCCTAGCAATGACAGGGATCGTGCCGCAATTTTATGGGGGCAGATTCTTCGGCAAAATTGCGATCGCGGGTTTAGATACTCTCGATCATTCTGTTAGCGCGATCGCCCGTCATGTGGGTATTGTTTTTGAAGATCCTGAAGTGCAGATTACAGCCACATCCGTTGAGAATGAAATCGCTTTTGCCCTAGAAAATCTCTGTGTGCCAAGGGAAGAAATCATGCGTAGGATTCCCCGTGTTTTAAAATCAGTGCGCCTAGAAGGATTTGAGAAAAAGAACCCTCAAGAACTGTCGGGCGGTCAAAAGCAACGCCTCGCGATCGCCGCCGCCCTTGCCCTGCAACCCGATTTACTCATCCTTGATGAACCCACTTCTCAACTCGATCCCATTGGTTCACAGGAAGTATTTGCGACAGTGCAAGCCCTCAAGGAAGAGCTAGGGATGGCGATCGTGATGGTATCCCATGCGGCTGAAGAAATGGCGGAATTTTGCGATCGCCTTGCCCTCCTAGCCGATGGTCAACTTGTCGCCCTTGGCACGCCCCAAGAAATTTATGCCCAAACCAATTTTCTCAAACAGCATAAGCTACGTCCTCCCGAAGTTGCCCAAGTTTTTAGCAATATTTCTCAGACTTCTGGTGATTGCGATCAGCCTTTGCCAATTCCCGTAACCCTTGACGCAGGAATCGCTGCTTTGAATCTGCTATATCAACAGCGATCGCCAAACCTATCATTTCCCATTCCATCAACTGCACCAACAACTAAAAAAACATTACCTCTGCTATCGGTTCAGCATCTGCAACATATTTATGAAGATGGCACAGAAGCAATCCGCGATCTATCCCTAGACATCCATGCAGGGGAATATGTCGTCATCGTGGGACAAAATGGCGCTGGCAAAAGTACCTTAGTCAAACATTTTCTGAATCTGCTCAAACCCACATCAGGTAAAGTTTTAGTCCGCGATCGCGATACGCGAGAACTATCCATCAGCGAACTTGCCCAGTCCATCGGCTATCTTGCTCAAAATCCTGACAATCAGATTTTTAATACTTCCGTTGCTAAAGAGGTCGCCTTTGCATTGCCCTTTCTAGGATATAACGCTGTGCAAATAAAGGAAGCCACCGATCGCAGCCTACAAGCCATGCAGTTACAGTCTCACCGTGATGCTCATCCCCTATCCTTACCCAAGGGCGAACGGGCGCGGATCGTGATTGCAGCGTTATTGGCAATGAATCCAGATATTGTGATTTTTGATGAACCAACCACAGGGCAGGACTATCAAGGGGCAAGTTCCATTTTAGAAGTGAGCCGTCAATTGCATCAAATGGGCAAGACTGTGATTGTGATTACCCATCATCTATACTTGATGCCCGACTATGCCGATCGCGCGATCGTCATGGGTAAGGGGGCAATTTTGCTAGATGCGCCTTTGCGTCAGGCATATCATCAGGTCAATTTGCTGCAATCCACTTACCTCACGCCGCCCCAATCCGTATTTCTCGCTCAAAATCTCAGCAAAATTAGCGATCGCCCCTGTCCGTTGATTACCCCGCAGGAGTTAGCGAACTGTTTTAGTATAAGTGTTGCGAAGCAGCACTTACATTAATTCCTCACAAATAAATGATTACTCTTGTAACAGGGGCAACCCGATCTGGCAAAAGTGAATGGGCAGAACTTCTAGCCATGCGATCGCAAAAAAACGTGATCTATATTGCCACTGCCTCACGCTATGCCGATGATCCTGAATGGGATGCGCGATTACAAAAACACCGCGATCGCCGCCCCTCAGATTGGCAAACCCAAGAAGTTCCCATTGACTTAGCAAAAATCATTTCTGAATTAGAAGATCACAATCATCAAAATAATTTAGAGGCTTATGTTCTAGTGGATTCTCTCGGCACATGGTTAGCCAATCTTTTAGAACAGCCAGAGGAAATTTGGCAACAAATAGAACAGGAATTATTGATTATGATTCAGCATTGCCATCTAGATATTACCTTTGTTTCTGAAGAGGTTGGTTGGGGCATTGTGCCAGCCTATGCCCTCGGTCGTCAATTTCGCGATCGCCTCGGCAGTCTCAGCCGCAAAATTGGGGCGATCGCCGATGTCGTTTACCTAGTCACAGGCGGTCATGCCGTCAATCTCTCGCAAATCGGTGAAAAATTGCCGCCAAAATAGCTACGCTCAAACCCAAACTAAAAAAATTTTAAAAGCTTTCTTGTGGTTCGCTTGATCGCTAATTGCTGTAGGACTGCACCCTTTTTAAGCGGTTGTGGATACGATTGGCAAGATCGATGCCGACAATGGGCTTGCAAATGTAGTCATCTGCACCAACACTAAAGGCGAGATTTTGCGTATTAGCATCAGACAATACACTTAAAAATAAGATGGGCAGCCTTTGCCAAGTTTGTTTATCTCTGAGGGCTTGGCAAAGTTCTAGTCCATTAATTTGAGGCATATTGACATCCAATACTAAAATATCAGGAAGAACGAGATCTAAGACCTGCCAAAAATCTTTGGTATCGGCTAGGGTTGTGACTTTAAAGCCCCAAGGTTGCAACAATTTGGGTAGCGATCGCAAATAATCAACATCATCATCAACAATCATCACCCGTGGCGAATCTTGACAACCAGCGATCGCCAAGTTACTGCCAGTGACACCTGAGATGGGGATGCTATGCAGGACTTCTGTATTTTGAATGGTTTGCTCTAACCCTTTGACAAGGGATTCTAAAATCTCTAATAGATGCTTTTCTACCTGTTTTTTCAGCAATTCAGGATTAGTAAATAGAGTCTCTAATTGACGGGATAGCTGCATCGCCAAAGTTAAACCCATTGTGCCAAGGGTTCCTGCTAGTTTATGGGTAATTTCTTGGGCTTGTCTCTGCCCTTGAGCATCAAAGCCACCCACCCTTAATTTCCGTAGCGATCGCCACAGCAGATCCAACTGTTCTAAACTTTTTGGCTTAGTTGTTAGCCACAATTGATTGAGAAATTCTAAATATTGCTGCTGCTGACTAGGTTGGGACTGGCTAGGAGCATGGGCATCTGCCGCTAGTTTCGTTGAGTTAGCAAGGGAATGTTGATTGCCTGTATTTGGTGCTTTGAGGTAATAGCCACGACCGTGAACGGTGGCAATAAAATCTGATGGCGCACCCACTGCGACTAGCTTATGCCGCAAGCGCCGAATATGCGATCGCACCGTTGCCTCAGAGGGAAACTCATCGGAAGACCAGAGGCGATCGAGAATCTCATCGGCACTGAGTAAATGTTGACTATCCCGCAATAATAGCTCCAACAGTTCATATTCCTTATTGGTTAGGGTTAAGGCTTGACCATCATAGGAAACTTCACAAGTACTAGGATTGAGCAACAATTCTCCCCAAACCAATAACGGCAAAGAACTCGTCTGACTGCGCCGCAACAGCGCCCGAATCCTGGCGATTAGCTCCGCCACATCAAAGGGCTTTACCACATAATCATCGGCTCCCGCATCTAGCCCAATTACTTTAGCAGTACTTGCATTTTGAGAAGTGAGCAGTAAAATCGGGGTCGTATATCCTTCGGTTCGTAAACGCTGACATAGACAAAGCCCGTCTATCTTTGGCAATACAATATCTAAAACGATCAGGTCATACTCAAAGGTCGAGCCATAAATCCAGCCCATTTCCCCATCCTTGACCACATCCACAACATAATGATGCGCGGTCAAACTCTTGGTTAAGACTGCAACTAAAACCTCATCATCTTCGACTACCAAAATTTTCATTGCATTTTTACTGATCCGATGTACTTATGCCGATGTACTTATGCTGCGTTGGTCTTGAGCTACCGCAGCAGCTTTTATCCTGCTTTATCCTTTACCAAGCTAATATCTTAGCAATTTGATCGGGCAGATCCAGAGAGTTGAATGGCTTTGTAATCACACCACTAACACCGAGGTCTTGAAACTGCCTTCTCTCTGAGGTTTGTGCCTTAGCAGTTAAGAAAATCACAGGAATATGTGCCGTTGGAGGATTGCCTTGCAGTGCTTTAAATGTGGCAATACCATCCATATCTGGCATCATTACATCCAGCAAGATAGCATCAGGGCTATGATCACAGGCCATTGCAATACCCTGTGGTCCTGAACTAGCAATCATCACTTCCCAGTCCGCCGCCATCCTAATGCCAAACTGCACTACTGTTTGAATACTTTCTTCATCATCAACAATTAAAATGCGTTTACTGCTCATAGATTTGGATTGTCAAGAATGGGCGGCGCAAAGGGGGTTAAAGGTATGGTAAATGAAAATGTGCTACCTTGACCTAAAACGCTCTCTGCCCAGATCTTGCCATCGTGCTGCTCGATGATTTTGCGGCAGATTGTCAATCCTAAACCTGTGCCGCCTTTACGCCGTGAATCCGATGAATCCACCTGTTGAAAGCGCTCAAAAATAGTTTCCAATTTGTCTAAGGGAATGCCCTGCCCTTCATCACGGACAGAAAATAGAACTGCTTGCTCTTGAAGTTCTACTGTCAGCCATACGGTATTATCGGGGGATGAGAATTTGATGGCATTGCTAAGGAGATTAGTTAGCGCTTGGACGATGTAATCACAATCAACGAGGATTTCGACATCGATGGGTTTTACTGCGAGAATCACCCCATGCTGTTGTGCCATTGGTTGCATCGCTTCTGTCGCCTGAATCATCAATGCCGCCACATTGCGGATTTGTTTCTCCATTTGTACTTCCCCCGATTCGATCCTTTGGAGATCTAGCACATTATTCACGAGCCTTACCAACCTTTCTGTATTTTCATCCGCAATCTCTAACATTTGCTGTCCATCGGTCGATAGTTTGCCCAAGCGCCCTGTGGCAAGGATTTTTAAGGCACTATGGAGGGAGGTTAAGGGGGTGCGTAATTCGTGGCTGACCACGGCAATAAATTCGTCCTTCATGCGTTCGATCGCTTTGCGATCGCTAATATCACTGGTCAAGGCGAAAAATCCCTTCACCTGATGTTTGTCGTCAAGGTGGGGAATGTAAGTGACATTTACAGAGCAGGGCTGACCATCTTTGAGGATGATTTCGTTTTCATAGCTAACGGCTTTGCCTGTGAGCGCCTGATTTACATGGGGTTGCATCCTTGCATAGCAGTCATCGCCCCATACGGTTTGCAGTTTACAGCCATAGATATTTTTTGGGGTTTTGCCAATCCAATCGTCATAGGCTTGATTGTTAAAGCGATAAATTTGGCGATCGTCTACATAGGCGATCAAGACGGGTAAGGCGTTAGTGATTAGGCTTAATTGTTCTTCACTACGTCTCAGCGCTGCCTCTGCCTGCATCCGATCATTTATTTCCTGTTGCAGATTTCGATTCACCTCCTGCAACTCGGCAGTGCGAACCTCTACAATTTCTTCCAAATGTTCTAGCAACTGGGCTTGGGCAAGGGCTATGCTGATCTGATCGGCGAGTTGCTGCATTAGTTCTAGTTCAAAATCAAACCATTGATGGGGGCGATCGCAATGGTGAGCAATTAGCAATCCCCATAGTTGGTTGGTTGAGTTGGTTTCTGAGGTTTGCAGGTTTTGGGGTGGCGCATTAAACTGATGGGAATTGAGATTTTGGAGAATGGGAACAATTAATTTTGCTTTGATGTGGAACTGATTGATAAAATCAATCAAGCATTCTGAAAGCCCAGATTGCGGATCATGCACATCGGCGATCGCCCTCACCCGTCCCGCCGCATAAAGTTGATGGTATGCCTCAGGAAATACCTCTTCAGGAAATACTAAATCTAAAATCTTGGGATATTCGGGTAATACGGCTTCGCTAATGGCGCGTCCAGTGCCGTCTGGCAAGACTTGATAAATGAGTACCCGATCTGCCTTTAAAATGCGTTGCACTTCCGTAACCGTAGCACGGAGAATTTCTTTAAACTGCAAAGATTGGCGAATTTTTAGCGTCACTTCCGAAAACAGCTTTACCCATTGCCTTTGTCGCCACAGTTCCTCCTGTTTATAGTTGGGAGACACAGGTGGTTGGGCTTGGGGCGATCGCTTAGTTTTTGATGAATTTGAACGCTTACGTTTAGGCATAAAAGGATCTTACCGCAGTCCTATGGTTCTAAAAATATAGCTTGGACTGGTTGCAAATCTGGCAAATTGAGCTTCGGCAATGTCCCATCTCCTTGCATGGCGATCGCCTTGTGTGCTGGTTATGTACTTTAATGGTAATTGCTCAACTCCTTATTCTCTCTAAGTTGAGCAATTACGTTTAAACTTACCTAAATATTAACTTATTGCCAAGACTTATGCTTTACCGATGCGGCGATCGTAACTTGTAAACCTTACAGGCTTTAAGCTTTGACCAGATACCTAACTTGTGTATATGGTAGGGATTGCAAGTTGTCTTTGACAACTTGCAAACTGCGATAACTATAGCTCTTCTAGAATCTTAAACCGCACATGATTCACCGATAGCTCACCAATGGAATAGGGCTGTGGTTGAATCGTTTCAAAAAAGATACCCTTACCAATTTCCACATGATACCAAGGCAACCCCATAAACCAGCGTGTGGGATAGGGGCGATCGCCCGTATCATCAGGGTTAGACTCCATCGGCAACCAACCGACGCTAGGAATATAAAATTCAATCCACACATGGTTATAGTACTGATGCAAAGGTACATTCATCATCAATTCGCCATCATGGGGGCATTTGTAACGCCCAACGGTGCGGCAAGCGATACCATTTAAACGGGTAAGCGCCAGCAACAGCCCCACATATTCACCACAGGAGCCAGTGCCGCGCAGTAATACCTCTTCAGGAGCAGCAATATAGGGCGTAACTCGATAGGATAGCTTGTCATAAACGTAATCGCGAATTAGGCGCATTTTGCGAAGAATATTCGTCTCACTGCCGACCGCATCCCTTGCGGCTGACTGAATGATGGGATTGTCCATACTCAAGCCGTCATCATCGATCAAATAAAGCTTTTGCATCTCTGGTGAAAGTTCTGGTACAAATTCCACTTCACTTTCCTTTAGTTCATACTTGATGCCATGCAATTCCAAAGTTGCTTTCCACCCAAACATTCTTGCTTCTTCGGGTTTGAGATTGCCTAGTTGAAAAGCGGCTACCTTTTGACCATCCACAATTTCTTCCACAAAGGGAGCGCCAATTGGCTCGATTGCAATTAATTTTTGGCGATAGGTATCGGTGGGATAGGCAACGCGCCATGTGAGGTTATAGACGGAGGTGGGATCTTCAGAAGATAGCTCTTCTAGATACACCATTTCCACCTTGTAGCCAGTGGTGAGGGTGTAGTTGAGTTTTTGATCTTGATATTGTTGAAATTTGAGACGATGGATAAAGTTTTGCTCGCGCAGGGCTACGGAAAAAGGTTGATCGAGATCATTAGGATTTTCGCGAATATACTTCTCATCGCCAGAATAGACCACATATAAGTCTTTACCCAAAAATCCTAGCCCCGTAGCATTGGGGAAAGGCGTTAAGCCCCGTTGGATTACTTCCCCTGTTTTGGCATTGAGGCGATAGACGGTTTCTTCGGTGCGATCGCTAATCCAGAGTTCTTCTCCCAGCAATGTCAGGGACTCAAAGCCTGCCCCCGGCGCTTCCATAATTCTTAAGAGGGTGCGGGTGGCTCTACCAAATACAAAAATTTGACCGACTTGACTGGAGCTAACATAAACACCACCCTCAGACACAGCAATCCCATCAATGCGATTGGGTAACTCCATAAATGGTTGCAGATCGTAATCAACCATGTTGCAGTAATAAATCGTATTGTCTTTCACAATCCATAAAGTCTCACCCGCGATCGCTAAGCCCGTTGCATCCCGAAATTGCAAGGCGGTGTAATTGTTGAGTACGGTTGCGCTCTCGGAAAATGGATCGATCTTCAGTAAATGTCCCTGATAGGCATCCACACAGATCGCATAGGGTTTGCCAGTACTGACAGCATCACTTGCATTAGTGCTTACATCGGTTTGCCACACTAAACCATGAAGGTTATAAGAGCCAATGGGATAGATCGTGCTTGGTAAGCTAGGCATAGGGTATTTAGTCAGGTGGATAGTTGAGCGCAAACTTTTACTACAGTCATTGATCTGACTTTAAAAGACATATTAGTTCCGTAGCAAAGGCAACATAACTAAATTATCGTATTATTTTTGTGAGTGAGTTTCTTGCATCACTTACAAAATTTCAAGACAAAATTTCAAGACGAAATTTCAAGGTCAAATCCAGATGAGCAAGATTGAGATCGCAGCAACAAAAATGAAGCCATATTCCTTACTCACAACTATTTCCTATATCATTGGTCCGATTCTAATCATTGTCAGTCATATTGGTTCATCACTTATATTTATCACTGGCTTATCTTGGGGGGCGATCGCTTGGATCACGGTGTTGTACTGGCTGCGGATGCTTGCCACTACAAGTATTTATCACCGCCTACTTACCCATAAAAGCTATCAATCGCCCAAGCCTCTCCTCTGGGTTGGCTGTATTGTCGGCGCTTCCGCAGGTCAGATGGGACCAAGTTGGTGGAAAGCCCATCACGTCAACCATCATCAACATTCAGACCAAGTGATCGATAGCCATTCTCCCCATCTGCCCCATCAAGGGATAAGGGGCTTTTATTGGTCGCAGGGGGGGTGGCTGTTGTCGCCACAATTTTTCCCAGACAAATTGCCTACCGATGTTGAAAGTGATCCAGTGCTAAGGGTGATTGATCGCTTACATTTCATCCCCCTAGTTAGCCTTGGTATAATTTCTTACTGGATGGGGGGATTGGAATATCTGGGGGCTTTTTTCCTTAGTACCACCTTGCTATTTCACGGGGTGCAGACGGTTAACTCCCTTAGTCACCTTTGGGGGAGCCAACCATTTATTACTAGTGATTATAGTCGCCATAATTGGTTTGTGGCTTTGCTCACCCTAGGGGAAGGTTGGCATAATCTTCACCATGCTTTCCCTGCTTCTAGCCGTCATGGCATCGATATTCATGATGGTCAAGTTGTTTACCTACCCGATCCGACTTTTGCTTTTATCAAAATGTTGGAATTTTTGGGCTTAGCCTCAAAGTTGCGATCGCCTAGCGAAAGAGATTTATTGGCAAAAGCCAGGATTCCAAATTTAACATCGGTTAAAACTCGATAATTAAAGTCTTTAAGAAAATTACAAAATGGCATAGCCATTTTGTAATTTTTAAAACTCGTGCCGTTGAGCGATGCGTAACTTCGCCGATCGCGCCCTTGGGTTAGCCTTGATTTCGGCATCAGTGGCGGTAATCACTTTTTTGGTAATCACTTGCAACCTGTCATCCTCACGGAAAGTATGTTTAACGATGCGATCTTCGAGACTGTGGAAAGTGATAACCGCGATCTTGCCATTGGGCTTTAACCAATTTGGGGCAACCGCCAACCATTTCTCAAGGCTCTCTAATTCGCGATTGACCGCAATTCTTAATGCCTGAAAAGTGCGCGTCGCAGGATGAATACGTCCATGGCGATAGCTTGACGGCACACAGGCGGCGATCGCATTAGCGAGTTCTAGCGTGGTGTAAAAGGGGCGCTTCTCGACAATTTGCCTAGCAATGCGCCGCGATAGGCGCTCTTCCCCAAGGGTATAAAATATATCGGCTAACTCTTTTTCGGCATAATAATTAACGATTTGTGCCGCAGTCAGGGGTTGGCGATCGTCCATTCGCATATCGAGATCGCCCGCTTCGCGGAAGCTAAAACCCCGCTCCGCCACATCAAACTGGGTCGAGCTTACGCCTAGATCTGCTAAGATGCCATCAAAAAGCACGCCAGAACTAGGTTTATATTCACAAAAATTGCCGCGCCAAAAGGTGACTTGATTGGCATAGTCTTTTAGCGTTGCACTTGCCGCCGCGATCGCCATACCATCGCGATCAATCGCCACTAGCTGTACATTCTCCGCCCCCTGCAATATCAAAGCACTATGCCCACCGCCGCCCACCGTACAGTCAAGATATAGTCCTCCTGCCACAATTTCTAAGCCAGCGATCGTGGGTTCGGCAAGGACAGGGACATGATGAAACTGAGCAGTCATATTTTTGAGTTTTAGCTAAATCGAATTTGGTGGGCGAATCTTTCTTGATGATTTCTAGCTACTATACTTGCAAAAAGCGACCCTGAAAAAGGCGATCGCCTTGTCAGTGGGCGGGAAACTGCCGCAGCTATCCTAGCTGCATGACGTGACATTAATCAATTTTGGAGACTACCATGACAGATACCCCTGACTACATTCCACCAAAAGTATGGACATGGAACAAGCCTAGCGGAGGCAGCTTCGCAAATATCAACCGCCCCATCGCTGGAGCCACCCACGACAAGGATCTGCCCATTGGCAAACATCCACTCCAACTCTATTCCCTCGGTACGCCGAACGGAGTGAAGGTCACAATTCTACTGGAGGAATTGCTGGCTCTTGGTCATGCGGAAGCGGAATATGATGCATGGCTAATCAACATCGGTAAAGGCGATCAGTTTGGCTCAGGCTTTGTGGAGATCAATCCCAACTCTAAGATTCCTGCACTGTTAGACCGCAGTGGGGCAACTCCGATCCGCATATTTGAGTCTGGTTCCATTCTTCTCTATTTAGCGGAGAAATTTGGCGAATTCCTTCCGAAGGACATCGTGGGACGGACTGAGACGTTGAACTGGCTATTTTGGCAGATGGGCAGTGCGCCCTATCTGGGTGGCGGCTTCGGACACTTTTATGCCTATGCTCCGATCAAGATCGAATATGCCATCGATCGCTTTGCAATGGAGGTGAAGCGCCAGCTTGACGTACTCGATCGCCGTCTGGAGAAAAGTGAATATCTTGCAGGAGAGAACTATACGATCGCCGATATTGCGGTGTTCCCTTGGTACGGTGGGCTTGTCAAAGGGCTATCCTACGGTGCGGCGGAGTTTCTCAGTGTGCAGGACTATACCCATGTTCAGCGCTGGGCTGACACCATACTCTCGCGACCAGCCGTGAAGCGCGGACGTATGGTTAATAGAATATCTGGCGATCCGTCCGAGCAGCTTCATGAACGCCATGATGCAAGGGATTTCGACACAAAAACTCAAGACAAAATCGCAAGCGCGTCATCGTAAATAAATAGTCAGAAGAGGCGATCGCTCTTAACAGATAGATTGTTGAGGCGATCGCCTGACTTGCAGGGTATGAAGAGTTTAGGATTGACGTAACGTTATAATTTAGGCAATAGAAAATAATATTTTGCTAAATTCATGAATAATACTTAAGGGAATTGCCACTTATGCTAACTTTACAAATTACAAAAGATCAGGTTGTTACTTTGATCGATCAACTTTCACTTAATGAGCAGCAAGAAGTTCCTTGCTGTAAATAATTCGTTGATGGCTAAACAGGTTGAGAAGGGAAGCAAAGATGATTCCAATGACCATTAAGTTCAGCTATCTTGAGCAAGCTTAAAGCT
>NZ_JACJPY010000076.1 GCF_014696345.1 Pseudanabaena cinerea FACHB-1277
TTGTTCGTCCATTTCGCGGTATCCATAAAAAGTATCTGTATCTCTATGTAGCCATGTTTGAGTGGGCTTACAATTTACGTTGGATTGATTTTGACTTCCTCCGCCGTCTTCTTGTCCCTCCTTTCACCTATTTACCCACATGAGCGAAATAATAATGCTATCCTAAATCCTAGCTGTTAACTCACAAAGTTATGTTAGCCGCCGAACTCTCCTTAAAAAACGACATTTCCGAAACCCAAATTCAACTACTTCACTTACTCGACTTAGCGATCGCTGCTACCCGAAATAGTTATTACCCAAGGCGATCAGCCCGTAGCTAGACTAGTATCCATTGCCCCCAAGCGATCGTTATTTGGCAGCGACAAAGGTAAAATATTTATGTCCGATGACTTTGAGGCATTCTTGCCAGAGTTTGAGGAATATTAAAATATGCGAGTTTTGCTTGATACTCACGCACTGCTCTGTTTTTTTGCTGGCGACAACAAATTGAGTCAACCAGCAAAAACGATTATTGGTAAGGAAGTTGGAGCGCTTCAGCATTATGAAATATCGGATTTACGTGGTGATGCTTGTAAGGTTTGTTTTAAGACTTGGTAGATATTGTCGAAGACTGAAAGATAATGATTGTCCGATCGCTGTGGCGGGCGATCGCTTCAGGGATATTGCCATGGACAATTTGTTGCAAAATGCCTTCACGGGTTGCACCGAGAATGATCACATCACTACGTTCCTGTTCTGCAAGATCGATGATCGCATCGGCAATAGATTTGGAACAGAGGCTAATTGTGCCAACGGAATAATGCAAGGACTTGTAGAGCATCGCCGCATACTGTTCTAAATAATTCACTTCGGGCTTGGTCTGGGAAGGATAAGAAACTTGGCAGAGACAGATTTCTGGATAGGCAGCAAGGGTAATCAGCGCAGGTAATAGTAACAGTGCCTTGGCAGTATTTGCGCCCCCCGCCACAGGAATCAGCCATCGATTGAAAGCGATGCGGGGCGCTCTAAATTCTTGAATGAAGGGATTCGACTTTTGTAAGCGATCGCTAAATTTGATCAGCATTACATCACAGGTAGCTTGTTTGATCACTGTATCCACCGTATCTTCAAACAGGCGATCGGTGGTAATGGGGCTGCCATGCCAACCGATTAATAACAGATCGATTTGGCGATCGCCGATTACTTCTAAAATGGTCTGACCGACATCATGGGCGACTCTAATTTGTTTGTGAATTGAGATCGGCTTGGGCTGATGGGAAGCCAATATCTTTGCCTGAATCTTTGATGGTTGGGGCTTTGCCTTTGACTGCACTACATTCTCCACCTGTTGAAACAGCTTGAAACTTGGCTCTAGATCCACCTCTGTTTCTGATGGTGTAAGGTGATTAGCGATGGGGATAATATGCAAACATTCCAATTCATAATTTTGTTGGGCGGCGATCGCCAAGGCAATTTCAATTAGATAAATAGCGGTTTGGGGGTTACTGAGTGGCAATAACAAGCGTCCCTTGCCCGTCGCAGGGCTGCGGCGTTGATATACCAAATAGGAACTAGCGGTTTTAGTACTTTTTGCGCCGAGCAAACGATTTGCCTGAGCGCGAAGGACATCGCTACGGGTGATGATGCCCACTAATTTACGGTGATCAATGACAGGCAATCGTGATAGTTTGTAATAGGAAAGTAAATACAGAACTTGAGTGAGGCTCTCTTGGGGACTAACAGTGATGGGGTTTTTGGTCATAATTTGCGAGATGGCGATCGCTGTCGCATTACGCTCCTGTGCCTTTACCAAGTCCATTTGCGTAACAATTCCCACTAGTTGATCGTTCTCGACAATGGGAAACCCACGATGACGCGATCGCGCAAAAAACTGAATCGCTTCATGGAGTGAGGTTTGTCCGTCTAAGGTCTCGACCTGAGACTGCATTACATCGGCTGCCCTTAGCCCAGCCCAAATATCTTCTGTGGCAACCTCTGGCTGAAGATGGATACCCTTAAGGGCTAGGAGATTTGTATAGAGGGAGCCAGGGGCATATTTTTCAGTACAAAGATAGGCAACCACACTAGTAATCATTAGGGGCAGAATAATATTAAAGTCCTTGGTAATTTCAAATACAATTACGAAGGCAGTAATCGGAACCTTTGCCACTGCCCCAAAGAATGCTCCCATACCCGAAAGGGCATAGGTGGATAATGTGCCAAGACCAAAAAGAGAAAGCTGGGCAATTCCCACTAATGAGCCTAGTGCGGCTCCTAAAATCAGACTGGGAATGAATAGACCGCCAGAAGTCTCGGCACTACAGGCGACTAAGGTGAGGGCAAAACGGATCGCAAAGGTAGAGGCGACATTCTGCCAGTCAGGTTGTCCCATTGCCAAAAATAATTGCAGTCCAGAGCTATCACGAAATTCACTGGGTAACAGCGCGATCGCCAGTCCTGAGAGGCAACCAGCGATCGCGATGCGCCAAGCGATGCCAACTTGCAAAATACGACGGTTCCATTTGGTAAATAGCAGCACACTATGGTTAAACAAAGCGGCAAAAAAACCCACCAACAATCCTAAAATCAAGAAGGCGGGAATTTCGGTAATAGAAAATTGAATTTGCGGCAGATTGGAACTCAGTCCTTGCCCCCCCAAGAGAATGGAAACCACACCACCAATAAAGGAAGCTAATATGGCAGTACCTAGGGTAAAACTCGATACATCATGGAGCAGTTCTTCGATTACAAATAGCACCCCCGCAATCGGTGCGTTAAAACCTGCTGCTAGCCCTGCGGCGGCTCCTGCGGCAATCAATTGGCGCTGATATTCGGGAGATGTGGGTATCCATTGGCTCACCTGTCCTGCGATCGCTGCCCCAATCTGCACTGTTGGTCCTTGTCGCCCAAGGGCAAGCCCCGAACCTAGCGCTAAAATTGTACTCATGATTTTGACGATCGCCACCCGCAAATTCAAAGCGATCGGCACATAACCCAAGGCAGCCTTGACTTGAGGAATACCACTGCCTGAAGCCTCCGATGCAAATTTTTCAATTAGAAAACCCGATAAAAAACCACCTGTTAAGCCAATTATTGGTAAAGCAAACCATGCTGGCAGGTCGTTGGCAATCTGAACCCGCCAACCACCAATCCAACCGATACCATATTTAAGTAAAACTGCGGCGATACCTGCCAACCAACCAATTAAACAAGCTTCAAAAATAGCAATACGCTTAGGTTTCAGCCAATTGTATTTTATTTTAAATTCAGTAGGTGCTTTTTGAGACTCACCACCCATCAAGGCAATCCTTGCGAATAGAATATTTTGGAGCTTTTCTGTTCTTTTGAGACTCATTGTGAGATTAGGGCGTTTTTTATTTGGTATTAGAAAATGAAACTGTTGTTAACAGCAGTTATACCAGTATTATTAACAGTTACTAAATTGATCAAATTATTGCCCAAGGCATTGGCTGATACTTGCACCACAGTATTGGCTCCGAGTTGTTGAAATTGGAGAATGCCATCGGCGATCGCATTTGTGCCTGTGTAATTAATTGAGCTAAATACACCTCTCAGGTTGATCATGTCACCAGTACCAAAGTCAAGAATTGTGTCCCCAGCATCATTGATATGATTGAACTGGAAAGTATCCTTACCTGCTCCACCAACCAGAATATCATTGCCATTGCCGCCAATCAGAATATCATTACCCGCGCCACCAGAAATAAATTCATTCGCATTAGTTCCATTCAATGTATCGCTCCAGCTAAACCCAAAAATTGATTGGGTGGTGGTGGCGGCAGTGGGATTGCTGGCATAGTCGATGAGAGCTTTACCCATGTCGGTCGATCGCCAATCTTTACTCGCAGCCATTACCCGATCTAAGGTATCGGCACTGATGGAAATATCACCCTTAACACGAAAGATAATATCGTTGTAGTCGCGATCGCTGGCTCCATCAAGGCGTTGATCTTCAAGGGCGATGACATAGGAGCCATTACCCACGTCAATGCGCCCCATTTGGAAACTGCGGCTAGGATTGTTGTCGAGCATAGAAAATAGAGGACGCTTAGTACCATCGATCGCAGGATTGGCAACCACTTCGCTAATGCGACCATTGGGAACTTGGATAACGCCATAGGCACTATTAGGATTGAGGTTGAGGCTTCTTGTACCTTTGAATGTTCCTGCATTGAAGTTCGCTTCCCAATCTAAACCACTGGTAAACTTAGCAGCATCGGTAGTATCACTGAGTAATACATAGCCTTGAGTCGAGTTACTAGCGGCACGGCGAGCAGCCTCCGCAATAAAGGCTGTCGATCCCGCCGCATAGTTTTCCATGCCATCGAGACTAAAAATACCAACAT
Source organism: Pseudanabaena cinerea FACHB-1277 (assembly GCF_014696345.1). Taxonomy (GTDB): domain Bacteria; phylum Cyanobacteriota; class Cyanobacteriia; order Pseudanabaenales; family Pseudanabaenaceae; genus Pseudanabaena; species Pseudanabaena cinerea. Next base: position 4,347 of record NZ_JACJPY010000076.1, read on the forward strand.
CGCCTCTATACGCCCCCCCATCGTAAAGGAATTCCACTTCGAGCATACCAGATTGACCAGAGGAGATTACACCTTTGTCATATTCAGAACGATTGGCATAGTTGAGCAATTTCTGCCCCTCAATGGAGCTGCGCCAGTCGCGTTCAGGATTGACCAAACCATTCATCAAAGGCACATCACTAGTTGCGCCCTTGACTTGAATCACGATGTCGTTATAGTCGCGATCGGAAAGATTGGGCAAGTTCAATCGATTATCTTCAAAGGCATAGGTGTTTTTGCCATCGACATTTACCATTTGCCCGATCGCCGAGCCGAAGGGATTCGCTTCAGGAATTGAGAAGATGGGCAGGTTGCCAGTTTGCTTAATGATGCTAATATCCTTGGCGATCGCTGCAACAGTATTATTCTGTACCAGCATGAAGGCGAAATGTCCGCGTGAAGCCATGTTGAAGGTTTGAGCGCCTTTGTATGTACCAGCATTAAAGTCCGCTTCCCATGCCACCTTGTCCGAGAACTTTGCTGCATCGGTGCGATCTTTGGTGACAACGTAGCCAAGATGGGAATCAGTGAGAGCGCGGCGAGACGCTTCTTGAATGAATTCCGTTGAGCCAGCCTGAAAGTTTTCCATACCTGCCAGACTAAAAATGGCTAATTCCCCCTGATACCAACCGCCATCATGGAGAAAGTCAATGCGAACCATGCCCGATTCTCCTGTGTCAAAAATGCCGCCGCTATAGTCGGGACGGGTGGCATACTGCACTAGCTCTTGACCGACAGAAGAATTACGCCAATCGCGATCACGGTTCACATTAGCATCCATCAGAGGGGCAATGCCTGTCGCCCCTGTGAAGCGAAATACCATATCGTTATAGTCGCGATCGGAGGTTGTTCCCCAGTCAGTCCGCACATCTTCCATGCCAAAGGTATCGCCTCGACCTGTGACATCGTGGAGTCACTTCCCGATCGCGACTTTAGCAGTGCGGAGCTAACCCAAAATCCTCTGCTCAACCTACTCAGTGAAGCAACCGATGCGATGGCTCTCGAAGAATCAGCCACTCACAGCGATCGCCCCAACCTTGGTAATCTCTTTAGTAATCGCAGTCAAGAAGTTTTATATCTATACTCAGTGGGTAAACGCAATTTTAGGTTAATGAACTTGGTGGGCGCTAAACTCAGTGGCGCAAATTTGAGTGGGGCAGACTTTACCAATGCCAAATTTATGCTGGCGGATCTATGTGAATTATCGGCGATCAAGACAAAGTTTGTCGGCGCAAATTTAGCTGGAGCAATTATTAGTGAAGCTTGTTTGCAAAGGGCAAATTTTACGGATGCGTTGTTGCTGGGCGCAGATCTGAGTGGAGCGGATCTAGAAGGCGCTAATTTCACCGCCGCCAATTTAGCGGGTGGGAATTTTACGGGGGCAAATTTGCAGGGTGCTAATTTTAGTGAGGCGGTGTTAGCAGATGCCGATTTTACGAATACCAATCTGGAGACTTTAAAATAATCCACAAAAATCATAGCTATTTCATTAGCATCATTTTTGGCATTATTTTTGGCAATATAAATCAAGGGGAAAATGCCCGTGCGTACCGCTATAGCCATCGGTGAAATCAGTATGGAAAGAAATTAGTACACCTCGATACTGACCTTGATAACTGTCGGTATGGTAGCGGCGGCTACGGGGATTGTATTTTAGATAAATGCCATTATCTATGTTTGGCAATGGGGTATCGGGTAACTCGTATTGAAAGTGGTTCGCATATTCGCGCAGAGACTTTACAGCCGTCTCAGTGCGATCGGCACAGATCCCAAAAATGTGATAGTCAGCCTGTCTAGTCAAATAATCCAGAGCTGCACAAATTTGATGGCGCTGTTCTAAATCAATGCTGTCAGAATCTAGATCACTTAGCTCCCATAAAATGCGTTCAGCATCGGCAATGGTTAGATGGTTGGTCATGATTGTTGCTAATAATATCTTCCCAGTCAATAACTAGCGGTACGCGGCATGGTCATATCCCGCTAGATATTAACTTTACAACGCCTATCTCCTTAAATCAGTAAGATTTTTGAAAGCATTGCAAAGTGCCGTTTTCAAAAGTCTTGCCATACCACTCAAAATAGCAACAGAATGTAAAATAGCGATTAAGATGGCGATTAAGATGGCGATTAAAGTGGCAATATTAATTTTGAAGGATCATGAATATTAACGAAGAAATTGCCCGTTTACGCGATTTACTGACTGCGACTTGGCGAATGCACACCTCGATCAAGTCTAAGCCAGAACAAATTGAGCTAATTACCAGTTTACCAATTTTGCCTTGGCAAAAAGGGACACAGGTTAATATTAACTTCAGGCTGTGGCGACAAATACCCGAAGCAGAGCGTGACCTGTTACTACTCTGTGAGGTGAGTTGGCGCGAGCAAACTAAATGGCTGCAAGCAGGAGTTTATCAAGGCGTAGCTGCTATATCCTTGCTGGGTGGCATTGTAGAAACGACCCAAGGCGATGTCACAGGTATAGCGATCGCTATTCTTTTAGGCACAATTGGCGTTAATCAAGTTTTGCGCGGTAATCAAAGCTCACAGCGCAAAGTGCAGTCTGATAATGAGGCGATCGCCATTGCCCAAAAACGGGGCTATACTGAAGTAGAAGCTGCTAGGGCTTTGCTAGAAGCAATCCCTTCTGCGGCTAGGCTTTCAGGACGCAGCGCCCCCGAATTTACCGAATTGATTCGTTGTCAAAATCTTAAGGCGATCGCTGGTCTATCAAAAACCAAAGTGCCAGAAGGTAGTGTCAACGATATTTGATCGTAAATGATAATAATTACTGTTAATCTTTTAAAAATACAGGGTTAACCAATAGTCGAAAACAAAGGATCTTGTTATGAGCAGTTGTAGAAATGCGCTAGAAGAATTAGTCATCGAAGAAGCAGAGGCTCAGTACAAAAGACTAGGTGCTGACATCAAAAAGCGGGTTGACCTCAGCGAGGTAATTGCCTATGCCCTAAATCGGCTGCCACCCATGTATGCCACCACTCAGCGCGGTTGGACACAGCAACGCAAAAGAGCAGAGCAGGAGCTAGGACAAGCAATTGCAAAGTCTGTGCGTAATGGCTTTCTTAGTACCCAAAGCGACAATCTGCGCCAAAATGATCCCATCCCTGCTCACGAACTGATCAGCCAAGCGCGATCGTTGGCGAAATTACGCAAAATCTTCAACAAAGAGTACCTAAAATGGAAAGATGTTCCCGAAGTAGTGCGGACGGCCCTTGATTCTGGCTACTATCAAAGTCTCTCTAGTGGCACTTACATAAGCATTGATCGCCGCAACTCCTTACTTGCCCGTAGCTATGCCCTGCGCCGCCGCACCACCACTATTCTCACAAATCAACCTTCCAAAAGCGACTCCAAAAGCGATAAAGATATTTCTGCGGACATTAAAGACTTTGAATCCTATATGTCAGGAACAACCTACCGTTACAGCAATATTCTCGAAAGCCTTGTCTCTGCTATCATCGATCGCCGCATTCAAAGACTGGATGCTACCCTTCAGCAAAAAGTCAGCATTGATGATGTCGCCGCCTATGTGTTGAACCGTTTGCCGCCGATGTATGCCACCACAAAGCGTGGTCTACAGAATTTGCGCCAACGCATTAAGTCAGAAATGACAAACCAAATTATCGAGATTGTCAAGGAAGCTTTGGGGAAAGTGATGCATACTCCCGAAAGAACATTGCCCCCATTACCATTTGAAAAATTTAACTTGGAGCTAGAAGAAACCCTCGTACTGCTCAGGGAGATGCTAGGGCGAGAAGATATTACTTGGCGTAATGTTGCTGAAATTGTCGAAGAGTCATTAAGATTACCCAATAATGCTTAGCTAGTTTAGAAATGCTTTTCAGGCAAGACAAAGCGCGGTATGTTGAGAATAGTTAAATTAGAGTTAGGGTAATTTATTTAATATGCTTAGTCCGATTTTGCAAACCAAGATTGAGAGCCAAATCAAAAGCAACAAGATCATGCTTTACATTAAAGGCACTCCTCAGCAGCCCCAATGTGGTTTTTCTGCTGCTGTTGTCCAAATCTTTGATTCTTTGGGGCAGCCCTACGAGTCGGTCAATATTCTTGAGGATCAAGAATTGCGCCAAGGCATGAAGGAATATTCTAGTTGGCCCACCTTCCCTCAAATTTATATTGACGGCGAATTTGTCGGTGGTTGTGACATTGTGAAGGAACTCAATAATCGCGGTGAACTTGCGCCAATGGTGCAGTAATACCAAATGCAGTAATACCAAATGCAGTAATGGTAAAGCCATCCCTTCATTTACAGCAATTACCGATCCCATGAATCATTAGAGAAATCTTAAAAGCCTTGTTTTGCATTTTTTTTAAGATTTCTCTGAGTTTGGGTTAGCGCTCAAGGCGATGTAAAAATGGAAGTTGTCAAAAGTCATCGCCTTGAATGATTGTTATTTTTTGTTCGGCTTTCTCTAAATATTCACGACAATATTGCGATCGCTGTATCCCTTCTTCGTAAAGTGCCAGCATTTGCTCAAGGGCAACCTCACCATCATCAAGGATTTCCACAATCTCCTCAAGGCGTTGCATTTGCTGCTCAAAGGATAAACTCTCTGAGGTTGGTTTATTGCTTTTATTATCCATAGAGATTAACGTTAAGGGCTAAAATGGCTGAGCCATTTTAGCTTTTAATTTGGAGCTTTTAATTTGGGGTCACATGATCAATTGTGGCGGTGGCTATCTCTGATTTTCTGATGATATTTATTTGACTGAAATTAGTTAAGGATTCATCGGCTGATAAAATCCGATCGCCAGATTTGAGTAAGGCAAAGCCGCGCTGTAATGGGGACAGGGGATGCAGCGATCGCAGGTGAGCATTGGTGCTGTCTAGTTTGGCATTGGCTCGGCGCAAGTGTCGTAACAGTGATTTGTGCATTTGGCTTTCGCAATTATCGATTTGCTGTGCATAGCTACGGAGGCGATCGCTTAGATTTTGGAATGTAGAGCTGCGGATTAGCGCGTTAATGCGTTGGTGATAAGCCAGAATATTAGCCTGGACTGCTTTTGTAAGTTGACTTTCCCAAACATTAACTTGGTGCAGCAGGGTTTCGCGCTCATAACGGGAAACAATCTCGGCGGCGGCGGTTGGTGTGGCTGCCCGCAAGTCCGCCACAAAGTCGGCGATCGTAAAATCAGTCTCATGTCCTACCGCCGAAATAATGGGAATTTGCGATCGGTAAATGGCATCGGCAACCAATGGACTATTAAAAGCCCAGAGATCCTCAATGGAGCCACCACCGCGCCCCACAATCAGCACATCGGCATCGGTATTTTGTAAAGTGGCGATCGCGCTAGCAATCGCTTCGGGGGCAGCCTCACCTTGGACAGTGGCAGGACATAGATAAATTTGGCAGTGGGGCGATCGCCTCTCTAGGGTGCTGATGATGTCTTGAATTACTGCCCCCGTGCGTGAAGTGACTACGCCAATCTTGAGGGGGAGCGCAGGAATAGCCCGTTTACGTGCTTCGTCAAAATAGCCCTTAGCGGCTAATTCTTCTTTGAGTGCGGCAAAGGCAAGGTAGAGATCGCCTTCTCCTGCGGCAGTAATGCGATCGCAGTCGATTTGATATTTGCCTTGAGGTGCATAGACCGCGATTTTGCCCTGCACAATTACCTGCATTCCCGAACGCAGTCGCAAGGTTGCAGGGCGGCTTGCCCACATCACACAACCAATCTGTGCCGATGCGTCCTTGAGGGTAAAATAGCGATGTCCCGATGCGGCGATCGTCAAGCCAGATATTTCGCCCGTGACCCGCACTGAGCCAATTTCTTCACGCAACAAAAGCGAAATCGCCTGCGTCAAATCAGCTACCGATAGCGCACTTTTAGTTCTGCCCATAGATTTTTAATTGTACTAAGACCCAAGATAAAGCAATAACTCGCAAGGCGATCCGCACATCATGATCAATAATCCTGTGAATAATATCTCTCTTGTTTTCCAAATAGCTCTGCAAGCGCTCATCTTCCCTCTATTGCTTCTGCCAGCACCAAGTCTAGCCCAAGATCAAAACGGAAATTACTATCGCAATGAATCACCAGTTCAAGGATCTGGCAGACCGACGGCGGGCTCGCTGTGGCGCGTCACAGTAAATGCCCTTAACTGTCGGCGTGAGGCTAATCTTAGCAGCCCCGTTGTCAGGGTCTATGACTATGGCGAAATTTTGGAAGTAGAGGTCTATCGCGGAGGCTCCGATGAAGTACTTATCAATGCGATCGATGCTAAGAATCGACCTTGGATGCCTGTGCGGGGCAATAGCTATAAAGACCGTTGCTTTGTCAGGGCAAATAGTCGTTTTATTGCCCCTGTGACCCCCTGATACCAAAACGCAACAAAATTGCTATTTGCGAGTCATAAGTATGTATAACTTTCCCCATAGTTGGTAACTCCCATGAGCATTCAACATTTACCAAAATCGGCGATCGCCTCGCCAATCGCCTCATCAATTACTGTGGCAGTCAGTATCGCCTTGACCGCGATCGCCGCTAGTCCTAGCTTTGCCTATCCGCGCGATCGCTCAAACACTAATCGCAACGCACCGATCTCGCGATCGCGTCAACAATTTAACAAGCCACCTAAAACTCAGGTTTATACCCCACCTGTATCAAACTCTAATAATCGCCCTAACAATCAAGTTGCTCAGGTCTTTCGCTCGACCCTCAGCTTGCCTGTCGGTCAACCGATCGCCGCCAAAATTGATCGACAAGATACCCTATATATCAATAAAGGCGAGACAGTCAACGCTAGTTTATTGGTAGCTCAAGACATTGCTACCACCAATGGCACAGTTTTAATCCCTGCGGGGGCAGTGATTGCAGGTCAGTTTGTACCCGTTGAAGGCGGCTCCAAGTTTGTTGCCCAAAGATTTACTAGTCGTGGTGCAACTGTGGGCTTACAGGCAGAGTCGGCATTGATCAATGATGTCAAAGATCCTCGTGAAACTAATGCAGGTGCGATCTTGACCGACGCTGGTATTGGTGGAGCCGCAGGTGCTGTACTAGGGGGAGTGCTGCGTGGCAATGTACAGATTATTGACATTCTTGGAGGTGCAGCCGCTTCGGTGATCGTGGGTAATGTGACTGCACCACAGGTCACGGTCATTGAGCCAAATACAGTGATTAATGTGGTCACGAGGCAGCCAATCACCTTTGCCGTCCGTGATGATTATTAACCAGCGCTCAGCGCTAAAACTTAAACTCAAAACAAATCCTCAAAGTGTGGCAAAGCTATATTTTGGGGATTTTATATTTTGGGGATTTATTTTGTGATCACACAAATTCACGAAAGCATTCTGACACAATCCCTTGGAGCCAATTGTCTTAACTAAATCAACCTATTGAAGCGATCGCCCTTCCGTCAAGTGAAAAAAAAAGCTCAGTCCCTTGCCTTGATTGAATGCTCTAAGTTGAGGCAATCTAGTTTGTATTCTCGATTTTATGACTGGGAGTTTAGCAACAGCTATAGTATAATAATCGCTAACGTTAAAGCAAAATTAGTTAATATAAATCACCTAACCACAAATGGCAAAACAAATGGCAAAACCAAAGCAAGTAACCCCTCTCACTGGTGAAGCGTTGCTCCTAAAAGTTAAAGAATTGGAGCATCTTTCTAAGGAAGAGAAGGCAAAGGCTTGTGGTTACGCAACTGTTACAAAAAACAATCAAGCCCGCGTCAACCTGATGAAATTTTACAATGCCTTGATGGAAGCCGATGGCGGTATTCTTGAGGCTAAGGGTAGTGGCAAAGGTGGACGCAGTGCTAGTTATAGGGTGAGTGTTCAAAAGAATGGCAACTTATTAATTGGCTCAGCCTATACTCAAATCATGGGACTAAAGGCTGGTGATGAGTTAGAAATTAGGTTGGGACGAAAACATATTCATCTGCGTCAGGTTGACGCTGAAGATGAAGAGTAAGCTTTTCTCTCTATATTTTTGAACTGACTTCATCTTTGTCTCTTTAACCTGAAATCCTGCCCTTTTCCACTTGAAAAATTCTGGCAGAATTTAGCCATTGTGCATCAAATGAGCCTAAATGAGTTGTAGTAATCACAGTTTGAATGCGATCGCCAATAGCATTTAGTAAGTGATCTTGACGTTGGAGATCTAATTCAGCTAGGACATCATCTAGTAACAGTAATGGCGGCTCTCCAATTACGGTTTCTAACAGCTCTAGTTCTGCTAATTTCAAGGCAAGAACTAGGGTACGCTGCTGCCCCTGTGAGCCATATTCACGGGCTGGGGTTTGATTGATGGTTAGTAATACTTCATCGCGGTGTGGTCCCACCAGACTTGTCCCCTGATACTGCTCGATCGCATTCTTTTGTAAAATTGCCGCAAAAAAGTCTTGATGGATTTTTTCAACAGTATCCTTAGGCGCAAAAGCAAACTTGGGTAGATAGGTAATCTCTAGATATTCATTGCCACCACTAATTGCCTGATGCCAATGCCTTGCCATTGGCGTTAAACGGTCTAGCAGTCGCGATCGTCGCCGCATCAGCCTTGTGCCTGTGGTGACAAGCTGAGCATCCCAAAGCGCCATTTGCTGAACATCATAGACAACTTGCCCCTGCTTGATAGACTTGAGCAGGGCATTTCTTTGGCGAAGAACTTGATTGTATTGCTGTAAGAGATTGATATAAATTGGCTCAAGCTGGATTAAGACCGTATCTAACCAATTGCGGCGGCTCTCAGGACTACCACGCACTAGGTCTAAATCTAAACTGGAAAACATGACAGCATTGATATTACCTAGAAAATCTAAATTCTTAGCTTGATTCACCCCATTAACTTGCAAGCTGCGTTTACCACTAGAGCGCATTCGTATCATCAGATCTATAGGATAGCCGCCCACATGAGTTCGCTGGCAAGTTGCCTTGATTTCAGCGATTGCTTCGCCATTTCTTACGAGGTCACGATCTTTGCTAACACGGTGCGATCGGAGGGTGGCTAATAGCAAAACTGCCTCTAGAAGATTCGATTTGCCTTGGGCATTGTTGCCAACAATCACCGTCTTCGGTGTGTTAAAGGTAACTGCTTGATCGATGTAATTACGAAATTGTTGAATATGAAGCGAGCTAAGATACATTCATTCAAATTGATTCGAGAATAGACTGATACATTGATACAAGTACATTGACACAAAGTATGGTTGCTCTCAGTATTATTACAGTTTTCATTTGTTATGGCGCTTCTACTAGGGAACTTTTGCTATAGATGGCAAAGTAAACCAAAAGCGCGAACCCACGCCCACCTCGCTCTCCACGCCAATCTCACCACCATTAGCCTTAACAATTTGACGGCAGATATATAGCCCTAACCCTAAACTTAGCGATCGCCGATTGAGATTATGTTCTTTCTTCCCTTGAGCATATAGTTCAAATAGAGATGCACTTTGTTCTGCGGTCATGCCCACGCCATCATCGATAACTTCACAATAAATTAGCGGCGAAGAATGATGCAAATCGTTGTTCCTTTCCCCTTGCAAATTTACAGATTGCAAATTTACAGATTGCAAATTTACAGATTGCAAATTTACAGATTGCAAACTGATAGAAATGGTTAAACTGAGATTCGGTGGATTATGCTTAACAGCATTGGCGATCAGATTTTGAAACACGCGATGAATCTGGATTGGATCAACTAGCCCTAGAGGTAAATCTGGTAATATTTTGATATTTACTTCCGTATTCTCATATTCTAATAAACCTTGTAAATCATTGATCGCCGATTGAATGATGGGATAAATATCTACGGGTTGCGGCTGCACTTCCATGCCATATACATCATTGACATGGGATTCTAATAAAGAATTAATCAATGCTAATTGGCGATCGCTGCTCTCACGAATGCGTGTGAGGGTTTTGCGTGGCATGATCACATCATGATCTGGGGATTGTTTTTCTAAATTATCTAGCACCATTAACAGCCCCATCACTGGATTACGCAGGTCATGGGAAACCGCATGGAGAAATACGGTCAGTGCTTTTTCGGCAAGCTTGCGATCGCTAATTTCTATTTGTAAAGCAATATTCTGTTCTTCAATAATCTTTCTTTGCTTGGCGAGCGTGATATGGGTACGGATTCTCACTAAGACTTCTTCATGCTCAAAGGGCTTGGTTACATAGTCCACAGCCCCCATCGATAGCCCCCTAACCTTATCCACCGTTTCCGATAAAGCCGTCATAAAAATCACAGGAATATTTGCAGTGTCTGGATTGGCTTTGAGTCTTTGACAAGTTTCAAAGCCGTCAATTCCTGGCATCATTACATCTAATAAAATCAAGTCTGGCTTGTTATAGGCGACCTGTTCTAGCGCACTTTCGCCATCTGTCGCCACTAGCACGCGCAAACCCACATCCCGTAATATATTCACCAGCACACTTAGGTTGGTCGGATTATCATCCACAACCAAGACGCATCCCTCAATGCTATGGCACAGATTAGCGGTGTCCTCAGCTTCGAGATTGTTTGTTTCCATGGGCTGTTGTATATTATTGATAGTATGAGAATGTTATAATAAATTCAAATACTATTGCGGTAAACCCTAGCACCATCATCTATGGGACTGTAGCTCAGTTGGATAGAGCGAGCGCCTCCTAAGCGCTAGGTCATCGGTTCGATCCCGATCAGCCCCGTCTAGCACTTTGCACTTAAATTTTGCACTTAAATCTAGAAATTTACTCTAGAAATTTACTCTAGAAATTTACCAAGAGTGCTGCAAAGCATCACTTTCCATAAATTGCAAGGTTGTTACTGTGTCTATTATCATTGCAGGTGAAAGAAGCGGCGTTGGCAAAACCACAGTGACTTTGGCGCTGTTAGCCGCTCTCAAAGCCCGATCGCCTCACCGCATCCAATCCTTTAAGGTGGGTCCCGACTACATCGATCCGATGTTTCATAGTTATATTACGGGGTTGCCTTGCCGTAATCTCGATCCTGTGCTGACCTCTGAGAACTATGTGCAGTCTTGCTTTACAAAGCATAGTAGCAATGCCGCCTATGCGATCGCTGAGGGGGTGATGGGGCTGTTTGATGGTGCGACAGGGCGAGATGATACTGCTAGTACTGCTCACATTGCCAGATTGCTAAATGTGCCTGTGGTCTTGATTTTGAACTGTGCTAGTACTTCGCGATCAATTGCGGCGATCGCCCATGGCTATCGCACCTTTGATCCACGCATTGAGATTGCAGGGGTGGTACTAAATCGGGTGGGCAGTGATCGCCATTTAGAACTATTGACTCAAGCCCTTGAGGGCTTAAATTTGCCGATTTTGGGCGTATTGCGCCGCCAGTCCGAGATTACGATTCCCGATCGCCATTTAGGATTAATTCCCACTGCCGAGATGGCGAGTCTCCCTAGCATTATTGAACGGTTAGCGCATTTGGGTGAGACTTGTTTTGATTGGGATAAATTATTACCCTTACTCAAAAGCTCAAATCCTGCTTCAGTAATTTCTTCCCCCAAAAACGATAAATTTATCACCAAACCCACAATTAAACCCCAAATTAAAATCGCGATCGCCCAAGATCAAGCCTTTAGTTTTTACTATGCCGACAATCTCGATCTATTTGCAGAAATGGGCGCAGAATTGATTCCTTGGAGTCCGATCTCTGATGTAGCGCTGCCTGATCATGTGCAGGGGCTATATTTTGGTGGTGGATTCCCAGAAGTATTTGCGGCAGAATTAGCGGCGAATGAGCAGGCGAGGAATTCCGTACAGAGGGCAATTGCCGCAGGAATGCCCACCTATGCCGAATGTGGCGGATTGATGTATCTCTGCGATCGCATCACCAATTTTGAGGATGCAACTTTTCCGATGGTGAATATTTTGCCAACGGTTGCCAAAATGGGTAAGCGCTTGACCCTTGGCTATCGTCAAGCGATCGCGCTGCAAGATAGCCCCCTTGTCAAAATTGGCGATCGCATTTGGGGACATGAGTTCCATCGCTCTGCCCTCACCGAAACTAGCGATCGCCCCCTATACGCTTTACAGGGCTACGATTCCCATTTGTCCTATCCTGCCGAAGGCTGGCAAAAACATCAAGTTCATGCTTCCTATGTCCATGTACATTTCGGCGCACAGTTGCATCTTTTAGAGCGCTTTATTGCCACAGCCGCCAGCAATTACAGCCTATTGAAGCTTTAGCTAGTACAGAAAACACTTTGAAAGCCTTGTTCTTAAAGTGTTTCTGGGTTTGGGCTTAGGTGCAAAGTGCTGATGGCCGTCTAAGGACGAGGCAGAGCAACGGGATTTGTGGAGTTGAGATCATCGGTGGTGGCGGAGTTGGGGGTGTTGTCTGGCAATTTGCCGCCAGCGCGGAATTGATCATAGGTTGCCCGCGAAATCTGACGAATTAACTCGTTGGCGCGTTGATCGTTGTCTGGACGCTTGACCATGACCGCGATCGCATAGCGCTTGCCATTGGGCATATCGACAATCCCCGCATCGCCCACAGCGATACCAATGTCTCCCGTTTTATGAATAATCCGCGCTTCCTCACCGATACCTTTGGGTAATAATGTATTCGTGATGGGGCGGCGCATGATGTCCATAAAGCGATCGCGGCTGCGTGGTTCCACTAATTTACCCTGATCGATCATTGCCAAAAGTGTGACCAAATCCTGACTACTAATTGTATTCGTCCCTTCTAGGTCAGGCAACTGGTTATTGATCACTGTTGCTGTTAAGCCCCATGACTTAAAGCGCTGATTTACCGCCACAATTCCCCCTAGTCGCTTGATAATCATATTAGTCGCCGTATTGTCGCTAATCACGATCATCTGGGTGGCTGTTTCCAACGCGGATATCTTCGTTCCTGTTGGCAAAAATTGAAAATCACCCGCTTCGCCGACTTTCACATCCGCACTGATTTCTAGTTGCTCGTCTAGCTTAATTTTGCCAGCATCAACATCTTGTAAAAAAGCAACTAAGAGAGGGGTTTTGATGGTACTGGCTGCGGGTATTGACTGATTGGCACTAACCTGTGCATAGGCTCCAGAATCTAATTCCAGCACCATCATTTGCATCGCTAGATCCTTCTCCTTGGCAGCGAGATCCTTGATTTTGGTAAGCAGGGGTGTCACCTCAGTTTTGAGGGCGAGGGGGACAACCTCTTGGGTGTTTTTGCTGGGTTCTTCCTTGACGATCGCCTGATTTTGATTTTGCGAGTCATTTTTTGCGGCGATCGACTGTTGATTTTGCCAAAAGGAGATTGCCGTACCAGCAATTACGCTTAAACCCACGCCAGCGATCGCCAGACGCAATAACTGCCAACCGAAGAACTTAAGGGGCGATTTTGGGGCAGTGGGGCGTGGCACTTTACGCTTTGGTCTTAGCTCAGTTCTGCCCGTTTTGAGTTCTGGACGCGATTCTGGACGCGATTCGCCGCGTGTCTGACGATTGGGAAATGGTCGCACCTTATCAGATTCACGCGCCTGCTCCAATTCACGCGCTCCTATTTCGCCATTACTATTCAAAGTTCGACCACGGCGCTCTCGCAACTTATGCAAACGCTCTTCTCTTTTTTTCTCAGGGATTCTTTCAGTAAATTTATCAGTAAATTTATCAGTGGTTTTTTCAGCAACATTAGGCGATGAAAAGTTTCTTGGTTCCACGACTATGTATAACTCCGATCTCAAAAATGTTCCTGTTATTTGTCCGATGACGCTACCGCCCAATCTACTTGGCGCATTACCCCTCGCAACATCCTCACCTCGGCTGAGGTCAGGTTTGCTCGATCGCTGATTTGCCGAAACTTTTGCAAGCGATGGAAGGCGGTGTGGGGGTAGAGGTAGCCGATTTTGAGCAAGACTGTTTCCAGTTGCTGATAGTAAGCCTCTAACTCTGTACGGGTTGCAAGGTCTATGGGTTTGGACTCTAGCAAATCTTGGTCAATTTGGCTAGCTAGTTGCCGAGATAATTTTGAGGATCTAGGGACATTAGTTTGTAATTGCCACTCATAGCAGCAGATTCCCACCGCCTGCGCCAAATTTAAAGAGGGATATTCAGGGTTTACAGGGATTCGCATCACCTGCTGACAATGTTGAATTTCGAGGTTGCTCAAGCCCCGATCTTCTGCACCAAATACGAGCGCCACCTCTGCTGTGTCCTGCATCTGGGATAGCCAAGCGATCGCCGTCCTAGTGTCAATTACTGGCATTTCTCCTTGATCAATGCGTCCAACGGTGGCGATCGCCCTTTGGCAGTCAGCGATCGCTAAGGGCAGACTTTCGACTACTTTGGCATTGGTCAAAACCTCTGGGGCATGGACTGCCATATGCTTCGCCTCATCACTATGGCGATCGCACAGAGGATTTACCAACCAAAGATCCTGCAAGCCAAAGTTTTTCATCACCCTTGCCACCGATCCCAGATTCCGCGTCCCCGCAGTTTCCACTAACACTACCCTTAGATTTGGCATATTTTCATGATTTGGGTTTTCAAAAGCATGGCTATAGAATAGAACAAATCTCATCTAGAGTTTTTGGAACTGCAAACATACATCGTCTAAGTACTTATTATCCCATCAACCCTATGAAACCCGTTGTTAGTCTCCTGAAAACCTCTAGCTACGAGATCTCATCCTTAATGGGATCTTTAGAAGCTGTCCTTGCGCCTCTCGGCGGTATGGCTAGTATTGTCAAGGCTGGCGATCGCGTCCTCCTCAAACCCAACCTGCTCACAGGCAGTCGTCCCACCAAAGAATGCACTACTCGCCCCGAACTGGTCTATTGCGTGGCAAAGCTGGTAAAGGATGCGGGCGGCAAACCATTTTTAGGTGACAGCCCCGCCTTTGGCAGTGTCAAGGGCATTGCTAAGGCAAATGGCTTGCTGCCCCTTGCCGAAGAACTAGGTTTACCAATTATTGAATTTCATGGCAAGCGCTATGCCACCGAGGGCGAAGGCGAACTGCAACATCTGCGCCTTAGCAAAGAGGCGATGGATGCGGATGTGGTGATCAACCTGCCCAAGGTCAAATCCCATATGCAATTGACCCTCACCCTTGGCGTAAAAAACCTATTTGGCTGCGTCCCTGGCAAAATGAAAGCTTGGTGGCATATGGAGGCAGGCAAGGATGTTGATCGCTTTGCCCAGATGCTGATTGAAACTGCTAGGGCAATTAATCCAGAGCTAACGATTTTGGATGGCATTGTGGGGCATGAAGGCAATGGTCCTAGCACAGGCGAGCCTAGGGATCTAGGTGTTTTGGCAGCTTCGCGGGATGTATTTGCCCTCGATCGGGTTATGGTGGAAGTCTTAGGTGTGCGGGCGCAGGATGTGCCGACCGTTGCCGCCGCCATCCGCTCAGGACTGTGCAGTGACCTTGAGGAGATCGAAATCATCGGTGATCCTGTCGCTCGGTTACAATGTCCAGATTGGAAGTTACCTGAGACCATGATGGCGATCGACTTTGGAATGCCTAGGGTGATCCGTTCCACCTTCAAACATCTTTATATTAAGTTCATCAAAGAACCGCTTAGTATCTATGCCCGCATCTAATGACCTGCCCTCCCAGCCTGCACCACCACTGATTTTAGTGGTCGAAGATGCTCCCGACAATCAAGTATTGGTGGAGCAGGTTTTTCAAGATTCGGGCTATCTTGTCACCTGTATCCAAGATGGTCAGGCGGCACTAGATTGGCTAGAGGTCAACCATCCAGACTTGATTTTGTTGGATCTGTCACTGCCAGAGGTGGATGGTTGGGAAATTGCCAGACAACTCAAGGCAAGCGATCGCACCTTTGCCATCCCGATCATCGCGCTGACCGCCCATGCGATGAAAGGTGATCGGGAGGCAGCGATCGCCTCTGGCTGTGATGATTACCTCACCAAGCCCATTGATATTGACCTCTTAGAATCTGTGGTTACACAATGGCTAAATAAACCAAAGTCTTTATCCCTTGGGTGATTGACTTGCCATTAGCTATAATCTAAGCCACCGCAACTAAAATTAGTCGTATGGAAGTAATATGGACGCGATCGCCACTAGCTCTTTGATTTTAAATATTGTCTTGGGTTTACTAATTTTGCTGTATATCTTCCGTATCGTCATGACATGGTATCCACAGCTCCCCCTCAAGCAATTTCCCTACAGCCTAATCACCTTTCCCACCGAGCCATTGCTATTTGTTCTCAGGAAGTTGATCCCTCCCATCGGCGGCATCGATATTTCTCCTGTGATTGGTGTCGGCATTTTTAGCCTTCTGCGAGAGATGTTGCTAGGTCAACAGGGCATTTTAACGATGATGCAATAAAAGCAAAGCTAAAATACCAAAGGTTTTCGCTCATACAGGCAGGTAGGTGAATTAGCCAAAAGGAACATCTGCAATCCTTGTGTTTGGTAAGCAATTTCTTTGTGAAACTGCGGTTCACCCAATTTCCTCCATGAGCGTCTTCATTTAGTTAAAAATATATTTAAATCAGTATTCAGGTCAGAATTCCAAGCGCTAGTTTCGCCGCCAATGGGGGACATAATTACGAGTTCTCCATTTGCATTGCGTTCTAATTTAAGTTCGGGATTTGCCGCGCATAGTTCGTAAAACTTTTCTCTAGTAAGTTTCACAATCGGATCGAGATTGATTGTATAAGTGGTCATTGGTTTCACTCCACAAAGCAACTTTGAGCTATTTTAACGTGAATTTTATGAAAATCAAAAGCCATAGCCTGCGGCTTGGAGGTTAAAGAGATGGGCATAGCGCCCCTTGAGTGCCATTAACTCTTCGTGGCTGCCCTGTTCGCTAATTTTGCCATCGGCGATCACCATGATTTTGTCTGCCATTCGCACCGTGGAAAAGCGATGGGAAATTAAAATTACCATCTTTTCTTGGGTGAGCGATCGGAAATGATTGAAGATTTGCATTTCCGCTTCTGCATCCATCGCGGCAGTTGGTTCATCGAGAACGAGAATATCCGCTTGTGATCGCATGAAAGCACGGGAGAGAGCGATTTTTTGCCATTGACCACCCGATAGCTCTTGACCACCGCGAAACCATTTACCAAGGCGGGTTTGAAAACCTTGGGACATTTTGGTGATGAAGGGCTGTGCCATGCCTTTCTCAGCAGCGATCGCCAGTTGTTGAGCGTCTTCCACATACTCGATATCACCCACCCCAATATTCTCGCCCACCGTAAATTGATACTGCACAAAGTTCTGAAAAATAACCCCAAGACGCTGCCGCAAAATATCCGTATCCCAATCATTGAGATTGATGCCATCTAAGAAGATATTGCCGCCAGTGGGTTGATATAGCCGCGTTAAGAGCTTAATCAAAGTGGTTTTACCAGAGCCATTCTTCCCCACGATCGCCAACTTTTCACCATGTTGCAAATGGAACGATATATTTTGCAGCACTGGTACGGTACTATCGGGATAGCAAAAGTCCACATTCTCAAATTGCAATCCTTCCTGATTAATGCCCTGAATAACGCTGCCTTGAGGCGTGTTTATATCTAGATCGAGAAATTCGTAAAGGTTTTCTAAATAGAGGTTGTCTTCGTACATCCCGCCAATGGAAGTAAGGGCGTTGGCAAAGGTGGCTTGGCTTTGACGGAAGACGACCAGATACATAGTCATTTCGCCAAGGCTAATTTTGCCCGCGATCGCCTCTAGCACCATCCAGCCATAAGCCCCATAAAATGCCCCTGTACTCAATAAACCTAGCCCATAACCCCACCAACCCTTTTGGATCGTCAGACGGCGATCTTCGGCATAGAGCCGCTCAAAAGTATCCCGATAACGCTGCAAAAAACGCGCTCCCAATTGATACAACTTCACTTCTTTAGCATAATCTTCCCTAGCTAGAAGTGTTTCTAGATAATGCTGTTCACGGGTTTCAGGCGATCGCCAACGAAATAGACGGAAGGTATGCTCAGAAAAACGGGTTTCCGCAATAAATGCAGGAATCGCCGCCACAATCACCACCAAGCTGACGGGGCGACAAAAGATATGGGAAGTATGAGTAGATGGGGATTTGAGGATTTAAGATAAAAAAGATAGGTCAAGTCATAGTAAGTATGACCTATCTAG